>NZ_JAHUZF010000001.1 GCF_019218295.1 Maritimibacter sp. DP1N21-5
TCGCCCAGCACACGGTTGTCGCCGTCGCCAAGCTCGGCCGTGTCCGACCCGCCACCAAGGATCACCCGGTCCTGACCCGCGCCCGAGGTGACCGTGTCGTCGCCATCCGTCGCCAGCCAGTCCGAGGTCAGCCGACCCACGGCCTCCCATTCTCCGGCGTCGCCCAGCACCGCATTGTCGCCCTCGCCGACATGAAGCACATCGGCGCCCATGCCACCGAAGACCACATCGTCGCCGGTGCCGGTCGTGATCTCATCGGCACCGCCAAGAGTCTCGGAGAGGCTCGTGAGAACCTCGTCCCCGGTCCAGTCGTTCGTGCCGTAGTCGCCCAGAACGCGGTGGTCGCCATTGCCCAGCGTCGCCTTGTCTGCGCCGCCGCCAAGGATCACCCGCGATCCGCCGTGGCCCAGCGTCACGACGTCGTCGCCGTCGCCCGCCGTCACGTCCGACGTCAGCGTTCCCGCCGCGTCGAAACGTCCTGCATCGCCCAGCACGCTATGCGCGCCGTCGCCCAGGTCGACCGTGTCGCCGCCGACACCCGCCAGCACGACCATGTCCCCGTTCCCGCCGGTGATCGCGTCCGCGCCGCCCTTGTCGTCGTCGAGCGTCTCGATCACCTCGCCCGAGGTCCAGTCCATCGCGCCCGCGTCACCGATCACCCGGTTGTCGCCATTACCAAGCGTCGCGCCATCCGCGCCACCGCCAAGGATCACCCGGTTGTCGCCGTTTCCGACGGTCACGCTGTCGTCGCCATCCTGCGCGCTCCAGTCGGAGCGAAGCGTGCCCGCGCTGTCGAAGCTCCCGAAGTCGCCCAGGATCACGTTGTCGCCGTCGCCGCCGTCGATCACGTCGCCCGCGTCGCCGCCCATGAGGATGTCGTCGCCACTGCCCGAGGTCAGCGTGTCCACTCCCGTGCCTTCCGCCGTGGTCGCGACCGTCGTGCCCGAGGTCCGGCGCGTCACCGTGCCGGTATCGCCCAGCCCGATCACGCCGCCGTTCCCGGCGGTCAGCCGGTCAGCCCCCGTGCCCAGTAGGGCAATCGCCGCACCGGCGGTGATGGTCACGACATCGTCCCCGCCGGTCGTTCCCGTCGCTTCGGCCACATCGCCATCATCGGCGCTGTCGCGATAGTGGCGGATCGTGCCGTCGTCGCCCAGGATCACATCGGCCCCATCGGTCGAGGAGATCGTATCCGCGCCAAGCCCGCCGATGATCAGGTCATCGCCCGCGCCGCCAATGATCGTATCGTCTCCGGCATAATCGCCAGAAACCGCCGTCAGAAGCACGCCGTCGTCGAGGATCTCGATGCTGCCGTTATCGCCAAGGACATAGCTCGTGGCATCGGACAGCGTCACATGGTCCGCCCCGCCGCCCATCACGGCATTGAGGAACCCGGTTCCGGCGTTCACCGTATCGTCCCCGTCGCTCGCGTCCGAGGCATCGGCGCTGATCTTGGCGACCGCCGCGATCTGTGCCCGGATGCGCGCGTCGTTCTCGAGGTCTTCCGGCGTCGCGCCCGGCCCCGGCGGGATATAGCTCCGCGCTGCCAGAAGCGCCGCCGGATCGAGCGTCAGCACCCCGTTGTCACCCAGCAGGATGAGCCCGCCCGAGCCCGCGGTGATCCGGTCGTCGCCCGCGCCGCCGATCACGATGTCGGTGATGTCGGTGCCCGTGCCATTGCCCACGGTGATGATGTCGTCGCCGTCATGCGCCGTCACGATCCCGGTGATCGTCGAATTGATCACGTCGATGGTGCCAAGATCGCCCAGCACGATGTCGCTGCCCAGCCCGGTGGTCAGGGTGTCGTTGCCCTCGCCCCCGATGACGAGGTCGTTGCCCTCGCCCGTGGTCACGATATCGTCGCCGCCCGCCGAAGAGGACTTCGACTGCGCGAAGGTCACCGCATCCGACAGCCGCGCCCCGCGCAGGATGCCGAAGTCGCCCAGAACCGTGTTCGATCCCTGAAGGTCGATCACCGTCTCGGCCCCGGCCGAAGAGCCGCCCGCGATCAGGATATCGTTGCCCGCATCGCCGCCCAGCGTATCGGTGCCGGCATTGAGCGAAGTGTCGTACTGAGTGTCGACGCTCTCGATCAGCAGGTTCTGCGCTACGGTGAGCTGGGCGAAATCGCCCACCACCGCGTCGTTTCCGTCGCCGCCCGACAGCGTGTCGCCACCGCCGCCGCCCAGAAGAAGGTCCGCCCCGGTGCCGCCCCGGATGACATCGTCACCATCGGCAAGGTCACGCGCCGACAGGATCACCGCCTGCCCGAAATAAGTGACCGGGTCGAAGTCGTCGATGGTCAGCACCTGCGCGCCCGCGACCGTCGTGATGTCGAGAAGCCCGCCGACGAGGATATCCACGCCCTTGCCGCCGGTGATCGTGTCATTCCCCATACCGCCCACGATCAGGTCGTTGCCCAACTGGCCGTGCAGCGTGTCGTTGCCGGCGCCGCCGACCAGAACGTCGGTCCCGTCGCGCAGCGCCAGCGTGTCGATCCCGGCGTTGCCGGTTTGCCCGGCCTCGCCCGCCGCCGCGCCCCAGCCCCAGAGGGTGGAAACCGCCGCATTGGTTTCGAGCCGGTCGCTCCCCGCGCCGCCCTCGACCAGCGCATCGGCACCGCCCGCGATGGTCACGGTGTCGTCGCCCGCGCCCGACAGCACCCGGATCACTCCGGTCGCGCCGGACCCTGCGATGATCTTGTCCGCCCCGCCGCCGGTCAGCACGACATGGTTGCCGCCGCCCAGTGTCACGGTCTCGGCCTCGCTCGCCGCCTTGATCTGGGTCGCGCGGGTGTAGTCGGCCAGCACGCCCGCAAGGCTCAGCTTCACCGCGTTCCCGTTCGCGTCGGTCCCGTTGTAGTTCTGCTGCGCGCCCGCGCCCGTCACGGTGCCATCGGCATTGATACCCAGAAGCGCGCGCACCTTCGCATCGGTCAGCCCGCCGGTGGCGAACTCGGTCAGGAAGACGTCGCGCATCCCCATGTCGCTGTCACCGATGAAGATGACGTTGCCGCCCTTGATGTCCACGGTCTCGGACCCGGCCTCGCCGAAGATGACATAGGTCCCCTTGGCATTCGGGCCCGAGGTGATCCGGTCGTTGCCCGCCCCCGCGAAGACCACGGTGATCCCGTTGTCGGGCAGCTTGATCGTGTCGTTGCCGTCTCCGGCGTAAACCACGACCGGCTTGCCCGCGCCGCTGGTGTAAAGCCCCGACAGGTCCACGGTGTTGTCGCCATTGCCCGCCGGAATGATGATCCCGCCCGCGTCCTCGCTGAAGCTCCCCGACAGGCTGCCCTGCTGGTTGGTGAGCTGCACCTGGATCGGTGAATTGGGCCCGCTGAGCGTGATCCGGTCGTTGCCATCCTGCGTGAGGTTCGACATCGAGTTGCCGATGTTGGACCCGACTGCAAGGATCGCGGTCTCGCCCGCCGCGATATCGCCCGCCACGCGCGGCGGCAGCTCGAAGCCCCCGAAGGTCAGCGACTCGTTGATGTCCACCACCGTATGGCGCCACTTGAGGTCGATGGAGAAAAGCCCGAGGTCGATGGAAATCCCGGCCCAGACCTTGAGGAAGAAATAGACGTCGAAACGCCCCTCGAAGAGATAGCCGAGCGTCTTGGACGGATCGTCGATCGAGGCGTCGAGGATCGCGACAAGCTCCGGGATGCGCAGCTTGCCGTCGTCGTTCGGGTCGTTGAACGAGATCGCGATATTCGCCCCGCCGCCCGCTTCCAGCCCGGCGATGCCAAGGTTCAGCGCCGCATAGATGTCGAAGCCCAGGTCGAGGAACGGCCCGGCATCGAGGAAAACCCCGTCCAGAAGCCGCTCGGGATCGAGCGTGTTGACGAAGTTCACGATCCCCGACAGGTCATAACCCGCCGTGAGCCCGGCATAGGCATGGGCCCCGATCTCGAAGCGGAACGCGCCCGAGATGATGTCGCTCACCCAACCCGGTGCGCCGATCTCGTTCAGCATCAGATCGACAAGGCTCGTGCGCGGGAAATCGAGGTTCAGAAGCGTCGCGTGCACCTTGATCAGGTCGACCTGATCGAATTTCCCGGTCAGCAGGTTGATCGCCGAGAAGGGGTCCGACAGCAGCGGGATCTCGATGGCGAAGCCCTGCTTGAGATTGCCGAAGACACCGAAGGGATTGCCGTTCGACCCCGAGGTGGGCGTCGCGCTTCCCGTGTCCCGCGTCGCGGTGGAGGCATCGAGTCCGCCACCGCTGCCACGTGCGCCACCCGCCTCGTCGCCCGAGACCGACGAAATCAGGTCGAAGTCGCCAAAGATGAACTGCCCGCCGGTCGCGTCGAGGGTATCGACGAACTGGTCGATCTGGATGATCGTGTCGCTGATCGACTTGACCACGCCAAAGATCGGGAAGGCCGCCGCCAGCGCATCGGTTACGAAGCTGAACGGCACCTCGTTGAGCCAGCCAAGCGCATCGGCCAGCGGGTCGATGAAGGTCTTGATCGGCGTCACGATGGGCTCGATGAAGGCCTCGTAGATGACGTTCGCGTCGATCCGCACGTTCTTGAACGACAGCTCGTCAAAGACGAAGCCCTCGCCGCTCAGGCTCGCGTAGTGCCCGGCCACCACAAGCTCGGTGCGCACCGAGGGGATCAGCGGCGACCCGGCGATGAGCAGCGGGTCCCCCGTCGTCGGGTCGAGGATGTTGGCCTCCAGCCCGATCTGGATGTCGATATCGGCGGTGAAGCTGAAGGCGATCAGCTGCGAGGCGTCGATCTTGGTGACATAGAGCGCCTTCTCGAAATCGAGGTCGGCCCCCGCCCCGGTCTTGGCCTGAATGCCCGACAGGTCCATCGCGATCTCGTCCGCGCCGACCGCGTCGCCCGGCGACACGATGGTCAGACCCTGATCGCCGTAAAGTGCCGCCCCCAGCGTGGCCGAGACCTTGGCCGTGCCCTCGCCGTTGCCTTCGCCGATGAAGCTCCCGTTCTCTTCCGTCACCGCGTCGGCATTGACGCCCAGCACGCCCAGAAGCTTGGCCGAGCCCTGGAAGCTGCCCGCGTCCGCGAGCACGCCAATGGTGATCTCGTCATGGTCGGTGTCGTTGAGCAGGAAGAACCCGTTCTTGTTCAGCCCGAAGCCAAGGTTCACCGTGTAATCAAGCGCCACGCGCACCCGCGAGCCCTGTTTCACATCCAGCTCGAAGCCCGGAATCCCCAGCTCGAAGGCGATGTCGAGCATCTCGTCAAAGATCGTCGCGCCGAAGTTGATCGTGCCGTAGAGATAGCTCTCGTCCAGCGCCCCGTCGGTGTTCAACGCCGCCTGAATGAAGGTGATCGGCTCATTGCCCGCGTTGAACCACTCGTTCAGCTTGTCGTTGAGGAACCCGGTCATCAGGTCCACGGTGGTCGGCATCGAGCCGTCGGCCTTCGGCGTCTCGGCCGCGACCCGCACGCTTTCCAGAACGTTGAACCGGAAGTCATCGAAGAAGGTGACCGCCGACCCGATGGCATCGCCCACCACCGGCAGGGTGATGTTGCCCAGATACTCGTCGAACATCGACTGCATCCGGTTCAGGATCATGTCGAGCCCGTCGAGCACCGCGATGGGATCGTTGAGGAAGGCGAGAACGTTGAAATCCGCGAGGAAGGCGGTGATATCCGCCACCGACGGGAGGTTCAGCGTGAAGTCCCCGGTGATCCCCTCGCCCTGCGACAGCGCGATCACGTCGCCCGAGAAGGCCGCGAGCGGGTCCGAGACGAAGCTGGCGAGGTCCACGGCGCCCCCCGTCGTGATCAGGTCCGCGTCATAGCGCAGCCCGTGATCCGCCGGGTTGAGAAAACCGATGTTGTCCTGGAACGGCAGGTCGATCAGAAGACCCACCGCCACGTCGAGGTTGATGAGGTCGAGGAACGACCGCCCGCTGTCCGTGGCAAGGTCGATCAGATCGGCGAGGTTGTATTCCCCGTCGTGCGCGTCCCCGTCCACGTCGTTGAAACCGACATTCACATGCGCCGGATCCGTGCTGCCCTGCCCGGCGGTCAGCATCGCGGTCCCGTTCACCACGCCGACCGAAAGCGGCCCCAGTGCGAGCTTGAGGTTAAGGCCATTTTCCGCCCCGGCAGAAAGCGTGAGGCTCAGCCCGGTCGCCTCGGTGTCGAGGAAGAGCCGCGGCTTGCCCAGCGTCTGACTCTCCGTCAGCGCCTCGCCCAGCATGTCGCCGGTATGCGGCAACCCGTCTGCGGTCAGCCCCAGCATCCGGCCCGCGTTGGACCCGCCAAGTTCGGTAACGGTGAAGCGCACCTCGTGCGACACATCCACGCCCGACACGCCGAAGACGATGGCGTCCTTGCCGATGGCTTGCGCGAAATTCGTGCCGACCAGCGTCACCACGTCGCCGATCACCTCGGCCCGCACCAGCTGGCTCGCGGGCAGGGTCCAGCCGCCGACCGACGTGGCCGCCACTTCGCGCCGGTCGATGTCGAGCGCATCCAGCGCCGCGTTGATCGCCGCGGCCAGCGCCTCCGCCGTGTCCCGCCCGGCATCCGCCGCCAGCACCACGTCGCCGCCCGCGCCAAGGCTGTCGCCATCCGCCCCGAAGGCAATATGGAACGACAGCGCCGCGCCGAAATCCGCAAACCCCGCATCAAGCGCCAGAACCGCCGGCTCGAAATCGCCCGGAACGGCCGGCTCTGCGGCCTCGGCCAGCGCCGTTTCGCCCCCGAACATCGCCGTCACGTCCTCGGCGTCGATCAGGAAGCTGTTCCCATCGGCCAGCGTGATCTGCCCGGTCGCCGGATCGAAGGTGAAGCTCACGTGCGTTCCGACCGCCGTCTGCAGCGCGTCGTTGATCCGGGTCACGAGATCGCCCAGCGTCTCGGCCCCCTCGGTATCCACGTTCACCGTTTTCGACTGGCCCGTCGTCACATCGTTCCAGCGGATGCGCAGGTCGTTCGCACCCTCCGCCGACTGCACCAGGTTGGACACCGAACCAAGCCCGGTCAGCGCGGTGTCGAGCGTGGCAAGCTCCGGCGCGTCCAGAAGCACCTGCGACAGGTCGAGCCCGAAGGCGAAGTCCATCGACAGGTCCGGATCGAAGATCAGCGCCCCGTCGCCGCGCACGTCGGCAAGGTTGGTCAGGATATCGGCGGCATCCGCGCCGACGATGCTGGCCAGTTGATCCCCGATCAGCGACTTCAGGTCGAAGTTGAACGGCAGTTCCTCGGAGTAATCCTCGAGGAAGCGGAACGACAGCGCAAAGCCCAGCACCTTGGCATCGGCATCCCACGACAGCGTCACGGTATCCTCGCCAAAGACGCTCTCGAGCATCGCGTCGAGCTTGTCGAGCCCCACCTGCGGCTCGTCGCGCATCTCCTGCATCTGCTCGGTCAGGTCCTTTGCGAAGTCGATCGTGTCGAGCAGCGAGAAGTTCAGAAGCGGAATGTTCTGGTCGAGGAAGGGCAGCTTTTCCTTCAGCGCCTCCCCGGTAAGCGACACGAGGTCGAGGATGGTCTCCAGACTGTCGAGGATATCGCCCTCGCCCAGCGTCGTCAGCGCCCGGACCTGTTCGGCCCCCGGCCCCAGCAGATCCCAGCCGAAGCCCGCCAGAGGATCGGTGAGATCGTCGATGGACAGCGAAACCCCGTCGAGGATCCCTTCGTTGATCCCGGAAATCCCCACCACGTCCAGCTTCACGTCGCCGAGCTGGATGAACATCTGCGACAGGACCTCGTCGGCCCCCACCACATAGGCATCGGCATCCACGCGCCGCACCGCGTCTGCGGTCGTCGCCGCATCGCCACCCGCAGTCAACGCATGACCCGCCCCATCGGTCACGATCCCGCCCTGAAGGTCCGTGCGCCCGACCAGTCGGTTGAGCCCCCCGGCCATGTCTCCCGCACCATCCGCATCCGTATGTAGAAACGCGTCGATGATATTGGTCAGGCTCACCCGGTCGTTGAACATCGCGTCGGCATCGGTGCCGACCACGGTCATGTCGAACTGGGTGTCCAGCATCATGAAGTTCTGGGAGGCATCAGACGCCCCGACCCGCAGGCCCGCAATCCCAAGGTCCGCGCTCCCGGTGATGTTGGTCGCCTCGGCAGAGATATCCACCGACAGCCCCATATCGAGGAAGAAGACGTTGTCCGACAGCGCCTTGCCCAGCGTCTTGGCAAGGGTGGTCTCGTCCTCGGCCGCCTCGATCTCCCGCCGCGCGGCCAGCGCGTTCTCGGGGCTCTCCGCCGCCGCCTTGTCCAGAAGCCCGGCGGCAAAGCCCAGAATGTCGATCCCGACCGAGGTGCCGAACGTCGCCGTCATTGCCGCCGACAGCCGCGCCGACAGGCTCAGATCGGCGAGACCCGCGACCGGAACCCCGGACAGATCGAAGCTCGCGTTTCCGTCGCCCGTCCCGATGCTGGCATCGACCGTGAGCTCCTCGAGCCCCAGCACAAGCGCGCCGTCCTCGGTCAGCCGCAGGGTCGCATCGCCCATGCCCTCGATCCCGGCGAGCTTGACGTTCACGAACTCGATCAGCGAGGCAAGGTCGAAGGCCCGCGTCAGCTTCTCGGGATCGAGCCCGAACTTGATCGCCTCCTGCGCGTCGTCTTCCACCGCGAAGGTCAGCGCCCCGCCCGACACCGTAACCTCGACCGGCAGGCCCACATCGCCCACCGCCGCCATGATCGCATCCGCGATGTCCTGGAGGTTGGGTTCATTGGTGCCTGCGTCATACCAGCCGCTCGCAGGCTTCTCGACGATGATGTCGATGACCTCGCCACCCCGCTCGGCGCTGAAGACAAGCTGCTCGACGCCGACCATGGTCTCCGCGAAATCCGGCCCCGGCGTGGAGCTCCCCGTCTGTGCCGGAACGAGCCGCAGGCCATAGTCGGTCTCGGTCACCTGAAGCGTGATCCCGTCGAAGCCTGCGGTGAGCCCCGCCTGAAGCTGAAGCGGCAGATCGGCCTCGGCAATGCCTGTGCGCAGCGCCGTCAGGATCGTGAGCAGGTTCGCCCCGGTCCCCGCCGCATTGAGCCAGCCGGTCTCCGGCTCGTCCACGGTGATGTCCACCGTCGCGCCGTCCACCTCGATCTGGAAGGTCAGCGTATCCTGTCCCTCGACCGCCGCGACGAAACCCGCCGAAGGGGTCAGCGTCGACCCGCTCAGGGTAAAGGCCCCCGCCGTGTCGCCCAGAAGCGTGACGCCATAGCCACCCGGAACGGTCTGGAAGGTGCCCGTCGCATCGTAAAGGGACCCTTCGTCCAGCCCCAGCGTATCGAAGCCGAAAGACGTCAGAAGGCTCCCGTCCTGCTTGCGTGCCCCGGTGATCGCCACCGGATTCACCGTGCCCGCCCCGCCCGGCGAGGAAATCGTGATAACCAGCCCCACCGCCGCAACGGCATAGCCATAGGCCGACAGCGCCGCGTTCAAAAGCGCGGCGAGCGCCCCGGCCTTGTCCTCGTCACTCGCGTCCGGGTCCGACAGGGTCGCATCCCCGGCCACGTCGATGGGCAGCGTCAGCCCCGTGGAGGCCGAGGTCAGCACCCGAAGGTCGAACCCCGTCACGCCCGCGAGGCTCGCCGGATCGAAGTCGAAGCTGATCTCCGTGACCTCGTCCTGAATCGGGAACATGGTCGTGTCGTTCACGCCAAAGCCCAGACCCTCGGTCGAGACATGGAAGAGATCGTCGAAGGACGAGAAGATGTCACCGATCCCGCCGAGCAGCGTCGCAATCTCGATATCGGTAAAGGGAATGTCCACGTCGAACATGGCCGAACGCATCATGCCCGACACGACCGCGCCCAGATCGGACAGGAAGGCCGAGACCTGATCCATCCCCATCGCGGCGAGGCTTTCGATGGCGTCTTCCAGCGTGGCGCGCAACTCGGCGTCGGCGACGCTGCCCGACAGGTCCACTTCCATCCCGACCTGCGCATCCGCGAGGAATTTCTGAAGCCGGTCCGCGACCGAGGCATCCGCCGCCAGCGTGCCCGACGACAGCGTGGACGACAGGGCGAGCGACATGGCGAAGCCATAGCTCGCCTCGGTCGCATCGGCCTCGGCCGACGAGAAGAAATCGAGCGCCCCGGACAGGTCGATCTGCGCCAGCGCATAGGCGGTGTCGTCCGCCACTTCCTCGAAGTCGGCGCCGCCCACCTCTCGGATCATCGGCGTGACGTCGAAGTCCACCGCGTCACCGAACCAGTCGAATCCGCCCGCGAAGCTGTATCCAACCCCAAGGTCGGTGCCCGCCCCGAAGCCCACCTCGACCCGAATCTCCGCCGTGGAAATGGCGTCGATGCCAAGCGACAGCATCCCGAGCACGAGCGGATCGGTCATCCCGGACACGTCCAGAACGCCGCCGAACTCGGCCAGCGGAGCAAAGTCCAGCTCGTCGATATGAATCCCGAAGCCGTCGATAGCATTACCGGTGCCGGGGGTCACATAGCTCCCGATCTGGAAGGAAAAGCTCAGCGCGGGCGAGTCGAAATCAAGGTCGAAGCCCTGCGCCCCGGCCCCTGCCGCCCAGTCGAACAGCGCATCGAAGTCAAAGGCGATGCCCGGCAGCGTCACCTCAACATCGACCCGCGTCGGATCGGTCAGGTTCTGGTCAAAGGCGACCAGCGACTGGCCCCCCACCTCGATGTCCTCGAGCCGCACTTCGAAACCCGATCCCAGCAGCGCCTCGAAATAGGCGTTCGACGCCGTGTCGATCGCGGCCCGCAGTTCCGCTGCATCGAGCCCCTTGGCCTCGTAATCCGCCGGATCGGCCATGACGGCATCGACAAGGTCGCCAATGGCGGTGGACAGCGTGTCACCCGTGATCGTCGCCAGATTGAAGGTGGCCGCGATATCGGCCTCGGTGATCGGGCGCGCGGTATCCGCCGGGTTCGTCCAGAAGGGCGCAAGCGCATCGTTGATGTCCTCGGCCAGCGCCGCCTCGAAGGTGTCGCCGCCCTGATCGCCCAGAAGCCCCTCGATCGAGCGCAGCGACCCGGCCTGGAGTTCCGCGATCGCATCGCGCAGCGTGCCGATCATCTCGTCCAGACGGGCCGAGCTTTCGGTCCCTGCCGCCGCATTCGCTTCGGACAGCACGTCGAGCGTGGAGAGCGCACCGGAGGCAAGCGCATCGAACTGATCGAGGAAGTCGCCGTAATCCGCGATCTGCTGTTCGATCATGTGGTGAACGCCGGAGACCAGCGTGACCACCTGATCCGTGCCCGAGATGTCCCAGCCGAGCGTCGCGTCCATCAGGACCCGTGGCTCCAAAGGCACAAGACCCTGCGCGATATCGACTTCCGTTCCGGACTCAGCCGTATCGCTCGCGTAATCCCGCGCCATATCCCTGCCTCACTTTTCGAGCGCACCTACTAATACTGGTGCGTTTACCCCTGCTCGCTCCCGGGTTTACAGGAGACCGCGTTGATCTGACTAGAACAATTTGATTCTTCGGTAAGAAATTCGCGCGGCAGATGCAAAAAATGGTTAACGCCCCCGTCCCCTCCGATGCACAGGGAGGACAAAGGCCCGTTTCAGCCCCTTGTCAGGCTAGCATCCCGGGCGACAAACGCAGGTTCAGGCCGCCAGCCCGCACCCGGGACGGCCGGTCCCAGATGCGGCATTCCGGCCACAGTCACTCGCACCGGAGGGGATGACACAGCAGGTGGGCCCTGCCGGTCGAGGCTACCCCTGCCCCACGATCCCGGCATCGGCCAGCGCCTCCCACTCCGGCAGGTCCCGGAGCGAGCCAAGCCCGAAGGCCGCGAGGAAACCTTCGGTCGTGACAAAGGTATAGGGCGCGCCCCGTTTCGGCGCGCGCGGCCCGGTGCCGATCAGCCCCCGGTCATGGAGCCGCCCGATCACCTCCCGGCCGATTTCCTTGCCGAAGATCTCCGCCAACTCCTCCCGCGTGATCGGCTGGTGATAGGCGATGGCCGCCAGCACCGCGACGTCGAACTCCTTCAGGTCGAGCGCCCGGTCTGCCACATGGGCCGCCGCCCGCACCGCCTCGGCATATCCGGGACGGGTGCGCAGCATCCAGCCCTCGCCGACCTTCGCAACGGTAAAGGCCCGCTCCTCATAGGCGGCTTCCAGATCGCCAAGGATCAACTCGACCGAGACGGCATCCCCCACCACCCGCGCAAGGTCCTCCCGCGCGACCGGACCGGAGGCCGCGAAGAGCACAGCCTCCACCCGCCGCATCCACTCCTGCCAGCGCAGCGCGGGCGGCAGGTCCGAAAGCTCCCGGTCCATTTCCGCCATCGTCACAACCCGTAAAGCCGGAAGCTGTCGCGCCCGGTCAATTCGCGCACCGCGCCCAGCGATACCAGCCTGTCACACAGCCGCCGTGCCGCCCGATCCGGCATGGGCAGTGCCGCGGGCGCCACCGCATCCTGCCGCAGGAAGATCGCCACCGCCTCGTCCGAGGTCTTGGCCCGCAGCTTCGGCGCGACCTCGCGCAACCGCGCCGCGCTTTCGCCAAGCTCCGACGCCAGCCCCAGCGTGGCCAGCGCCCCGGTCCGCACTGCCACATGAAACGCCCGCTGCAAATCGTCACCCCTCTGCGAAAAGGCCCTGGGCCGCAGATCGATGCTCAGCACCGGCAGGATATGCGACCAGCCAAGCGCCCGCGCCAGCACCGCCTCGGCCAGGATCAAGGCCCCGGTCTCGTCCCCAGGATGCGCGGCGACCATCGCCGCGAAACCCGCCGCCGCCTGCGCCACTGGCCCGCCCGTGGCGCGCCGGTCGAGGATCTCGGCGATCGCTTCCCGGTCGACGCCCGGCAGCACCCGCGCAAGTGACGCCACGCCGATGGGCCGCGCCACCGCCGCCTGCCAGCGCGACAGAACCTCACCCGCGGGTCCCGGGCTGTCGCCCTCTTGCGTAAAATGAACCGCATCGCGCAACTCGCGCGCCGTCTCCCTGCGCCCCGCACGGCGCACCGCGACCTCGGCAGCGGCCAGCGCCCGCCGGTCCCGCAGAAGCGCCCCGGGACACTGCGCCGCGCCCCGGCCATCGCCGCCCTCGGCCCGCAGGGCAAGGTCGAGCCGCGCCAATGCCGCCCCCGACAAAAACGCAACATCCTCCAGCGATTCCGCCCCGCCCCGCGTGACCCAACCGGGCTGTCGCGCTAGGATATCGTCATCGGACAGCATCTCTCGGTTTCCCTCTCCGTCTCCCGGAAGCCTAACGCATCCCGGCGCTTTTCCAAGCTATTTCGCACCTGAACCGCCGCGCTTTGGTGTATCGCTTTATGTCCAATAATCTTGCGTCGCGCGCCCTGGCGCCCTACCCTCTCCCCAAACCCGAGGTTCCGATGCCAAGCGCCAATACCACCAAGGCCTATGCCGCCGACTGGACCCACTACGCCCGCTGGTGCCGCGCCACCGGGACCGCGCCCCTGCCGCCCGATCCCGAGGCCCTGGCGGCCTACGTCGACAGCCTCCACGGGACCCTCAGCCCGCCCAGCATCGACCGGCGGCTCGCGGGGCTTCGCTGGAGTTTCGCCGCGCGCGGGATGCCGCTCGAGGACGCGACCCTGCGCCGGCTTCGTCCTTCAGAACCGCAAGACCACCATCCGGCCCGCAAGGATGCCCTAAGCGAAGACGATGTCGCCGCCATGGTCGCCACCCTGCCCCGGGACCTGCGCGGAATGCGCGACCGGGCGATTCTCTGCCTTGGTCACGCGGCGGGCCTCGGGCGCGGCCAGTTGGTCGGGCTCGATCTTGTGTCGGAGGCAACTCCGGACGCGGATGGCGACGCGCGGGGACATGTGAAGGTGCAGGCGACCCATGTGACCCTGATCTTGCCCGGATCGACGCGAGACATACCCTGCGCAGCGAAACCCGACCTTTGCCCCCAGAGGGCGCTCGCCCTCTGGCTTCGGTTCTCCCGGATCGACAGCGGGCCGCTCTTTCGGCGCTGCTCGCGTGACGGGACCCGGGCCTTGGAAGGACGCCTGAACGACCGCCACGTGGCCCGTCTGATCAAGCGTTGCGCGGTTGCAGCCGGGCTTCGCCCCGACTTGTCAGATGCCGAAACGCGCGCGCAGTTCTCCGGGCTTTCGTTGCGAGCAGAGCGAAACGCCTGATTTGTCGAAGCGGCGCTTTACTATCCAAATTTAAACGTAAAGCGCCGCTTATCCAACCCACGTTTCGCCGCGAAACGTCAGCGTTTCGGCGAGGACATCAGCCGCTTGACCTCGTCCGCAAGCGTTCTCATCACGTCATACGACAGCCGGTCCCCGGTCATGCGCAGGATCCAGTCCTGCCCTTCCCGCTCGATCGCGATCGAAATGTCGGTGTCCGTCACCCGCGTCCGGCCGGCCGAGGTGCGCGGCGGGCGGCCGACGCGCGGCGTGTTTTCCCGGGTCGCTTCAAGCTCGGTCAGGACCGTGTCGAGAAGCAGCCGCTCCTCCTCCGCCGACTCGACGCGGACCCCTTCCAGCGCCGTGCGCAGCCGCTCTTCCCCGCCGGATCGTAGCGCCGTCGCCAGTCGCAGCCCTTCCTTCTCCCGCAGCATGTCCGGGAACTGGAGCATGTCGCCTAGCTCCTCGAAGATGAGCGCGAAGGACCGGACCTTGGACCGCTTGGCGCGGGAGGCCGAGGCGAAAAGCGCCTCGACGGCAGCCTCGACATTCACGAAAGCCCCCTGCTGGGCTGACAGGACCGAGATCCGGCCGCGTTCGAAATGCGACAGCTCGGCCCGCACCTCGTTCTCCTCGACCATCGCGACGAAGGTGCCGCCCAGCACCTCGGGGTCGCGGATCACGGCGGGGATCGTGGTATGCGTTTCGCCGCGAAACATCTCACGCAGGTTCTCGGTCGCGCGGTAGCGGCGGTAACCGGACAGGAGGCCATAGCGCGGGCCGTCACCGGGGTTGGGAAGCTCATAAAGCTCGATGGGCATCCGCAGGCCATGCTTAAGGATGGAGCGCCCGAGTTCCTCGAGGTCCTCGGCGTCGATCACCATCCGGTCGCGGATCATCGCAATGGGATTGATGTCTTCGAGCGGCACTTCAAGGATCAGACGCCCCGCCTCCTCCGCATCCCGCAGCCGCCCCGCATCGGCCCGATCCCGCGCGGCTCGCGCGCGTTCCTCGGAGGACCGGAGATCAGCGGATTGCACGCTGTCGGCAGCGACCTGTGCGATGGGGGCCGAGAGCGGCGAACGGGCCCCGGTTTCGCGGCGAAACTCGTCTTCGAGTTGGGACAGGGTTTCGGCGGTGGGCGTTTCAAGCTTGCGTCGTTTGGCCATGGATCAAGCCTCCTTTGCTTCGGCCAGCTCGGCCTGTTGGTCGCGCCACCAGGCCCCGAGGATCAGGGACTTGACCTCGGCCCATGTGCCATCGAACGTTTCCCGGCCACGGACATAGGTCTCGCGGTTGAAGTCGCGATAGTCGGTTTCGTAGATGCCCGAGACCTGTTCCCCGGCCTGTCCAACCATGGCGGTCAGCTCCTGCCGGTAGGCGGTCATGAAATCCCCGAAGTAAGCCTGGATCACGTTCGCCAGATCGGTCTGCTGGTTCGCGTCGAAACGGGTGATGATCGCGCGCACCGCGTCCCATTCGAAGCGCATCTCGGGCAGGCCGTCGCGCCGGCGAACCCGGTTTTCGCCCTCTTCGATGGAGGCGAAGGTGGAATAGATCATGTCGAAGAACCGACCCGTGGAGTCGAACTCGAGAAAGCTCGCACCGAGCGGCACCAGAAGGATGTCGGCGGCGGAGAGCGCGTTGATGGTGAGATAGCCGAGCGCGGGCGGCGTATCGAGGAAGACGATGTCGTAGTCGTCGAGGATCCCGCCGTCGTCCAACGCGTTCAGAAGCCCGTCCCAGAGCGCCCAAGAGCGGTGCTGCATTCGCCAGACCGGCACCTGGAACTCGGCCCAGTAGAGGTTGAGCTGCGCCCCGATGAGGTCGATGTTCGGCCAATGCGTCGACTGGATGACGTTTCGCGGCGAAACGTTCAGCGCCTCGGTCAGGGTTTCGTCGAGGGGGAAGGGGGCGTCGCCGGCGGCCGCTCGAACCTCGTTCTCGGCCATCAGGGACTTCGCGAAGTCGCGCGCGATGAGGGGGAAAGCGGTCATCCATTCATCCTCGACCTTGCCCCCGAGGATCGAGGTCATGGAGCCCTGACTATCGAGGTCGATCACCAAGACTTTGTAACCGTCGAGTGCGGCGCTCATCGCGAGATGCGCGGCGGTCGACGTCTTGCCCACGCCACCCTTGAAGTTGGCGACGGCGACGACCTTGGCGGGAAGGCCTTCGGGCCGCCAGGACTTGTAGGCCTTGCCGGCGGCACCCTCGGTCGCGAAGTGATCGCGCAGGATCAGGACCTCCTCGAGCGTGAACCACTTCGCGTTCGATTCGCCGTCGCCCTGGGGCAGGTCGGGATTGGCCTTGAGCACCCGGCGCAGGTGGGCGGGCGCGACCGGGATCAGATACTTGGTGATCTCCCAGATCGAGAACTTGCGCAGGCGCTTCTGACCGTCGGGCGCGTAGCCCCGCTTGGCAAGGTCGTCGCGGCCCCGGGTCGCAAAGGCGGCTGCTTTCGCGAATCGGGCGGTCTCGATAGGGTCAGCCAGACGTTTCGCGGCGAAACGCGGGTCGATATTGAAATAGGGAGGAAGATCCTGCCGGGGCGGTTGTTTCATTGCCTGGTGCCTCTCAATGTTCGCTGTTTTCTGCGATATCGCGAAAACTATCGCACATGCGAGGGCCCAAGTGAATCGATTTGGGGAGGGTGCGGCAATGATCCTCAATATATTGATAGAACGCGAACGGGTTGTTTAGGATTCTTTCAGGTTCTTTAGAGACTTTGCCTCAGGATTATTACGTTATCCCAGCAGGTTAAGAGGCATTCGGTACCCAGATACAGGGTCTCGGGGACCTGCATGCGGTGCGAAGGGCACCCGTTTGCAGGATAAGCGAGGCCGATTCGCAGGTTAGCCGGGCTGATTCGCGGAGAAACACCTGATTTGCGCTGAAATAGGCCCTGTCGCGCGATCGAGGGCTCGGGGCAGGGGAGGGAGCATCCCGTAGATGGGTCCCTTTGGCGAACGCCAGGACCGCTTGGGCACCCGGATACAGGACGGCCGATGAGGTGCCAAGACGGTTCTTGATCGCGGGTGCCTTTTCGCGGACAATGTGGAAAACAACAGGCGACCGGCCCGACACAAAGACGGGACACCACGGCCAGCCGGACAAGAGCAGGCATATGGACGAGATCGAACGGGACAGGTTGACCGGATCGCTTCGGCGCGGGGCGGTGAAGAAGCATGTGGCAGCGATCCACGTGTCGGGGAAATTGACCCTACTCCAGCGGAAGTTGTCGAATGTGCTTCTTCTGAACGCCTATGACACGCTGGTCACGCAGCGCCGCCACCAGATCGACGCGCGCACGCTGTGCATGATGATCGGCTACAACTCGAACGACTTCGACACGCTGAAGGACAGCCTGAAGGGCCTGGTGGAGACGGTCGCCGAATGGGACATGCTCGACGAGGAGGGACGGCAGGAGTGGGGGGTGTCGTCGCTCCTCTCCTATGCCAAGCTCAAGGGGGGCGTCTGCGAATACGCCTATTCCGACGCGCTGGCCGAGAAGATGCACGATCCCAAGGTCTTTGCGCTGATCAACCTCAACATCCAGCGGCGGTTCACGAGCGGTCATGCGCTGGCGCTCTATGAGAACTGCTATCGTTTCGTGCGGACGGGGAGCACCGGGTGGTGGGAGCTCGATCTTTTCCGGCGGCTGATGGGGGTCGCGGACAGTGCCTATTACGAGACGTTCAAGCATCTGAACGCCAAGATCATCAAGCCAGCGGTGGCGGAGGTGAACAAGACCTCGAACATCGTGCTTACGCCCGAGACGCGCAAGATGGGGCGTCAGGTGACGGCGATCCGCTTCCTGATCTCCGAGAACCCGCAGCTTGCCATCCTCGGGCTCGATGACGGCGAGGGGCTGCGCAACACGCCGGTCTATGCCCGGCTGCGGGGGCTGGGGGTGAGCGACCGGCTGGCGCGGCAGTGGATCGGTGAGCATGGCGAGGATTACGTGCGGCTCAAGGTCGACTATGTCGCGGGGCAGGAGGGGGTGCGCAATCCGGTGAGTTACCTGACGGCGGCGATCAAGGCGGATTACCGGCCGGAAGGGCAGGGGGGCGCGACTGTGCCGCGGCCGGCGGCGTCGGTGGTGCCGAGCGCCCCGACGAGCACGCGGGCCAAGCGGCTGGCGGTGATCCGGGGTCTGGTCGAAGCCCGGTCGCCCACGCAGCGGGACGCGGACAAGCGCATGTTCCTGTCGCGGCTCGACGGTGCCAAACGGGCGGACTTCGAGCGGCACGGCTGGATGAGCGCGCTCAACGCAGAAGGGATTGCGGCGTTCTGGGCCGAGTTAGAGCCTGATGCCTTTGAGGCCGACGAGGTATGAGGGGTCTGGCGGCGCAGCCGATCGAGGCGGCCGCCAGCCGAAACAGGGTCTATTCCGCCGCGTAATGCGTCGCCCAGTTCTGGTAGCAGTCGTAGCTTTCGGGATAGTCCGACACGCGGCGGTCGCCATAGGCGCGCATCCGTTTGTCTGATCCGAGCGCTTCGCCGTATTCCTCGACCGGGACGTAGTAGAGGAACTTCAGGAGCCGCGACTGGAACTGCCATTTCCCGTTGGTGCGGACATATTCGTCCTCGTAGCGGAGAGAGCCCACCAGGGTCTGGCCATTGCGGTGGGCTTCGGCGTGGCAGAAGACCTCGCCCTTGCCCTTGTTAGGGTCGTTCGGGTCGATCTCGATGATCGCGTCGTGGGTCCAGTGGACCGAGATGTCGAGCACCTCGAATCGCTTGCGATACATCTCCATGATCCCGTCGATGCCTTCGCCCACCATCATGCCGTCGGCCGAGCGCACGGTGGCATCCTCGGTGAAGATCGAGCGCAGGAGCGGCACGTCGCGGTCGTCGCAGGATTTGCAGTATTGCGCGATGATGTGCAGGATTTCGTTGCGGCTTTCGAGCCGGTCGATGCGGTCGAGAATGTCGTCGGTCATGGTTGGTCCTCCCAGTTGGTTGTCACCGGGTCAGAGGGTCGCCTCTGTCCCGAAAATCAGTGTCGCTTGTGACGACAGCACGCCGCCGTTGCCGTGGCTCACGGCGATCTCGGTGCCGGGCACCTGCCGTTCGCCCGCCTCGCCGCGTAATTGGCGGACGGCTTCGACCATGGTGAAGAGGCCGTACATGCCGGGGTGATTGCACGACAGGCCGCCGCCGTTGGTGTTCACGGGCAGCGCGCCGCCGGGGGCGATGGTGCCGGAGGCGACGAAGCGCCCGCCTTCGCCCTTGGGGCAGAACCCGAGGTCCTCGAGGAAGAGGATCGTGTTGATGGTGAAGGCGTCGTAGAGCTGCACCACGTCCACGTCGGCGGGCGTGATCCGGGCTGCGGCCATGGCGCGGGGGCCGGAGATGGCCGCGCCGGTGGTGGTGAGGTCGGGCATCGCCGCGATTTCCTTGTGCGTCACGGTCGCGGCCCCGCCCAGAAGCGGGATCGGGGCGCGGGTGTCGCGGGCGCGGTCCATGCGGGTCATGACGACCGCCGCCGCCCCGTCGGTGACGAGGCAACAGTCGGAGACCGAGAGCGGGGAAGAAATGATGCGGGCCGAGAGGAGCGCGTCGAGGGTGGTTTCGTCGCGAACGAAGGCTTCGGGATTCTTCTGCGCCCAGGCCCGGGCAGAGAGCGCGACATGGGCGAGGTCCTCGCGCGTCGTGCCGAAGTCGTGCATGTGGCGCGCGGTGGCGAGGGCGTAGCCGCCTACAGGCATCCTTGCGCCGTGCGGCGTTTCATAGGGCGAGGCGCGGAGCGCCGAGACGAGCTTGCCCGCGTTCGAGCGCTGGTTCGAGCCATAGGTGATGAGCGCCACGTCGATGAGGCCCGCGTTGAGGGCGAGAGCGGCGTGGATCGCGTGGCAGAGAAAGGCCGAGCCGCCCGTGCGGTTGTTGTCCACGATGGCGGGGGTGATGCCGAAGTATTCGGCCATGGCGAGCCCGCCCAGGTAGTCGTCGGGGAGCGCCACGAAGAGCCCGTCGACATCGGCGATTGAGAGCCCCGCGTCATCCAACGCGCGGTATCCCGCTTCCGCCGCCATTTCGAGGGCGGAGAAGCCGGGGCAGGTGCCGAGCCCGAAGGTCGAGGCGCCGACGACGGCGGTGCGGCCACGGGGGAAGGCGTCGGACCAGCTCATGTCGCCGGCTCGAAGATGACCGTCGGGATGTCGCCTTCCGTGACAACGCGCGCGGTCACGGCGTCGCCGATGGCGACTTGCGCCGGGTCTGCGCCGGGCATGTGCGACAGCATCCGCCCGCCTTCCTCGAGGTCGACCAGAACGATCACGCTCGCCGGTTCCGGCGGGCGTTTCGGCTGGATCGTGACCGCATGGATGGTGCCGCGTCCCGACATCGGCTCGAACCCGCCGAGCGCCCCGCCATGACCCGGCGCACGCAGGCGCGGGGGGAAGACGGCACGGCCCGAAAGGGGATCGCGTTGCAGCATGAAGCGGCCTTCGGCCAGATGGGCGAGATAGGCGGCCTCGGGGGCGGTGGTATCGGTCACGGCAAGCCCTCAGATGATCTTGTTGGCCCGCAAGTCTTCGATCTGGGCGTCGGTCAAGGTCAAGCGTTCCCGCAGGATCGCTTCGGTGTTCTCGCCCAGAAGCGGCGGCGCATTGGGATAGACGACCGGCGTGTCGGAGAACTTCAGCGGGCTGCCGACGACTTTGACATCGCCCATGACCGGGTGATTGAGCGTCACGAACATGCCGCGCAGCGCAAGCTGTTCGTCACGTTCGATGTCCTCCATATCGTTGATCGGCCCGCAGGAGACCTTGGCCGCGTTGATCGTGTCCATCCAGTGCTTCTTGCCGTGGTGGGACAGTGCCTCGGTCATGTCGCGGGTGAGGTCCTTGCGGTTGGCGAGACGGTCGCGCGACCGTTGATACTTCGTGTCGGTCGCCCATTCGGGATGGCCGAGCACCTCGGCCAGACGCGCGAACTCGCGGTCGTTGAAGGTCGCGATGAGGATATGCCCGTCCTTGACCGCAAAGACCCCGTTCGGCACCGCGGTCGGGTGGTCATTGCCCGTTCGAGGCAGGGGGGCCCGGGAGTTGAGCCAGGCCGAGAGCGAGTTCAAGAGAAGCGCGACCTGGCTGTCGAAAAGCGCGATGTCCACATGTTGACCGGTGCCGGACTTCTCGCGATGGAGGAGGGCTGCGAGGATGCCGATGACCGCGTTGTTCCCCGCCGTGATATCGGCGATGGGCACGCCCACCCGCATTGGTCCGGCACCGGTCATGCCGTCGGGCAGGCCGGTCACGGCCATCTGGCCGCCCATCGCCTGCACGAGATAGTCGTAGCCCGACCGGTCGCTATAGGGACCCGTCTGGCCGAAGCCGGTGATCGAGCAATAGACGAGCCGGGGGTTGATCGCCTTCAGGTCCTCGTAGCCGAGGCCGTATTTGGCGAGCGTTCCGGTGCGGAAATTTTCGATGAAGACATCGGTCTCGCGGATCAGACCCTTGAGGATCTCGGCCCCTTCGGGTTTCGCGAAGTCGAGGGTCAGCGATTTCTTGCCCCGGTTCACCGTCTGGAAATAGGTCGATTGCTCGAGTTCCGTGCTGGGCGACGTCACCCAGGGCGGGCCGAGCGTGCGCAGGTCGTCGCCTTCGCCCACCCGTTCGATCTTGATCACGTCGGCGCCGAGATCGGCGAGTGTCTGGCCTGCGAGCGGGCCGGCGACGACGCGCGAGAGGTCAAGAACGCGGGTGCCCGCGAGGATGCCCTTGGTCGGGGTGCCTGCGCCTTGTTCAGCGGACTCAGCGGGTCGATTCGATCTGTCGTCCAACATGTTCCTCCCAGTTTTCCTTCCGGCGTTTCGTGGTCGCCGACCCTGCAGGGTGTGCCCTGTGGGGTTTATGCATAAGCGTGTTTCTGGGTATACAATAGGACGGCAGTCATATACATGTAAAGCCGGATCGTAGGGAATGGACATCCGGATGGCATGCGCGGACGCTGATCGGGTGAATATGGGAGGACTTGGGCCATGGATCTGGGCCTTGAGGGACTGAAGGCGGCCGTATCGGGCGGCTCGCGTGGCATTGGCCGGGCGATTGCGGGATTGCTTGCCGAAGAAGGCTGTGACGTGTCGATCTGCGCGCGCGGGCAGGAGAAGATCGACGAGGCCGTGAAGGAATTCCAAGGTCACGGCGTGCGGGCCATGGGCCGTGCGCTTCAGGGCCGGGACGGCGAGGCGGTGCGCGGCTGGATGCGCGACACGGTCGAGGAACTGGGCGGGCTCGATCTGTTCGTCGCGAATCTCTCGGCCGGGGGCGGCACCGATGACGAACGCTATTGGTACCGGAACTTCGAGATCGACCTGATGAGCGCGACGCGCTCGGTCGAGGAGGCCTATCCCTCGCTCAAGAAAAGTGAGAACGCGAGCATCCTGATCATCGCGACCATGGCAGCGAGCGAGACCTTTGTCGCGCCGATGGCCTATAACAGCATGAAGGCGGCGCTGATCACCTGGTCCAAGCAGCTGGCCGAGTTCTACGCGCCCAAGGGCATCCGGGTGAATTGCCTGTCGCCGGGGCCGACGATGTTCCCGGGGTCGAACTGGGAAATGATCAAGGTGGCGCGGTCGCGCACCTTCACCAATGCCCTGCGCCAGCAACCGACGCGCCGCATGGGCGAAGCCGAGGAAATCGCCAGGGCCGCCGTGTTCCTGGCAAGCCCCGCTGCACGCTGGTGCGTGGGCTCGCATCTGCTGGTGGACGGCGGGTTCACCAAGGGCGTTCAGTTCTAAGGGAGGATGAGATGACCATTCACCGTATTCAGCCGGGCGACTTCACCAAGACCCCGATCGAAAAAACCGAAGACCCCGATTTCGGAACCGGGATGATCCCGAAGGAGCGCTACACCTCGCCCGACTTCATGGCGAAGGAATGGGACCGGCTCTGGACCAAGGTCTGGCTCTGGGGCTGTGCCTCCGAGGATATCGAGGAACCGGGCGACTATATCGTGACCTCGATCGGCAAGGAGGAGATCATCCTCACCCGTCAGCACGACGGCACGGCGCGCGGGTTCTACAACGTCTGCCAGCACCGGGGAAACCGGATCATGATGGGGCAGGGGAACGCGACGAGCTTCAAGTGCAACTATCACCATTGGGAATACCGGATCTCGGGCGAGTTCGAGAACATCCCCGACATCGAGACCTTCCCCCAAGGCGCGCCGCCCTGCGGCGGGCTGACCGAGGTGCGGGTGGAGGAGTGGAACGGCTTCGTCTTCTTCTGTCTCGACCCCGACGGCGAGAGTTTCGATGACTTCATCCATCCGCTGAAAGAACACCTCGGGCCATATCACTTTGACCGCATGGTGAAGGTGACGGACTGGACGGTGGAGTGGAACTGCAACTGGAAGACCAGCGTGGATGCCTTCAACGAGAGCTATCACGTGCAGGGCATTCACCCGGAGCTGCTTTATTACATCGAGGACAAGTTCCTCCAGATCGACACCTACGAGAAGCACAACCGCTATCTCATCCCGTTCTCGACCATCAGCCACCGGGTGAACGAGACGACGGAGATTCCGCATTTGATCAAGCACGCGATGAAGGCGGCGGGCATGGACCCGGCGGATTTCGACGGGCGGGTGAGCGAGGTGCGGCTCGCGTTGCAGGAGTTCAAGCGCAAGAACGGGCCCGCGATGGGGCTCGATTACTCGGACCTCAACGACGAGCAGCTCACGGACGATTATCACTACATGATCTTCCCCAATATCACGATGAACACCCATGCCGACGACCTCATGCTGTTTCGGCAGCGCCCGCATGAGACCGATCCGGACAAGATGTATTTCGATGCGCAGATGTTCAGACTCCTGAAGGCCGACGAGGAACGGCCGCGGAAGCCCCGGAACGAGCGGTTCAAACATGGCGAACGGAGCATGGGGCTGGTTATCGACCAGGATGCCGCGAACCTGCCGGGGGTGCAGCGGGGCATGCATTCGGCGGCCTTCGAGGGGCTCTGGCTTGGCGATCAGGAGCTGCGCATCCGCCATTTCCACAAGGTGCTGATGGACTATGTTGGAGAGGACTAAGTCGGACGTAAGCCCCGCGCGGAAATGGGAGGATCTGGAGATCGGGGAGGAAACCCGGTCTTCGCCGCTGAGCGTGAGCGCCGAGGACATCATGGAGTTCGCGGGGCGCTATGACCCGCAATATTTCCACAACGACCCCGAGGCGGCAAAGCAGTCGCTCTTTGGCGAGTTGGTGGCGTCGGGTATTCACACCGCCGCGCTCTGGCGGATCATGGATCACGAGGTGAACGGCAACGTCGACTGGGTCTGCGGGGTGCAGTGGGACGACGTGCGCTGGCGCAAGGCGGTGCGCGCGGGCGATACGCTCACCGCCGCGTCGCGGGTCGCGTCCAAGCGTGTGTCCAACAGCCGCCCCGGCGTGGGGCTAGCCGTGCTCGACCATTGGGTGACCAATCAGGACGGCGACGTGGTGTTTTCGTTTTCGTCCACCGATCTCGTTTACCGGCGGGCGGAATGAGCCGGGTCGATGTGCTCCTGATCACCGGCGGGCCGTGGCACGACATGGACCACGCGCGGCTGGAGCTCTTGGGCTTCATGGCCGAGGTCGAGGCGCTTCGCGTGACCGTGCGCGACCGCTATGACGCGGGCGATATCGCGGCGGCGGATATGATCGTGACCTATACCTGCAATTTGATGCCGGACGCGGAGGCGCGCGCCGCGTTGCGCGGGTTTCTTCAGGCCGGCGGGCGGTGGTTCGCGCTGCATGGCACGAACAGCCGGATGGTGCTGGACGGTGATGCGCCGGTGGTCTGCCCGTCCTTGCCTGAAGCGATGCGCGACATGCTGGGGAGCCAGTTCGCCGCCCATCCGGCGCCGGGGATGTTCAAGGTCACGCCGACCGACGCCGATCACCCGCTCATTGCCGGGATCGGGCCGTTTCGGGTGGCGGACGAGCAATACCTTCAGCACCACGAACCGGGCAACGACGTGTTGCTCACCACCACATTCAAGGGCGAGACGCCGCTCTTTGCCGAGGCCGAGTGGCCGGAGCAGGAGCATCAGGTGATGTATCTGCGCGACGTGGGGGCGGGGGCGGTGCTCTACCTCACGCTCGGGCATACGCGGGGGCGTTATGACATGCGGCCGCTGACCGAGGATTACCCCTTCGTCGAGCGGGGATCATGGCCGCATCCGGTGTTTCGGCAACTTGTGCGCCGGGGCATCCGCTGGGCTGCGAAGGAAGGGATTTACGCATGACATTGATGTGGATCGAAGACGGCGCGACCGCGATGGATTGGACCATGGACGATGGCGTGCGGATCGTGGGCGAGGCCTTTGGCGATCCGTCCGCTCCCTCTGTCCTGCTGATCCATGGTGGTGGGCAGACGCGTTACGCCTGGAGCCGGGTCGCGAAACGGCTGGGCCGGGCGGGGTATTACGCGGTGGCCATCGACCTGCGCGGCCATGGCGAAAGCGACTGGGACGAGGCGCAGGACTACAGGACCGAACGCTTCGGTCAGGATACGGCGACGATTGCGCGCAGCTTTGCCGTGCCGCCGGTGCTGGTGGGCGCGTCGCTGGGCGGCAATTCCGGGATGTTCGCGGTCGGGCGGTTCGCGCCAGAAGCGTTTCGCGGGCTGGTGCTGGTCGACATCACGCCGCAGATCGACGCGAAGGGGTCCGAGAAGGTCACGGGCTTTCTGGGCGAGCGGATGGACGAAGGATTCGCGAGCTTCGAGGAGGCCGCCGCCGCGATTGCCGCCTATCTGCCGGAGCGGCGCGGGCGGGCATCGAACATCGACAGCCTTGCACGCTACCTGCGGCAAAGGCCCGACGGGCGCTATCGCTGGCACTGGGACCCCGCGTTCATCGAAGGCCGAGCATCTTCGCGGCTCCGGCCCGAGACGGTTGCCGAGCTGAACGAGGCGCTGGCGGCGATCCGGGTGCCGGTGCTCCTGGTGCGGGGATCGAACAGCGAATTGGTGAACGACGAGAGCGTGGCAGCGTTCCTGCGGGTGAAGCCCGAGGCGCGGTTCGTCGACGTCACCGGGGCCGGGCACATGATCGTGGGCGACCGCAATGACGTATTCGCGGAAACGCTGGACGGGTTCCTGAAAGACCTGTGAGGATCAGCGGGCGGGTTTGACGAGGACTCGCCTGCCTTCGACCTTGACCTCGAACTTCGGCAGGTTCGGGCAATTGGTCTTGGCCTGACCCGTGCGGAAGTTGAAGCGCGCGCCGTGGTGGGGGCAGATGATGTCGTCGCCCTCCACGGGCCCGCCTTCGAGCTTGCCCATGCTATGGGTGCAGAAGCCGGAAAAGGCGACGATGTCGCCCGCTGCATTGCGGGCGAGCATGACGTCCTGTGATCCGATCGAGGTGAAGAAGACGCCCTTCTGCGGCACCTGCATGGTGGAGCAGGCGTCCTTGAAGTCCTTTTCGCCGGTCGGGATCATCACTCAGCTTGCCCGTTGGTTGAAGCGCCGCCCGACCATGGCCGAGGCGATGTTCACCTTCTGGATGTCGATGGCACCGCCGGCAATCCCCCAGCCCCAGCTGTCGCGCAGGCGCCGTTCCATCGGGTATTCCTTGGAGTAACCGTAGCCGCCCATGAGCTGCACGGCTGTGCCCGTCACCTCGCGGCTGATTTCGTTCGCGAAACATTTGGCGAGCGACGAATCGAGGATCGAGGGCATCCCGTCCTCGGCGTTCTTGGCGGCGCGGTGGATGAGCAGGCGAGCGGCTTCTACCCGCAGCTTCATCTCGGCCAGCTTGATCTGCACGCCCTGAAATTCCACGATGGGGCGGCCGAATTGCTTGCGCTCCTGCACGTAAGTCAGCACGTCATCGAGCGCGCCGGAGGCCTGACCCAGCGACATGGTGGCGTTGCCGCAGCGTTCGAGGTCGAAGGCCTCCATCAGTTTCTTGAAGCCGCCGCCGGGCACGATGATGTGGTCGAGCGGCAGTTCGATGTTGTCGAAATAGAGGTCCGAAGACGGCACGCCGCGAAAGCCCATCAGTTCTTCCTGCGGGCCGAAGGACAGGCCGGGCGTGTCCTTTTCCACATAGACCGCGCCGATGCCCTTGGCCCCCGGCACATCGTCGAACCGGCAATAGACCACATAGCCGTCGGCGTGACCGCCGCCCGAACACCAGCGTTTGGTGCCATTGAGGATCACCTTGTCCCCGACGACTTTCGCGTTGGTGCGCAGGTCGGTGAGCGCCGAGCCCGCATCGGGTTCCGACATCGACACGGCGACGACGATTTCACCGGCACAGACGCGCGGGATGACCTTTTCGCGCAAGGATTCGGGGGCGAAGTGTTCGATGGCGCGGACCGGACCGACGCAGCTTTCAAAGACCGGGAAGGCGACGGCGGACGAGATCTTGGCAAACTCCTCGACCACCAGCAGGGCTTCGAGATTGCCAAGCCCCAAGCCGCCATACTGTTCGGCCACATTGATCCCGAGGAACCCCATGTCTGCGTAGCGTTTGAGCCATTCGTGCGGCACGGGTTCGCACTTTTCCTCAAGCTCCTTGGCCAGTTCCGGCAGCTGTTCCTGAGCGAAACGCCGCGCGGCCTCTTGCAGGCTTTTCTGATCTTCGGTCAGCTGGAAGTCCATCTGGCCACACTCCTCCCGGTCTGTGAATACAAAAACAGGTCTTTTCATATACAAGAAAATCTGGGATGAGTATAGACAATCGCGAGACAAGCGAAAATTTGTGCGCGTCTGCCGGGTGACGGCGGGGCCGAAATGGGAGGACGACATGCAACAGAGCCCGGAACAGATCCGGCAGGCCTATCGCCAGATGCGGCTTATCCGCGAGTTCGAGGAACGCCTGCATATCGAGAACCCCAAAGGCGAGATCGCCGGGTTCACGCATCTCTATTCCGGGCAGGAGGCGATTGCGGTCGGCGTCTGCGAGAACCTGCGCGACGGGGATTACATCATTTCGACGCACCGCGGGCATGGGCATTGTCTGGCCAAGGGCTGCGACCCGCGCGGCATGATGCACGAAATTTACGGGCGCGCCGATGGGCTCGGCAAGGGGCGTGGCGGATCCATGCATATCGCCGACCTCGACAAGGGCATGCTGGGCGCAAACGGGATTGTCGGCGCGGGGCAACCCATCGCGGTGGGCGCGGCGCTCGCCTGCAAGGCCAAGGGCGACGGGTCGGTGTCGGTGAGTTTTACCGGCGACGGCGCGTCGAACCAGGGCACGGTGTTCGAGGCGATGAACATGGCGGTGGTGCTGAAGCTGCCGAAGGTCTTTGTGCTGGAAAACAACGGCTATTCGGAACATACCGGGGCGTCCTACGGCATCGGATCGGACCTCAAGACCCGGACCGAAGGCTTCGGTATCCCGGTCTACGAGGCCGACGGTTTCGATTACTTCTCGGTCTATGACGCGGCGCGCGAGGCGATCGAGGCGGCACGGGCAGGCAATGGTCCGGTCGCCGTGCTGGCCACGGCCACGCGGTATTTCGGCCATTTCGAGGGCGATCCGCAGAACTACCGCGCCAAGGACGAGGTGAAGAACTTCCGCGAGACCGTCGATGCGATGAAGACCATCCGCGAGAAGGTAACAGGGGCGGGCATCTTTACCGCCGAAGAACTGGACGAGATTGACGCCGAGGTCCTCGCGCTGATCGACAGTGCCGTGGAGAGTGCCCGCAACGGGCCGGTGCCGGGCGCGGACATCATGATGTCCGACGTCTATCTGGACTATTGAGGGGGGACGACATGGCACAGATGTCGATGCGCGACGCGCTCAATCAGGCGTTGCACGAGGAAATGGAACGCGATCACCGCGTGATCGTCATGGGCGAGGACGTGGCCGGTGGTTCTGGCGGCACTTCGGGGAATATCGAGGCGGCGGGGGGCATCTTTGGCGTCACGAAAGGGCTCAAGACGAAGTTCGGCGGGGATCGCGTGATCGACACGCCGATCTCGGAAAGCGCCATCGTGGGGCTTGCGAACGGGGCCGCGCTTGCGGGCCTGCGCCCGGTGGCGGAACTGATGTTCGCGGATTTCGTCGGCGTGTCGCTTGACCAGATCTTCAACCAGATGGCCAAGTTTCGCTACATGTTCGGCGGCAAGGCGACGACGCCTGTCGTGCTGCGCATGGCGATGGGCGCGGGGATGAATGCCGCCGCGCAACACAGCCAGACGATCTATCCGATGCTGTCGGCCATTCCGGGGCTGAAGGTCTGCGTGCCGTCCACGCCGGCGGATGCGAAAGGCATGATGAAACAGGCCATTCGCGACGACGATCCGGTGATCTTTTTCGAACACAAGGCGCTTTACTCCCGCAAGGGCGAGGTGCCGGAGGGCGAGTTTCTGACCCCCTTCGGCGAGGCGGCGTTGGTGCGCGAGGGTAAGGATGCGACGGTGGTGACGCTGGGCCGGATGGTGCCCTTTGCGATGAAGGCGGCCGAGAAGCTGGAGGCCGACGGGATCACCGTGGACCTCATCGATATGCGCACGACCTCGCCCATCGACGAGGAGACGATCCTTGAAAGTCTGTCGCAGACCGGTCGGCTCGTGGTGGTCGATGAATCGAACCCGATCTGTTCGATTGCCTCGGAAGTGGCGTCCATCGCCGTGACCAAGGGGTTCCACGACCTGCGAGCGCCCGTGCAGAAGATCACCGCGCCGCATACGCCGGTGCCCTTCGCCCGTGAGCTTGAACGCATGTATGTGCCCAGCCCCAACGATATCGAAGCGGCGGTGCGCGCCGTGCTGGAGGTGTGAAGATGACCCAGATTACGCCGATCACACTGCCCAAATGGGGTCTTGAGATGTCCGAGGGCACGGTCACGGGCTGGCATCTGAAACCGGGGGACAGCGCCGAAAAGGGCGCGGAGCTGGTGGATGTCGAGACCGACAAGATCGTCAACTGCGTCGAGTTGGACGCGCCGGGGACCCTGCGCCGGATTTTGGTGGACGAGGGCGAGGTCGCCCCGGTCGGGGCACTCATCGCCGTCATGGCGGATGAGAGCGTCGAGGAGGCAGCGATCGACGCTTTCGTTGCGGAATTCAAGCCGGTGGATGCGAGTTTCGAGCCGTCGGAGGGCGAGGACAAACCGGCGAAAGCCGAGGCGGCGCCCACGCCGGAAGCGCCAAAGTCAGAGGTGAAAGCCACGCCGCTCGCCCGTCGCACGGCAGAGCAGTCGGGGGTCGACCTGAGTGCGGTGCAGGGATCGGGCCACAAGGGCAAGGTCATGCGCGACGATGTGGCGAAGGCCGGCTCCAGTAGCGGGGTCTCGAAGAAGTCCGCCGAAGAGGTGCGGGCTGAGAACGCGGGCGTCCATGCCAGCCCCATCGCGGTGAAATTCGCCAATGAGGTCGGCCTTGGGCTGTCCGGGCTGAAGGGCACCGGGCGCAAAGGCCGGGTCTCGCTTGGCGATGCAGAAGAGGCGGCGATTGCGGCTGGTATCTGGTCGCGTCCGGCAAAGGTCGCGCGCGGTGTCGTAGATGTGGCGGGACCGGCCTCTGGCAGCGAGCAGCCGTTCACGGGGATGCGCAAATCCATCGCCAGGGCGCTGGTGCATTCCAAGCAGACCGTGCCGCATTTCTACACCACCGTCGATCTGCGGGTCGATGCGCTCATGGATCTGCGCAAGGGCATGAACGCGGCGGGGGAGGGGGCCAAGATCTCGGTCAACGACTTCCTCATCCGGGCCTGCGGTGTCGCGCTCGGCCAGCATCCGGGCGTGAACGTGCATGTGTCGGACGTGGGCGTGACGCTGTTCGACAGTGCCGATGTGTCGGTCGCGGTGGCGATCGAGGGCGGGCTCATCACGCCGGTTCTGCGCGACGTGGGCAACCGGGGGCTTCGTGACATCGCTGCGGGAGCGGCCGATCTGGCCGCGCGCGCCCGGTCGCGGGAGCTGACGGCGGAGGAACTGAAGGGCGGGACCTTCACGCTCTCGAACCTCGGCATGTTCGGGGTGCGCGAGTTCGACGCGATCATAAACCCGCCGCAGGGGGCGATCCTCGCCGTCGGCGGGCCGCGTCGCGAGGCGGTCGAGCTGCCGGACGGTGGCGTGGGCTTTGCCACGATGACCTCGGCCACGCTGTCGGCGGATCACCGGGCCATCGACGGCGCGCTCGCTGCACAGTTCCTGGCCACGCTCAAGGGGCTGGTCGAGGACCCGATGCGGCTGCTTCAGTAAGGTTGATACCTGCGAATAGCGGTATATATTGGCGGTAGACCTTTAGGGGAGTGCCGCCAATGCCCTCTGCCGCCAAACGCAAGACGTCGCTGTCGCTGGATGCTGTCGCCCTGGACGAAGCCAAGGCGCTCGGCCTCAATGTCTCGGCGCTCGCCGACGAGGCTTTGCGCGAGGCGGTTCGGCGGGAACAGGCCCGGCGATGGGTCGAGGAAAACGCTGAAGCTTTCGCCGCGCAGCGCAAGTGGCATGAGGAACATGGGCATCCCGCACTCGACATCATGGCCGGTCCGGGGGCTGATACGTGGAGGAGATAAGCCGTTTCGACATCGTCGAGGCAGGCGGAACGCTTTACGTCGTCGTCGAGAGCGACATCCTTCCGCCCGACAATGCCGTGGTCGTCATTCCCTTGCTCAGGGGCTATCCGGGGCTGCCGCGCCTGAATCCGACGATTGCGTTCAAGGGTGACACTTACGTTCTGGCCACGCGCCTGATCGTTGCGGTCGTAAGGCCCGCTTTGACCGTCGTCGGCAGCGCAGAGGCGCAGGCGGATGACATCACCCGCGCCCTGGATATGCTGCTTTACGGCTTCTGAGGATCAGCCGGCGTTGACGGCCTTCGCCTCGCGGTCGCCCATGGCGATATATTCGGCCAGCACGTCGCCCTGCACGTTGGTGTGCTTGCGGAACAGCTCGGCGGCCTGATCGTATTCGCCCGCGACGATGGCCTCCATGATGGCCTCGTGGTCCTTGAGGTTGTTCTCGGACCGGCCCGGATAGCCAAGCTGGAAGCGGCGGTAGGGGACCAGCTTGATGCCGAGGCGATTGGTCGTCTCGATCAGCTCGTGGTTATGCGTGCCCTCGATCACCATGAGGTGGAAGCGGCGGGACAGCGTGTAATACTTGTCGTGGTTCCCGGCCTCGTAGGCTTCGACCGATTGCTCGTGCAGCTTGCGCAGTGCCTGACGTTCCTGCGGAGTCATGCGGCGGGCGGCGAATTTCGCGCAGATGCCTTCGAGCTCGGACATTACCTCGAAAAGGCGGATCATGTCGGAAAGGTCGATCTGCGTGACGATGGCGCCCTGACGGGGCTTTTTCTCGACGAGACCTGATTGGATCAGTTGCAACATCGCCTCGCGCACGGGCGTGCGAGAGACCGAGAACCGCCGCGCAAGCGCCTCTTCATCGAGGGAGGCGCCCGGGGGGAGCCGGCCTGTAAAGATGTCGTTTTCCAGTGAAAGTCTCACGGATTCTGCGTGGGTCAGGCCTGCGGTCTTTGCCATGTCAGTGCGTTCCTTCTGTGAGGCACCCCGGTTTCAGATGAATTTTCCGGTGTTTCGTATTTTTAGAATAGCATTTCACATACCGAAATATCCAGCCTTGGATTCGATAAAAACCCCCTTCAAAGGTCTTAGTTTCGGAGCGTTGCGTTGAAGTCGCGCTCAAACTTGGGTTGAGGATACAACAAAGATTCTCGTTTCTAGTATGCTCACAAGATGATAACCGTATACAAAATGGGAGGAGCCTATGAGCCGGATTTTCGACGAGGTGCGCCAGATCGGCTATGTGACCGACGACATGGAACGCACGCTCAGGTTTCTGCACAAGACGGCGGGGATCGGCCCGTGGTTCGTCGCCTGGGACATTCCGGTGCCGGAATGCCGCTATCGTGGACAGCCGCTCGACATCAGGATCGACGCGGCGCTGGCCAATTCGGGCGGCGTCCAGATCGAGGTGATCCAGCAGCACAGCCCGGACCCCAGCATCTACACCGAGTTCGCGGAAAAACACGGCTTCGGCCTTGTTTCGCAGCATCTGTCGTCCTGGTCGGAGCGCTATGACGAGGTCATGCGCGAGGCCAAGGCGGCGGGCTACCAGACGGCGCAGGAGGGGCGGTCGGTTCATGGGCGCTTTGTCTACTACAGCCACCCGGACGAGTCGGATTTCGTCTTCGAGGTGTCCGAGCTGACGCCGGGACGACGGTCGATGTTCGACCAGATTCGCGAGGCGGCGGTGAATTGGGACGGGTCCGACCCGATCCGCGACGGCTGGCCGGAACCGAAGGATTGAGGGAGAGAGACATGCGTTTGAACGGAAAACGGGCGGTCATCATCGGGGCCGCGGGCGAGGGCAACCTCGGGCAGGTGGTGGCGCGGCAGTTCGCGGCGGAGGGCGCGAGCGTGCTGGTCGCCGGGCGTCACGAAGAGCCGCTCGCGGCGTTGGCGGAGGAGATCGGGGGGCATTACGCGATTGCCGACATCTGTGACGAAGGGCAGCTTGCCGCGCTCGGGCAGGCGGCGGTCGACAAGATGGGTGGTCTAGACATCGCGGTGAATGCAACCGGGTGGGGGCTGCTGACGCCCTTCCTCGACACCACGCGGGAAGAGCTCGAGCGCATGGTGGCGCTTCAGTTCGTCGGGCCCTACCAGTTCTTTCAGGCGATGCTGCGGGTGATGGACGACGGTGGGTCGATCGTGCAGGTCTCGAGCGCGACGGCGAAGATCATGATGGAGGATCACGCCGCCTATATGGGCACGAAGGCGGGGATCGACCACGTGGTGCGCTGCATCGCGAACGAATTCGGGGCGCGCGGCATCCGGGCCAACTCCGTCGCGCCGGGGTTCACCGCCTCGCCGATGACGGAACGCGCGGCGCGCAATCCGGCGGTGGTCGGGGCCTTCGCCAAGGAATATCCGCTGGGCCGTGTGGGCACGCTCGACGATACGGCGGAGGCGATCACCTGGCTCTGCACGGACGGGTGTTTCATCACGGGCGAAGTGGTTCAGGTGAACGGTGGCGTCACGCTGCGCCGGAACCCGACCAATGCCGAGATCGTGGCAGCGGCGAAAGCGGCCAAGGCGGCGCGGGAGGCGTAAGGGCCCGTCCCGGCCTTGTCCTGCGGCGCGAAATGCGAAGCCCCGGATCAGGTCCGGGGCGCGTGCTCTCGCGCTCAATCGCCCTTGAGCGGATCGGCTTCGGGATCAGGTTTGTCGATCTCGTCCGCGTCGGTCTGTCCGGTCGCGGACTGGAACCTGGGCCCCGAGCGTTTGCCGACGCGGGACTTGCGCGAACCGACAGAGGCCGGCTTGTCGAGAAACTCGGCAAGGTCGAATTTCGGTTTCATGGAAAACATAGCCATGGTCAGTCTCCGTTCTGTTGCGGCGACGGACGTGACGCTTATCCATACTTGGGGACGAAGGCACCAGATTGTAAGGGCGACCGGGACTAGCTCGCCTTCGCGCGCAGCTTCGGGTCGATCTTCTCATCCGCCGAGAAGTCTCGCGGGAGTTTGAATTTCTGTATCTTGGTGGTGGACATGGGCCAGTCCGATACGATCCGCACGTAGCGCGGAATCTTGTAGCTGGCGATATGGCCGAGGCAGAAATCGACAACCTCTTCCGGGGTGAGTGTCGCGCCCGGCGCCAGTTCGACAAAGGCGGCGGCGACCTCGAACAGGTGGTCGTCGGGGACGCCGATGACCTGCGCGATCTGGATGTCGGGATGGGCGCAGAGGAAAGTTTCGATCTCGAGCGCGGCGACGTTTTCGCCGCCGATCTTGAGCATGTCCTTCAGCCGCCCGTCATAGACGATGCGCCCGTCGGGCCGCACGATGCCCATGTCGCCGGTGCGGAGCCACCCGTCCACGAGAGTCTTTTCCGTCTGCTCCGCATCCTTGTAATAGCCGTCGAAAAGCGCCCAGCCGGAGAGCCAGATTTCGCCGCGTTCGCCCGGCGGAAGGTCGGCGAGGGTTTCGGGGTCCACCGCCTTTGCACCGAGCCCGTCGAAAGGGCGGCCCGAGACCACGGCGGCATCGGCCTGCGGATCGGCGGGGTCGGTGTAGCAGGGCACGCCGGTCGCCTCGGTCAGGCCATAGGCGTTGATGTAGTGCGACTGCGGGAAGAGCCGCATGTATTTCTCGATCGTCTCGGCGGGTCCGACCGTGTGCAGATAGCGCAGCGCCGAGAGGTCACGGGTCTGGAAGTCCGGGTGGTTGATCACGCCGTTCACGAGGGTTGGGAAGGAGAGGTAGCCGAAGGTCACATGCTCTTCTTCCATCAGGCGCAGCGCTTCGCCGGGATCGAAATGCGCGGTGCCGATCTGCGCGGCGCCCGAGGCACGGCAGGCGGCCATGGGAAGCATGGTGGACATGTGGAAGAAGGGCAGCGGGTTCATCACGGAGTCGCCGGGCTTCAGGTCGAAGCGTTCGGCAAAGGCGGCGCCGATCATGCCGAGCGTGCGGTGGTTCAGCATGCAGGCCTTTGGGTGGGCCGTGGTGCCCGAGGAATACATCATGAGCGCATGGGCATCGGGGGACACCGCATCGCGGGCGGAGGCGACCCTGTCGTCGGTGATCCGCGCGCCCGCGTCGAGGAAGGCGGTCTGGTTCGGCCAGCCGTGGTCGCGGCTGTCGGAAATGTTGAAGATGGCGCGCAGGCCCGGCGCGTCTTGCAGCTCGAGCGCCCCGCCGCGCCAGTCGGCGAGCGACGGATACATACGGCACAGCATGGCGTGGAAATCCATGTGCGGCATGGCATGGCCACCGATGAAGAGCACGTCCATGTCGGAGTGCGAGATCGCATAGGCGAGATCGTCGTCCTTGAAGCGCGCGTTGATCGTGAGCGCGGTCGCCCCGATCATCCCGCAGGCATAGAAGAGCCGGACGTAATCGGCGCAATTGGGCATGAGGATGCCGATATGGGCGCCGGGTTTCACCCCGGCCGCGATCAGCCCCTTGGCCCAGAGCATCGCCTCGGCGTCAAGTTCCGCCCAGGTGAGCCGGGTCCCGTCGATGAGAAGCCCGGTGGCCTCCGGCCATTTCCGCGCGGCCTCGGCCAGAGTCTGGGCCGAGGTCAAACGGCCTGCGGCTACGACGGCGTCGGAAGGGTGGGTCATGCGTTTGCCTTTTCCCCGCGCGCCCAGGCGGCGGCGTCCTCGCTGGTCACCCAGTCGATGGCGTTGCGCAATAGGCGGCGGAAGTTGTCGTTGCCGAAGGTCGCGCCGTCGTTGCCCATCTGGATCGTCACGGTCGGCGCATTGCCGGAGCGCTTGGCCCAGGCGACGAGGTTCGTGCCGGGGCCGTGGTCCCAGCCGTCGCGGGTCCACATCCGGGCCTCGAGCGCGTTCTTGGCGGAATAGAAATTTTCTTGGGTAAAGCCGAAATCTGCGGTCAGAAGGGGCACGATGTCATCTTCGAGCGTCTCGAACAGATAAAGCTCGTCGGTGATCTCGAACCCGTCCTCGAGACCTGCCGTCACAGGATGGGTGCCGACGGGCGTGGCCTTGTAGGTCGCCGGAAAGACATAGCCGGAGTCCGGGTAATCGCGTCCCTTGTAGGTGCCGGGCTGGTAGAAGAACCGCGCCCCGATCGCCTCGGCATAGTCGTCCCATGTGGGCCAGCCCGCCACGGCATGGTGCAGAAACACCATCGGCTTGCCCGCGTCGAGGAGGTCGCGAAACCCGGTCTTCATCGCCTCGGACGGGTCCACCATGAGGGGCGGTTTCGGCGTTTTGAACTGGATCCCCGGCACGTCGTAGAACACCAGCGCGCCGAAGTCCGCACAGCCCGCAGGCGACAGCATCGCCGCCGTCGCGGGCTGTTCCACATGGGTCCAGGTCATGCCGCGCATCGCGTCCCACATCGCGAAGAAGGCGCTCGTGTCGAAGGGATGCCCCTTGGTCGACACGAGCACGTTCAGGGGGGCGTCGTAGCGGATGACCACGGGGCTATCCTCTGAACGGCCTTAGAACTGGACGCGCTTGGTGAAGCCACCGTCCACGATCAGGTTGGTGCCCGTGACCCAGCTTGCCGCGTCCGAGGCGAGGAAGGCGATGCATTTCGCCACCTCGTCGGCCTCGCCCATCCGCCCGTCGGGTTGCTGCGCCATGATCGAGTTGAAGAAGGCCTCGTCGTTCTGGCGGATCTGGTCCCAGCTGCCGCCTTCGATGAGGATCGGGCCGGGGGACACGACGTTGAGGCGGATGCCGCGCTTGGCGTGGGCCTGGCTCAGTTGCTTGGCGTAGGTGATGAGCGAGGCCTTGATCGCGTTGTAGGGCATGGGCGCGATGAAGGTTTCCACGGCGGCGGTGGTCGAGATGAAGACAACGCTGGCGTTGCCCGATGCTTTCAGCGCCGGGAAGAGCGCGTCGAAGCCGCGCACGCAACCCATGAGGTCGATCTCGAAGGCTTTGTACCAGGACTTCTCGCCCTCCATGCCGCCGCCCGCCGACACGCCGGGGACGAAGATGTCGCAGCCACCAAGTGCTTCGGCGGCGTCCGTGAGCCACTTCTGGTAACCCTCGACGTCCTTCACGTTGGCGGTGCCGCCGATGATCTTGGTGCCGTAGCCCTCGAGCTCTTTCGCGGTCTTGTCCACGTCGTCCTGCGAGCGCGCGCAGAAGGCGATGTCGCAGCCCTCGGCCGCGAGAATTTCGACGAGCGCGCGGCAGATGCCCTTGGTCGCGCCGGTGACGATGGCTTTCTTGCCCTTGAGGCCAAGGTCCATGATGTTCCTCCCATGCTCGGCCGTATTGGCCCGATAGATAAGCTGTATACAGAAAGACGAAAACGCACCCGGTTTGCAACCCCAAAGTTTCCCATGAGATTCAGGCGGGCCGGCGGCTATCCTGAATCAATCTCAATGAAATAAGGGGTATCTGCGGGGTTACTGCTGTATGCAGAAACATGCCTATTTACACACAACTAGTGAATTCCCTATACAGGAAAGCGGGAGGACAGCGCAGAATGACCATCGACCTGACCAGGGAGTCGCAGGTGAACCGGGGCCTTTCCTCATGAGTGCCGGGGAACTTGTCATCACCACCGTGGACGGACCCGTAGCGGAGCTTCGTCTCAATCGCCCCCAGGCGCTCAACGCGCTTGATCTTCCCTTGGCGCGCGCGCTGGCGGCGGCGGTGGATGAGATTTCCGGGCGGGCCGATGTTCGCGCTGTCCTCATCACCGCCGAGGGGCGGGGCTTCGTTGCCGGTGGCGACGTGAGCGCCATGGCCGCCGATCCGCAGCGCGGACACGAGGTGGTGGACGATCTTCTCGCCGTGCTGAACCCGGCCATTCTGGCTCTGCGCAACGGCCCGCCGGTCATCGCTGCCGTGCGTGGCGTCGCGGCTGGAGCGGGGCTGTCGCTTCTGGCGGGGGCCGATCTCGTGGTGCTGGACGAGGCGGCGAAGCTCGTCTTTGCCTACGATCAGGTAGCCGGGGTCGCCGATTGCGGGGGAAGCTGGTTCCTCACGCACAAGATCGGGCGGGGTCGGATCATGGAGATGCTGCTGCTTGGGCGCCCGATGACGCCCCAGACCGCGCTGGCGCTCGGGCTGGTCACGGAACTCGCGCCCGAAGCCGAAGTCGAGGCGCGGGCGCGCGAGATGGCCGCCAGGGTCGCCCGTGGGCCGACCGCGAGTTTCAACCACGTGCGCGCGCTGGTCGATGCCGCGGCACATGCGACACTCGTCGACCAGCTCGCCGCCGAACGCGCGGCTTTCGTGGCCGCCGCCCAGTCGGACGATTTCCGCGAAGGTGTCGCGGCCTTCACCGCGCGGCGCAAACCGGAGTTCAAGGGATATTAGAATGGCAGACTACGACGTGATCATCATCGGCGGCGGGCCGGGCGGCTATACCGCCGCGATCCGCGCCGCGCAGCTGGGCCAGAAGGTGGCGGTGGTAGAGCGGGAGCACTTGGGCGGGATCTGTTCGAACTGGGGCTGCATCCCGACCAAGGCGCTCCTGCGGTCGGCCGAGATGCTGACGACCGCGGGGCATATGGCCGACTACGGGATCAAGCTGACAGGCAAGGCGACGCCGGATGTGGGTGCCATCGTCGCGCGTTCGCGCGGGATTGCCGAGCGGATGGCGGGGGGCGTGGGAATGCTCCTCAGGAAGAACAAGGTGGATGTGATCTGGGGGCAAGCCAGCCTCACCGGTCCCGGCAGTGTCGAGGTCACGTCGCCCAAGGAGGCACGACAGCCGCAGGCCCCGCTGCCCAAGGGCGCCAAGGGACCGGGGCAGTACACGGCAAAGAATGTGGTGATCGCTACCGGCGCACGGCCGCGTGCGCTTCCGGGGATGGAGCCGGACGGGAACCGCATCTGGACCTATTTCGAGGCATTGGTGCCTGCGGACGTGCCGAAGTCGCTCGTCATCGTCGGGTCGGGCGCCATCGGGATCGAGTTCGCGAGTTTCTATGCCGCGATGGGCACGCAGGTGACGGTGGTCGAGCTTCTGCCGCGCATCCTGCCGGTGGAAGATGAAGAGGTCTCGGCCTTCGTGGCGAAGGCCCTGACCAAACGCGGGATTGCGCTGCGCACGGGCATGGGCGTCGAGGGCGTGACCACGGGCAAGAAGGACGTGACCGTGACCCTCGCGGGTGGCGAGACGATCAAGGCGGAGCGGCTATTGTCCGCTGCCGGGGTTGTGGCCAACACCGAGGGGCTGGGGCTGGAAGCACTTGGCGTCACGATGGAGCGTGGCGTGATCGCGGTGGACGGGGCCGGGCGCACGAATGTGCCGGGCGTCTGGGCCATCGGCGACATCACTGGTGCGCCGATGCTCGCGCACAAGGCCGAGCACGAGGCGGTGATCTGTGTCGAGGCGATCGCGGGCAATCATCCCCACGCGATGCGGCGCGACCGTATTCCCGGCTGCACCTATTCCGATCCGCAGGTGGCGAGTGTGGGTCTGACCGAGGCGGCGGCCAAGGCGGCGGGGCGGTCGGTCAAGGTGGGCAAGTTTCCCTTCATAGGCAACGGCAAGGCCATCGCGATGGGCGAGGATCAGGGCATGGCCAAGGTGATCTTCGATGCCGGGACCGGCGAATTGCTGGGCGCCCATCTGGCAGGGCCCGAGGTCACGGAACTGATCGCGGGTTTCGTCACGGCGATGGAGCTGGAGGCGACCGAGGCCGAGATATTCGACATCGTCTTCCCGCATCCGACGATTTCCGAGGTTGTGAAAGAAGCCGCGCTGGCCGCCTATGGCCGGGCCATCAATATCTGAGGAGGACGGCGCATGGAGTATCGTAATCTCGGGCGGTCGGGGCTGAAGGTTTCGGCGGTCGGACTGGGCTGCAACAACTTCGGCTGGACCATCGACGAGGCGCAGAGCCGCGCCGTGGTGGATGCCGCCATCGACGCCGGGGTGACGTTTCTGGACACCGCCAATGTCTATGGCGGCGGCGGCAAGTCCGAGACGATGCTGGGCAATATCCTCGGGGACAAGCGGCAGAAGGTGCTCCTGTCCACGAAGGTTGGGCTGGAGATGCCGGACGGCACCAAGGGCGGCAGCCGGTGGAACGTCATGGCCTCAGTCGAGGACAGTCTGAGGCGGCTCAAGACCGATTACATCGACCTGTATCAGCTTCACTGGTCGGATCCCTCGACCCCCATCGACGAGACGCTGCGCGCGTTCGACGACCTGATCCGGGACGGCAAGGTGCGCTATGTCGGGGCCTGCAACCTTGCGGCCTGGGAAGTGGTCGAGGCCGAGTATCTGGCGCGGGAGCTTGGCACGCATCGGTTCGTTTCCATTCAGGACGAACTGAGCCTCCTCGTGCGCGGGAAGGAAAAGACGCTGCTGCCGGCACTCGACCGCTATGGCGTCGGGTTTCTGCCCTACTTCCCGCTCGCCTCGGGTCTGCTCACGGGCAAATACAAGCGTGAGGAGGGCGTGCCGGAAGGAAGCCGTTTCGCAAAACTCGACCGGATGGCGACGCGCTATCTCACCGAGGCCAACTGGGACAAGACCGAGGCGCTCATGGCGTTCTGCGAGGCTCGGGGGAAATCGCTGGTCGAACTGGCGTTCTCCTGGCTCCTGACCCGACCCACTGTGGCGAGCGTCATGGCAGGCGCGACGAAGCCCGAGCAAGTCACGGCGAATGTGGCGGCGACGGGTTGGGTGCTGAGTGCCGAGGATCTGGCCGAGATCGACCGGATCACGGGCGATGCCTGAGACTTACGACTACATCGTCGTGGGCGCGGGGTCGGCGGGTTGCGTCGTCGCCGCGCGTCTTTCGGAAGACCCCAAGGCGCGGGTCCTGATCCTCGAGGCGGGGCCGGAAGACAAGGCCTTCTGGATCACGCCGCCGATGGGATACCCCATGCTGTTCACCGATCCGCGCGTGAACTGGATGTTCGAAAGCGAGCCGGAGCCGGAGCTCAGGAACCGCAGGATGTATCACCCGCGCGGCAAGGTGCTGGGCGGGTCGAGCGCGATCAACGGGATGCTTTATATCCGCGGGCACCGCGAGGATTACGACCTCTGGCGGCAGATGGGGAACACCGGCTGGGGCTGGGAGGATGTGCTGCCCTATTTCAAGAAGGCCGAGGACAATGTGCGCGGCGCTGACGATTTCCACGGTGTCGGCGGGCCGCTTAGGGTGTCGGATCAGGCGGGCGGGTCGCCCGTGGCCGATGCCATCGTCGCGGCGGCGGTCGAGGCAGGGATCCCGCGCAACCCGGATTTCAACGGGGCCGAGCAGGAGGGCGTGGGATATTTCCAGACCACGACCAAGGACCGCAAGCGCTGGTCCTCCGCGCGCGCCTATCTGCACCCGGCGCGGGGACGGTCGAACCTCATCGTGGTGACGGGCGGTCATCTGACGCGGGTTCTGCTGGACGGCAAGCGGGCGGTGGGGATCGAATACCGGACGGCCAAGGGGATCGAAACGGCGCGGCTTTCGGACCGGGGCGAGGTGGTGCTGTCGGGCGGGGCCTTTGGCTCGCCGCAGATGCTGCAACTGTCGGGCATCGGTCCGGCGGGGCATCTGGCCGAGAGGGGCGTGCCCGTGGTGCATGATCTGCCCGGCGTGGGCGAGAACCTGCGCGACCATTTCTACTGCTCGCTCATGTTCAAATGCCGGGAGCCGATTACGATCAACGAACTGGCCAATTCCAAACTGAAGCAGGTGATCGCCGGGGCGCAATATGTTCTGGCCAGACGCGGGCCGCTCGCGTCCAACGGTATCTTTGCGGGGATTTTCATGCGGTCCTCGCCGGACAAGCATCGTCCCGACATTCAGGTGAACACCAACATGTGGACCGTGGCGAGCCGGACGAAATCGGGGATGAAGGCGCATGATCATCCGGGCTTCACGATGAGCCCTGTGCACCTCGACCCTCGTGCGGTCGGCACCCTGCGGCTGGCGAGCGCCGACCCGATGGCCGCGCCCGCGATCCGGCAGAACTTCTTCGAGGATCCGGTGGACCGGGCGACGATGGTGCGGGCGGTGGAACTGATCCGCGACATCGCGCGGCAACCGGCGTTGGCGGGGTTCATGGAGGAAGAGATCGCGCCGGGGCCGGGTGTCGATGGGCCCGAGGCGATCGAGGACTGGCTGCGTGGTGCTGCGATTGCCAACCTGCACCCGGTTGGCTCCTGCATGATGGGGCCTGACGCGGGGCAGGGGGCGGTCGTGGATGCGCGGCTGCGGGTTCACGGGATCGACGGGCTGCGCGTTGCCGATGCCTCGATCATGCCGCGCCTGCCGGCGGGCAACACCAATGCGCCCTGCATCATGATCGGCGAGAAATGCGCCGACATGATCAAGGCGAACGCGAGATAGGGGGCTGACATGGCCGACAATGATTTCGACGTGATCGTGGTGGGCGCGGGCGGCGCGGGGCTGGCGGCGGCGTCCGAGGCGACGGCGCAGGGCGCGCGGGTGCTCCTGCTCGAGGCGGGCGCGCGGGCCGGAGGATCGACGCGGCTGTCGGGCGGCGTGTTCTGGGCGTCGAACACCTCGCTCCAAAGGCGGGCCGGGATCGAGGACAACCCGGACGACCAGTTCCACTACTACATGACGGTCAATCAATACAAAGTGGAGCCGGCGCTGGTGCGGCGCTACTGCGACCTGTCGGGGCCGACCTTTGAATGGCTCGTCGGCATGGGCGCGAGTTCTCCGCTCGAAAATCTTTATGTCTCGGGCGTCGACAAGCTGCCACGCGGGCATCGGGCGGAGCGACATGGCGAGGATATTGCGGACGCGCTCGAGGGCTCCTTGTCGGGGCGGAGCGTGGACCTTGCGACGCATACCCGTGTCGAGGGGCTCGTCATGCGGGACGGGCGCTGCGCGGGCGTGCGGGTTGGGGGCGAAGAGGTCACGGCGGGGGCGGTGATCATCGCCTCGGGCGGCTTCGGGAACAACCGGCGGCTCTGGGCCGAGCTCTATCCGTCAGCGGCGAAACAGGGGGCGCTCGCTTGGTATATCGGCGCCGACGAATGCCGGGGCGACGGGATCGAAATGGCACGCGGGATCGGCGCGGATATCGCCGGGCTGAACCGGGGGCTGCTCCTGATGACACCGGGGTTCGCCGAGGATCTGGAGCCATACCTGCCGCCGTGGCTCATGCATGTGAACCACGAGGGGCGGCGGTTCATCGACGAGGCGACGGAATATTCCGTGCTCTCCGAGGTGCTGGGCGAACAGACGGCCGGCGAGTGTTTCGCGATTTTCGACGAGGCGGCCCGGGCAGAGGCCAAGGCGCATCCCGCGCCCAACTGGGCGGCGGATCGGCTGGCGGGGTTCGCGGCGAACGGCAAGCTGAAATCGGCGGCGACCCTTGCCGAACTGGCTGAGGAACTGGGGATTAGGGCAGGAGCGCTGGAAGCGACGGCCGAGCACTATTCCGAAGACGCCCGCGCCGGGGTGGACAGCCAGTATTTCAAGGCAGCCACCCATCTGCGCCCGGTCGAGACGGGGCCGTTCTATGGCGCGCGTATCCGGCCAGCCGTGGTTTGCTGGACCGGCACCGGCCTTCGCATCGACGCGGAGGCGCGGGTTCTGGGGCTCGACAATCGGCCGATCCCGGCGCTTTTCGCGGCAGGCGAGACGACCGGGGGCTTCGCGGGACCCTGTTACGCAGGCGGCGGTGCGTCGGTCGGGAGCGCGGTGATCTTCGGGCGCGTGGCCGGGGGGAACGCGGCGCGGCTTTCCATGCACTGACGCGGGCGCTGCGCCGGGTTACTGCTTTGACAGATACCGTGCGACGTCGCGGGCGAAATAGGTGATGATGATGTCTGCGCCGGCGCGCTTGATCGAGCCGAGGGATTCGAGCACGCAGGCCATTTCGTCGAGCGCGCCGGCCTGGGCTGCGAACTTGATCATCGCGTATTCACCGCCCACGTGATAGGCAACGAGGGGCAGATCGCTCATCTCGCGCAGGTCGCGCAGCACGTCGAGGTATGGGAGCGCCGGCTTCACCATCAGGAAATCCGCGCCTTCCATCTCGTCGATCTCGGACTCGCGCCGGGCTTCGCGACGGTTCATCGGGTCCATCTGATAGGCCTTGCGGTCACCGTCGAGCTCGGATCCCGCCGCGGCGCGGAAGGGACCGTAGAAGGCGGAGGCGAACTTCGACGAATAGGACATGATCGGGATATGGGCGAAACCAGCGGCGTCGAGCGCGCTGCGCATCGCTTCGATCTGGCCGTCCATCATGGCCGAGGGGGCGACCATGTCGGCCCCGGCCTGGGCGGCGATCACGGCCTGTTTGCCGAGGTTCTCGCAGGTCATGTCGTTGTCCACGTCGCCGTCATGGACGACGCCGCAATGCCCGTGGTCGGTGTATTCGCAGAAACAGTTGTCGGTGATGACGATCATCTCGGGCACGGCGGCCTTGGCGGTGCGCGTCATGCGCGCCATCAGCCCGCCGGGGTCGAGCGTGTCGCTGCCGGTCGCGTCCTTGTGGTGCGAGATCCCGAAGAGCATCACCGCACGCACGCCGTCCGCCGCGATGGCGCGGATTTCCTCGGCAAGGCCGCTTTCAGGGATGCGGTTGAGGCCGGGCATGGTCTCGATCGCCATGGGCCGGTCGATGCCTTCGTCCACGAAGACGGGATAGATGAAATCGTCGAGCGTCAGGCGGGTTTCCTGAACCATGCGGCGAAGTTGCGGGGTGCGGCGCAGGCGGCGCATTCTGTGCATCGGTTGGGTCATGTCGGCCTGTTCTCTGATGTCTGAGCCGCATCGCGATCCGGTGAGCCCGGCGCCCGGCTTTTCCCGCGCTCCTTACCAGTCTTCAGCCCGTTCGCGCAAGCGAGGGCGAGGCGAACTGGGCTATCGTCAGGGAGGTGCGCGCGGGTCTATCCTTGCAGGAAGCGTTACTGGCAGAGGGAGCGACAGGATGAAAATCACCCGATCGGGCACCACGCCCTCAAGACCCGGCCCAGAGGAGTGGTTCACCGGCAAAGTGCGTATCGACTCCCTGTTTCAGGCGGAAGCGCCCGGCCGGGCGGTCGGTGTCCACGTGACGTTCGAGCCCGGCGCGCGCACGGCCTGGCACACGCATCCGGCGGGCCAGACGCTGATCGTCACCTTCGGGCGCGGGCGGGTGCAGCGCGAGGGCGGACCTGTCGAAGAGATCTGTCCGGGCGATGTCGTCTGGTTCCCGGCGGGCGAGAAACACTGGCACGGCGCTGCGCCGGAGACGGCGATGAGCCATATCGCCATTCAGGAAGCGGTGGACGGAAGCACCGTCACCTGGATGGAGAAGGTCGCCGACAGGGATTACGACGGCTGACGAAGGCCTTCGGGATGCTTCTGCGCGTCCGCCGCAGAGGGGTTGCGCGTCTGCTCACCTTTCCCGCCCCGGCACGCTTGTGTATCAGCACGGGGAAGCAGAGCGGAGCGATGAGATGGACGGGAGCGCACCCACCGAGGCCACATGGGTCGTCGATGACCTGACCTATGCCGGGCTGGTCTGGGGCCCAGAGGACGGGACGCCGGTTCTGGCGCTCCACGGCTGGATGGATCACGCCGGGAGTTTCGCGGAACTTGCACCGCGCCTGACCGGCTGCCGTGTCGTCGCGCTCGACCTGAGCGGGCAGGGGTTGAGCGGGCATCGCGCGGCGCATGCGACCTATAACATCTGGGACGACCTGCCGCAGATCGCGGGACTGCTCGACCAGATGGGATGGGACCGCTGCGTATTGGTCGGTCATTCTCGCGGGGCCAATATCGCGTCGCTCTTTGCGGCGGCCCAGCCGGAACGGGTGCGCGGCGTGATCGCCATCGACTCGCTCACGGTGGAGCCTGCCGATCCCGAGAACACGGTCGCGACTTTGCGCGCCTTTGTCGAAGAGACGCGGGCGCGCAGGACCCGGCCTTCGCGGACCTTCGCCTCGCGGGACGACTATGTCGCGCGGCGGGTAGCGCAGGGCAATTCCGCCGTCACCTCCGAGGCGCTGGCGGATCGGGCGCTGGAGCGCGTGGAGGGCGGCGTGCAGTTGCGCGGCGACCCTCGGCTCTTCGCGAGTTCCGCGATGCGGCTTGGGCGTCGGGATGTCGAAAACGTGCTCCGGGCCATCGCCTGTCCGGTGCTCAACATCTGGGGCGATGCGGGGCTTTTGCAGAAACGTACGAAGGCGCAGGAGGTTGTCGCGGCGGCGCGGACCCTGATCGCGGATTACGAAGTGCTGGAGATTGCGGGCGACCACCATCTTCACCTCGTCCCCGAAACCGCCGAGCGGATCGCCACGGCGGCGCTGGCCTTCATCGCGCGGCTCGAGTGATCCGGCGGATGGAGAAACCTATGTCGGATATGCGGGAAATAGACCAAGTCCGGGCCTGACCTCGGCGCCGGAACATGTCAGAAGTCCCGGGACTGAGGATGAAAGGGCATGACATGACCGCGACGACACGTTCCGACACACCCGCCACGAACGGGCCGCTTCAGTTTCCCTTCGACGAAATGCCCGCCTTCGGTGACGTGGTGGAAATCGCGGAAGGGATCCTGTGGATGCGCCTGCCGCTGCCCTATCTGCTCGATCACGTGAACATCTATTTCATCCGCGACGGCGAGGGCTGGGCGATCATCGACACCGGCATTCGCACCGAAGAGGCAATGACAACGCTGGAGAATTTCCTTGCCGGACCGCTTGAGGGCGCGCCTGTCACGCGGGTGATAGTGACCCATGCACACCCGGATCACGTGGGGCTGGCCGGCTGGCTTTGCGAGAGGTTCGACGCACCGCTTCTCACCAGTTACTCGACCTACATGGGGGTGCGCGTGATTTCGCAGGGACGGTCGGACGCCGACACGCGCAATTCCTTCAGCTTCTATCGCAGCCACGGGATGAGCGAGGAATTGGCGAGCCTCGTCGCCATTCGCGGCAACGAATACCTCAAGCACGTCTATCCCATGCCGCTTCAGTTCCTGCGTCTCGTGATGGCGGATGTGTTGGAGATCGGCGGGCGCAGCTTTCGGGTGATGACGGGCGAGGGCCATGCGCAGGAGCAGGTGATGCTTTATTGCGAGGCCGAGAAGCTGTTCTTCGCAGCCGATCAGGTGATCGAACGCATCTCGCCCAACATCAGCGTCTTCGAGGGTGACCCCAACGGCGATCCCCTCGGGCATTACCTGCGCTCGCTCCGGCTGATCCGGTCCGAGATTCCCGACGACGTTCTGGTGCTCTCCGGTCATCGCCGGCCGTTCTACGGGCTCCATGCCCGCTGCACCGAGCTGGAAGCGCATCACGAGGAGCGTTGCGATCTGATCCGCGAGGCCTGTGCCCGGCGGCCGCATACGGTGGCCGATCTGGTGCCGATCCTCTTCACGCGCAAGCTTGACCCGCACCAGATGAGCTTTGCCTTCACCGAGACGCTGGCCCATGTGAACCGGCTGGTGCGCCGGGGCGAGATCGAGAGCCGGAGCGAGGGCGACCGCGTGGTGCATGTGCCAGCCGGGGGCGGTCAGTAGAGGTTGAAATACTCCGCCTGTTCCCACTCCGACACCGTCGCGAGGTAGCGTTGCCATTCGGCGCGTTTGAGGTGGGAGAGATAGGACTTCAGCCCGGGGCCAAGGGCGCGGACGAAAAGATCGCTGGTCTCGAAGGCCGTGATGGCGGCGACGAGGCTGTCGGGAAGCGGCGCGTTGTCGGCGTCATAGGGCGTGGCGGTGGGCGGGGGCGCGCTGCGCCCCTGCGTGATCCCGTCGAGCCCGGCGAGGATCTGCGAGGCGAGTGCGTAATAGGGGTTCGCCGTGGTGTCCGCGACCCGGTTCTCGATCCGTGAGGCGGGGTCGCCGGCCATGAGGAGGGCGCGCAGCATCGCGCCCCGGTTGTCGGTGCCCCACTGGATACGGTTGGGCGCAAGCTGGAACTCGGAGAACCGCTTGTAGCTGTTCACGGTGGGATTGGTCAGGAGACAACAGGCCCCGGCATGGACGAGCAGCCCCGCGACCCAGGCGGAGGCGGTGTCGGTCAGTGTGCCGTCGGTGTCCGGTGTGAACACGTTGCGGCCATCCTTCAGGAGTGACTGGTGGATGTGCCAGCCGCTTGCCGCGGCATGGGGGACGCGGGGTTTGGCCATGAAGCTCGCGTGCAGGCCCTGCGCCTGGCAGACCTCTTTGACCATGGTGCGAAAAAGCACGAAACGGTCGGCCTGGGTCAGGGGGTCGGAGGCGTCGAAGGTGAACTCGAACTGGCTCGGCCCCATTTCGATTTCCATCGACCGGGGGGCGAGGCCCATCGCTTCGGCATGGCGGCGCAGCGTGTCGAGGAGCGGCTCGACCTGGCCATAGCGCGTGGCGGACAGATAGGACCAGCCCTGCGTCAGGTTGCGGGTCCGGATCGGTGCGGGCGGCATGGTGGAGGCGTCGTGGTCGAGGGACGTGTCCGTCACCTCGAAGACCTGAAATTCGACTTCGAGGCCCATGACGGACTGAAACCCTGCCTCCCCTAGAAGCGCGATGGACCGGCGCAGCACATTGCGCGGCGCGACCGACACGGGCGTTCCATCGGTGAAGGCGAGGTCGCACATCAGGATGCCGGAATGCGGCGCATAGGGGAGCGGAGTCAGCGCATCGGGATCAGGCACGAGAAGCACATCCGCCGATCCGGTGAGCGGGGTTCCGTCGAGCGTAAGATCGCCGTTCCAGATGTCGAAGACCGTCCGGTTCGCCGTGTCCTTCAGGAGCACGGTCGACGGCACGGAAAGGCCGTTCTCGAAGACCGAGGACAGCGTGCGCGCGGCAACCGTCTTGCCACGAAGGAGCCCGTGCTGGTCGGGAAAGAGGACGCGGATCGTTTCGAGCCCGGCGGCTGCCACCTCGGACAAAAGGCCTGCGGCTCGGGTGATCTGCGCCTCGGTCAAAAGGCCCCGGCGCGCGAGTTTGCCTGCGCGCAGATGGGCCGCGGCGTCGTCTTTCATACGGTCGCATCCCAGGGGCAGGTGGAGCGGCGGGCGAGGTCGGCCTGATGGCTCGCCGTCTCCCAGTCGGCGGTGTCCCCGATGGCGTCGTTCGACAGCGGGCCCCGGATCATCGCGGCGTCGGCGTCCTGCATCGGGAGACCCGCTTCGCCGGTCTCGAGCGCGTCCATCGCACGGCGCAGGAGCCGGCGATAGCGGATGATCGCCACGTCCGATCGCCCGAGGTGTTCCTGCGTCCGGTCCTGGATCGCGCCCATGCCTTCGACTGCCCATTGGTCGTGCACGTTGATATCGAGCCCCATGCCCGTATAGGTCAGCCGCGCCTGTTCCTCGGGGTCGTATTGATAGTCGTTCGCCCGGTTCTTGAGCGGCGCATAATCCGGCAGGCGATGTTCCTTGAGACGCTGTTCGCGCATCAGGTCCTTGTTCACCGGCTTGTCGAAGCTCGTGAAGACGGTGAACCAATATGTGGTCACGTCATCCACCGGGACGTGCCACTGGGTGATGGTCATTTCCCGCGACATGGGAATGCAGATCGCGTCGGGGAAGATCTGGTTCGTCACGCGGACATGGGTGCGCCCGTCCTCCATATGACGGAGCGCGGTGATCTTCAGCCCGTAGTCGGTGTCATCCACCTGAATGTCCGGGCGGGGGTAATCGCGCAGGAGCTTGGTCATCGGAATTTCGGTCGTGCCCGCCTTGTCCCGGAACTGCCGGCCATAGCCTTCGGACGGGTCCTCGTCCTCGAGGAAGCGGTGCAGGAACGAGGCATGGGCCGGGTCGATACCGATTTCGAGCGCCTGGAGCCAATTGCATTCCCACAGGCCCTTGAAGGCGAAGACATGGGTCTCGGGCGCGCGGAAACAGTCGAAGTTCGGGAAGGGCGGGGGCGCGCCTTCGCCGAGATAGGCCCAGACCGCACCGGCGCGGATGTCCACCGGATAGGTGGGGCCCCCTTCGTCGATTTCGATCTCGTCCGAGGCGGGATAATGCGTGGGCGGCTCGTCCGGCGCGACAAAGCGCGTGGCGAGGTGCGGCTGGTCGCCTTGGACAAGCACCAGCCGTTCCCCCATGAGATTGACAGGCACCAAGGGCCCGTGCGCCAGTTCGTCGACAAGCGCCGCGGGCTGCCAGTACTGGCGCAGCACGGCGCCCGCCGGGGTTCCGGGGCCGATGCGGGTCAGGCGGTCGTTCAGGGCGGCGCTGATCATGGGCGCTCCTCCGTCGAAGGGTTATCGGCCGGGGCGGTTGCTGCAAGGTCCGCGCCGATCAGCGCAAAGATCTCGCCGTCGATTTCGCGGACCGGGATCATCGGCACCCGGATCTGTTCATGCATGCGCGACCCTTCCGGTTCGGCGGGCTGTTCGACGCATTGGCCGGTGCGGTCGAAATGCCAGCCGTGGAACGGGCAGCGCAGTCCGTTGTCTTCGAGCCGACCATAGCACAGGTCGGCGCCCCGGTGCGGACAGTTCCGCCCGATGAGGCCGAGCGCGCCGGTGTTGTCGCGAAACAGAACGAGCCGCTTGCCCGCGAGCGAGACGGGGATCAGGGGCCGGGGCCGGTCAAGGTCGGCGCTGGCAGCGATGCGGACCCAGTCTTCGGACATCGGATCGGTTCCCTCCTTGCGAAATGTGCGTTTATCGCACAGAACAATCATTATATGAACTGTGCCACCGGCTCTCCGGCCTGTCAAAGGGGAAGCGATGACCGAGAAAACGTTCGCCGCGACACTTGCCAAGGGGCTCACGGTGCTCGGCTGTTTCGAGGCGCAGTCCGGTCCCCTGACCTTGCCCGCGCTCGGCGTCGCGACGGGGTTCGACCGGGCCACGCTGCGCCGTCTGGTGCTGACGCTCGAGGCGGAAGGGTTTCTGGTGCGCGACGGCCGGGGGTTCCGGCTCGCGCCGCGTGTGCTGACGCTTGGCGGGGGGTATCTGACCGGGCTGGACGTGGGCCGGCGGGTGCAGCCCGTCCTGCGCCACGCCGCCGATGCGCTGAACCTCGAGGTCGCGCTCGCGACGCTGGATCGGGGCCGGGCGGTCTATGTGGACAGGGCCGCGCCTGCGAGTGCGCGGGTCACGCTCGGCCTGTCGGTCGGGAGCACCTTGCCGCTGCTCCACACGGCGGTGGGACGGATGCTTCTGGCACGGGCGGGATCGGGGGCCATGGAGACGGCGCTGTCGGCACCGATACCGCGCCATACGGAGGCGACTGTCACCGACGCGACGACGCTGCGCGAGGAGATTGTCTCCGTGGGAATACAGGAGTACGCGGTCGTCTCCGGCGAGTTCGAGGCGGGCGCGGCAGGGGTCGCGGTGCCGGTCGGGGCCCTGGGCGATGTGCCCTTCACACTGTCGACCACCGCCTCGACCAACAGGCTGAGCGACCCGGAGACGCTGGATCAGGTGCTCGATGTCCTGCGTCAGGCCAGCCTGTCCATCGGGCGCATCGGGGCGTGACGGGACTGCCTGGCGGGGCTTTTGTACGGTGGGTCATTCAACGTGTTGAAAGACTATCGCCGGGCCGCGCAACTTTCTGGCGCTGACGATTGAAACCGTCGTCTCGGGGGGCGCCCGACGGCATATGATGGCAATCACGCCGGCGGGGGAGAGCCTGTTCGGTAAGGCGTCGCTTCGTTCCGAGGGAACCTACCGGCGGCACGAAAAAGCCTATGGGGTCGAATGCTTGTCAGAGATCTTGGTGCTCTTGCCCGATCTTCGGGTCGTTGCGGAGGAGACCTATTTTCGCTGACGCGTGGCTGTCAGTCGTCGAGCCAGGAAGCGCCGATCGACACGCGGTCGGCGAGCTTGTTGTGAAGCGTCGCGAGCACCCGGTAGAAGGTTTCGAGGTCGTCCTTCGGGATGCCTTCGACCACCTCTTCGTTGAGGGGCATCGACAAGGCACGGATCGAGGCGATCATCTCGTGGCCCTTGGAGGTCAGGGTGATCGCGTTCATTCGCCGGTCGCCGGGCACGCGCTTGCGTTCGAGACAGCCCTGTTTTTCCAGTGACTTCACCAGTTTGGCGATGGCGGATTTCTTCATCGCGAGGTTTTCGGCCAGATCGTTCTGCGAGATGCCAGGATTCACCCAGATCAGGCTCAGGATCCCGATCGACCCGGTTTCGAGGTTGAGGGGCCCCCGGATCGACGCGCCGACCGAGCGCAGCATGGAATGAAGGTTGCGGATCATGAAGGGCATGTCCTGCGCCAAAGGGCCCAGGATGATCCGTGACTTGCCGGTTTTCTGTTGGTCGTTCACATTCATCCCCTTCGCGCGAACAAGGTCCACAATTCGCGCAAACAATGCAAGACGTTGACGCAAACATGTGGTTCATTTAGTGAACCAAGTAGCAGGGAGGACAGGATGCGAACAGGTGTTCTCGGCTTTGGCGTGCCTTACGGTGTGCTCGCGTCCGTCGGGCTCGAGCCGGTCGACGTCACGCTGCGGCAGGCGCGGGCAGGGACGGCGGCCGACCGCTATATCGAGTGTTTCATGGACCCATTCGCGGTGTCGGTTCTGCGCGGACTGGCGGCGGGCGATTTCGACGACCTCGGCGCGCTGATCTTTCTGCGGGAAAGCCCCGGCGCGATGATCGCCTGCCAATATGCCTTTGAACTGGCGCGGCGGGGGGTGATCCCGAAAAGCGCGCCGGTGCCCGTGATGCTGAACATCCTGCCCGCGGATCATCCGGCGGCGGACCGGTTCAACCGGGCCGAACTGGCGCGGCTGGTGGAGGTGCTGACGGCTTTGGGCTGGGTGCCGGACGAAGGCGTGAAGGCTCCGTCGGAGCGCTTCGACGCGCTGCTCGCGGCGCAAGCGGAGGGGGTCGTCTCCGGGGCGGATGCCTTCGACATCCGGGCAGGACGGCGCGATGAGCCACGGCCCCATCGGGCGCAGGGTCCTCGGCTCGCCCTTTTGGGGGCGCCGTTTGGCAACTCGGTGCTTCACGCCGCGCTGGACCGGATCGGGCACCTCGTGCTCGACCAGCAGGCGCTGGATCAGGCCTGTGCCGCGCGAGGCCGGGGGTTGGACGCCGCCCTTACGGCGCAGGCGGCGAACCCCTTCGCCGCGCGTCAGCCGAAGCCCCTCTATCTGCCGGGCATCGCGGCGGCATTGACAGAACATCGGATCGACAGGGTCGTCTGGCAGGTGGACCCCCATGACGATCTCTGGGGCTGGCTCATGCCGCAGGTGCGCGACCTCTGCGCGGGGCAGGGCGTGGGCTTTGCCGATCTGGGCTTTCTGCCACGATGGCCGACGCCCGGCGACATCGTGATCGGGAAGGGCGTCTGATGGCCTACGAACCGTTGTCCGTTTCCGCCGAGGCGATGGGATACCAGCGCGTCTGGACCAAATCCCTGCGGTCGCAGATCGAAGGCGGGGCGAAGTTCGCCTTCGTCAACGCCGACACTCCGCATGAGATTTTCCATGCCATGGGCATGCCGGTCGTCGTCAATCAATGGTGGTCATCGGTCATCGCGGCCAAGCAGTTGTCGACCTATACGCTCGATCGCGGGGCTGAGATGGGGTTTCACGACAGCCTCGCAAAATACTCGGCGATGGGCGTGATCTCCGCGCTGGACGGCGACCCGGAGCATCAGCCCTGGGGCGGTCTGCCCGCCCCCGCGATCCTCTGCGCGCGGCAATCGTCGGACGACCAGCAACGCCTGTTCCAGATGTATGCCGACAAGGTGGGCGCGCGGCTTGCGCTGCTGCATGCCCCGGCGGCGGCGGAGAACCTGAATGACTGGTGGGTGCGGGCGCGCGACGATTGGGAAATGCTCTACGGCACCGCGCGGCTCGACCTGATGCAGGCGCAGATCGTGGAGTTGATCGGGCAGGTGGAGGAGATCACGGGGCGGGATTTCGACCACGCGGGCTTCGGCGCCTACATGGAGCGGATCGAACAGCAGGAGCTGATCTTCGAGGACGCGAGCCGGATGATCGCGGGGGCCGAACGGATGCCTGTGCGGATCGGCGAGCAGATCCCCAACGTGATGATCCCGCAGTGGCACCGGGGGTCGGACTGGGCAGTGGCCCATGCCGAACGGTTCCGCGACGCGGTGGGCGAACGCATCGCCGCCGGGCGCGCGGTGGTCGAGGACGAGCGCGTCCGCATGATGTGGATCGGCGCGGGGCTGTGGTTCGACACGCGCTTCTACACCGCCTTCGAAGAAGACTTCGGCGCGGTCTTTGCCTGGTCGATGTATCTGCCCTTCGCCGCCGATGGCTATATCCGCCGCGCCAAGGGCGATTACCTGCGGGCTCTCGCCGCGCGCGTCGTGACCATGAACGAACAGCTCCATCAGGCGCCCTGGGCCAATGCCTGGCTCGTCAAACAGGCGCGGGACTACCGGATCGACCTTGCCGTGGTGCTGGTGCCCGAGGCGGACCGGCAGTCGGGATATGCGACCAACTTCATCACCGAGGACCTTCGGGCGGCCGGGGTCGAAGTGGTGGAGATCCACGCCGACATGGTCGATGCACGCAAATGGAACGGGGCACGGGCCAAGGCCGATGTGGCGGAGGCCATCCGACGTCTGCAGCCTGCGACATAATGTCATTGACTCACGGATAATAGTTCACAAAGATACATAATTAGGGAGGACGAGAATGACGCGCGCGCTTGAAGGCTTCAGGGTCGTCGATTTCAGTCACGTGGTGGCCGGACCGCTGGCGACGCATTTCCTCGCCCTCAACGGCGCGCGGGTCATCAAGGTCGAGGCGCCGACCGGGGATCTTCTGCGCAACTACGCGCCGTCGCGCGATCAATGGGGCATGGCGCCCGCGTTCCGGGGCATCAACATCGGCAAGGACAGCGTGTCCCTCGACCTGAAGACCGACGCGGGTCTGGCCACCGCGAAGCGCTTGATGGCCGAGGCCGATATTGTTGTCGAAAACTTCCGGCCCGGCGTGATGGAGCGGTTGGGGCTGGGATACGAGGCTGCGCGGACGCTCAATCCCCGGATCATCTATTGTTCGGTCTCGGGCTTTGGCCAGACCGGCGAGATGCGCGACGTGGCCGCCATCGACCAGATCGTTCAGAGCCTGTCGGGCCTCATGCGGCTGTCGGGGGAAGAGGGCGATCCCGCCATGCGGATCGGCTTTCCCATCGTGGACACCTATTCCGGGCTCCTCGCGGCCTTCGCGATCCAGACGGCGGTCATCCAGCGCGAACGCGGGCTGGTCGAGAGCCAGAACGTCGATGTCGCGATGCTCGACGCGACGCTCGTGATGCTGGCGTCAGTGGTCAATCCGCTGCTCATGGCGGGACAGAAACACATGCGCACCGGCAACCGTGGCTTCAGCCGTGCCCCGACCGCCGACACCTTCGCCTGTCGCACGGGCGAGCTGACCGTCGGTGCGGTCGAGGATCATCACGTGGCGAAGATGCTGAAGGTCCTGGGTCTGACCGACCTGCTCGACGATCCGCGTTTCGCAACGCGGATCGACCGGCTGAAGAACGCGGACGCCATGCGCGCGAAACTGGCCGAGTCATTCTCGACGCGCGACGCGCTCGATTGGGAACATGCGTTCCGGGCCGAGGGCCTGTCGGCAGCGAGGGTTATGGACGTGGAGGAGGCGGTGGCGATGCCGCATCTCGCGGAGCGGGGCCTGTTTCTGGAGGTGGCGGGCGAGCGGGTTCTGAACGCCGGCTTCCGTTTGGCGACCGGCAGTCCGGGAACCGACCGGGGCGCGCCCGAACTGGGGGCCCAGAACGAAAAGTTTCACAAGGCGGCGACCTGATCCCGCCGGATTTCAACGACCTTCAGGGAGGAGAACATGAAGGACCTAATCAAGACCACCTTGCTTGGCGCGCTCATGGCCACGGCCGCGAGCGCCGCCTTTGCGGCCACCGAACTGCGCCTGTCGGTGGAAACGCCGCCCGGCCATGTGCGCAACCTCGCGGCCGAAAGATGGGCCGAGCTGATCGAGGAGAAATCCGGCGGCGAATTGACCGTCGAAGTGTTCCCGGCGGCACAGCTTTACAAATCCGCCGATGCGATCCGCGCGCTCGCCTCGGGCGCGCTCGACATGTCCATTCAGGCCAACGTGACGATGAGCCAGTTCGAGCCGAACCTGTCGTTCTCGATCCTGCCCGTCTTCTTCGGGCGCACGGCGGAGGAAGCGAACGCGATCCTTTCCGGTCCGATCGGTGACGAACTGGGTGAGATGATGGCGAAGAAGGGCATCAACGTGCCCGGCCCGGCCTTTCTCTTCGCGCCGCAGCACACCGCCTTTACCACCGACACTCCGGTCACGAGCTATGCCGATCTCTCCGGGCTGAAGCTCGCCACACCGCCGTCGCCGGTGGTCGTGGGCGTGCTCAAGGAAATGGGCGGCGCACCGCAGGCGGCGGCACGCTCGGAGATTCCGCTGATGCTGAGCCAGGGCCAGATCGACGGCATGGGTGGCGTGACCGAGCTTACCATCACGGGCGGCAAGCTCTGGGAATCCGGCATTCAGAACGCCTTCGCCGACAATGCGGGCTGGGGCTATTACATGCCCGTGGTGTCGCAGCGCACGATGGACAAGCTCTCGGAGGAGGAACAGGCCATCGTCCGTGACAGCTGGGCGGAAATCGTCGGCTGGGCGGCGGACCATGCGGCCGAGGAACTGGCGCAGGCCCGGGCGGTTCTGGCGGAGAACGGCGTCACCGTCGTGGACGCCGACCCGGCGGAGGTCGCGACCAAACGCGAAGAGCTTCTGGGTCTTCAGAACCAGATCGTCACGGAAGGGGGCATGGACGCCGCTTTCATCGAGCGTGTGACCGCCGCACTCGACGGCAACAGCTGACACCCGACGCGCTGCTCTGTTTCGGCGGGGCAGCGCCAACCACAGGTTTGCCATGATCCCCCGAATCTTGAAGATCTGGTCTCGGGTCGAGGCCGTGCTGATCGGGCTTCTGCTCATCATCTCGCTGGCCATCTTCCTGGGCGGCGGCGCGCTGCGCGTGTTCGCGCCGTCGCTCGCCATCGACTGGGCGACCGAGGTCTCGCTCTACTTCATCATCTGGGCCACCACGATTGCCGGGGCGGCCATCGTCGCGGAAGGGCGGCACATCCACACCGAGGTCTTCGTGGCCACGCTGGCCCCGGGTCCGCGCCGGGTGCTGGCCTGGGCGATGACGATCCTGTCCATCGGCTTTGTCGCCGTCATGCTGATCTACGGCTGGCAGGCCTTCGACTTCGCGCTTCTGCTCGATGAACGGTCAGGCTCCTCGCTGCGCACGCCGCAGGGCTATGCGGTCTTCCTCGCGCTGCCTGTCGGCATGGCGCTCATGCTGATCCGGATCGCCCTGATGCTCCTGAACGGCCAGCAGCCGTTCGCGCATGAAACCGAATACCCGAGCCGCGGAGAATAACGACATGGACGCTTTCCTCGGCCTCTTGGGGATGCTTGTGCTCATGGCAATGGGCGCCCCGATCTTCGTTGCGCTCGGCGCCACGGCGATGCTGATGATCTTTCTTGAAGGCAGGCCGCTCCTGGATGCCGCCGCGCATACGGTTTCGGGGCTGAACTCGGCCACCTTTCTTGCGGTGCCGTTCTTCGTGCTCGCCGCGACCTTCATGCAGAAGGGCGGGATCGCGCGGATCATCATCGACGCGGCGGAAACCTGGGTTGGGCATTTCCGGGGCGGGCTCGCGCTTGTCGCCGTGATCGCCACGACGCTCTTCGCCGCGATCTCGGGGTCGTCCGTCGTCACTGCGATGGCGATGGGGACCTTCCTGATCCCGGCGATGGTCGCGCGCAACTACGACCGACCCTTCGCGCTGGGTCTGGTGGGCGCGTCCGGTACGATGGGGATCCTGATCCCGCCGTCGCTGTCGATGATCCTCTACGGCCTCATCTCGGAACAAAGCGTGCCGCGCCTGTTTATCGCGGGCGTCATTCCGGGGCTCATTCAGGCGCTGCTGCTGGGGGCCTGGGTCGTCTTCTATTCGCGGCGAAAGGGCTATGCCTCGGGCGTGCGGGCGACGCGGGAGGAGTTCATCCGCAAGAACCTTCGCGCGGTGCCCGCCATTGCGATCCCGGCCTTCGTCTTCATCGGGATCTACACCGGCTATACCACCGTCACGGAAAGCGCCGGTGTCGCCGCCATCGCGAGCGTGCTGATCGCGGTCTTCGTCTATCGCGAGGTCAGCCTGCGCGAGATCATGTCGATGACGGCCGAAGGGATGAAGTCGGCTTCGGCCGTGACCTTCATCGTCATGTTCGCGCTGCTCTTCGCGCATTGGATCACCGGCTCGGGCGTGCCGACGAAGATCGTGGAGTTTGCCATCGAGGCGGACCTGAAGCCCTGGCAGTTCCTGCTTGCGCTCAACATCCTGATGCTGATCCTCGGCATGTTCCTCGATGCCATCGCCGTCATGCTGATCGTGACGCCCATCGTGCTGCCGGTGCTCGCGCCCTTGGGGATCGACCCGGTTCACTTCGGGATCGTCCTGATCGTGAACATGGAGATCGCCTTCCTCACCCCGCCGATCGGTCTGAACCTCTTCGTCCTGTCGTCCATCGCCAAGGCGCCCATGTCCGAGGCGATGCGCGGCATGGTCCCCTTCGTCCTGATCATGGCGGCGTTTCTCATCCTTATTACCTATGTTCCAGAGATCACTCTATGGCTACCGAACAGATTGATGAACTGAGGTCCGTGTGGGATCCCCACGATCCCGAAACCATCGAGACCTATCCCGCCGTCTGGCGCGCGCTGCGCGAAAGCCACCCGGTCGCATGGAGCGACAAGTGGGGCGGATTCTTTACCGTCATGCGATATGACGACATCCTGACGGTCGAGAAGGACCACGAGACCTTCACCGCGACGAAGCTGTCCATCGTGCCGGCCTCGCCCAAGCTGGGTCTGCCGCGGCTGCCCCTGCAAAAGGACCCGCCGGATAGCGAACGGTATCGCAAGGCGATGAACCCCTCGTTCAAGGCGAACAAGGTGCGCACCTTCGAGCCGCAGCTGTGCGCGCTGGTGGATCGGCTGTTCGAGGACGCCAAGGCGAGGGACGCGGCCAACGTGGATTTCCCGGTCCAGATCGGCGAGCCCATGAGCCAGGGCTCTCTGGGTCTTCTGGTTGGGTTCGACACGGAGGAGTCGCTCGAGATTGGGCGGCTGTCGGCGACCTATGTCCATGCCATTCAGGACCGCGACATGGGCACCGCCGCGCGGATGTCGAAGGGGGTCGATGCCTTCGCGATCAAGCTCGCGCAAAGCCGTCTGGCCGAGCCGCGCGATCCCGAGAGCGACATGGTCTCCTCGATCCTCGCGCATCCGGCCAAGGGCGAGCCCTTCACCGAGACCGAGCTTGCGGGGATGGTGCGGCTGCTGCTCGTCGGCGGGCATATCGCGTCACGCTGCCTGATGAATTCGCTCGCGTTCCATCTGGCGACGCACCCCGATCACGCGCAGCTTCTGCGCGACGAACCCGAGGTTGGGGCGACCTTCCGCGATGAAATCCTGCGCTTCTACCCGGCGAACCAGAGCCTTGCCCGCGTCGCCGCGAAGGACACGGTTCTGGGCGGCACCTTCATCAAGAAGGGCACGCCGGTCGCGATGAACTATGGCTCGGCCAACCGCGACCCGCGCGTCTTCGACGACCCCGAGACGTTCGACCCGCGCCGCAGCCCGAACCGGCACCTGACCTTCGGCTATTCGACCCACATGTGCATGGGGCAGGCGATGGCCAAGCTTCAACTCGAAGTGATGACCGACGCGCTACTTGCCCAGCCGGGCCTGACCATCGTCGGCACGCCGACCTGGGGGCGCTGGACGGAGTTCGGCATCAACACCCTGACACTCGACCTGCGAGGTAAGGCATGACGCACAAGGCAGATTTCACCGTCCCCGAAACCGAGGATTTCGACAGTCCACACGCACTCTTCGCCGAGTTGCGCAGCCACTGCCCGGTGGCCTGGTCGGACGACATGGGCGGGTTCTGGGCGGTGACGAAACATGCCGACGCGCGGCAGGTTCTCGAGGACTGGGAGATGTTCACGACGACCGTGCAGAACGTCGTGCCGCGTGTCGCCACGACCCAGCGCCGACCGCCCCTGCACCTCGATCCGCCACACAACAAGCCCTATCGCAACGCGATCCAGCGGCACCTCACGCCCGGCAAGCTTGCCACGTGGGAAGCCGATCTGGAGCGGATGGTGGCCCGGTTTCTCGATCCCTGGATCGAGGCGGGTGGTGGCGACATCTGCAAGGACTTTTCCTTCCACCTGCCCATCGCCATGCTCGCACAGTTCTTCAACCTTGCGCCCGACAAGGCCGAATTGATCCGCGAAGTCGGCGCCGAGTTCAACATGGCCCTGCAACGGATGGACTTCGACCTGCTGCGCGCCAAGTCGGACGAACTTTATGACATCGCCGCCGACCTGATCGCGGACCGCCACGCCAATCCGCGCGACCCGGAAACCGATCCGACGGCGAGCCTTCTGGCCGTGCGGGTCGAGGGCGAGCCGTTGCCCGACGACATGATCCTTGGCGCGCTTCGACAGTTCCTTCTGGTGGGGATCATCGCGCCCACGACATTCATCGGGTCGATGGCGGTGCACCTTGCGCGGCACCCGGAGCATCACGCGGAGCTGACCGCGACCCCGGATCTCGTGCCCGATGCGCTCGAAGAGCTTCTGCGCCTTTACACGCCCTATCGCGGGTTTGCCCGCACGGCGCGGGAGGACACCGAGATCGGGGGGTGCCCGATTGCCAAGGGCGACCCCGTGGCGATCGTCTTTACCTCGGCCAACCGGGACGCGGAGGTGTTTCCCGACCCCGACAGCTACCGGCTCGACCGCGAGGCGCGCGATCTCCTGACCTTCGGGCGCGGCCCGCACATGTGCCCCGGCGCACCGCTGGCACGGGTCCTCTTGCGCGAGACGTTGAAGCAGATCACGCAGAAGACCAAACGCCTGGTGCAGGTAGGCGAGATCGAGATGACCAACTGGCCGGAATACGGGCCGCTCAGCGTGTCCTTCGAGGTGGTGAAACGGTAGGCGCGCGGCTCTCGCCCTGTTGAGCGGCTCCGTCCGTTTCTGCCTTGTCAGGGCAACGAAACCGATGGCCTCTCTGCCAGCGCGCTTGCCGCGTCCTTCACCCGCGCGACCAGCCAGCTTGTTCGACTTGAAGGCTTGGCGCGGCAGTCTGTGGCACGAAGGTCAGGTGAATGCCCGGCGCGCGCGTTGCGACACGGGCGTTCAGTTCCAGCATCACTGACATGAGGCTGTAGCCCGAAAGCATCAGGACAAATCTGGGGGTCGAAGTCGGCCGGTTCCTTCACCGTGGCCTCGACCAGATCGCGATGACCAACTTGCGATACCTCAGGCGGGTTCACCTACAAGTTCTGATGATACATGGCATCATGACATAAAATTTTTTGATAGTAATCAGAACCCTTGAGTTGCGTGGACGACCAATGAGCAGGGATTCGTGTTTCAGTAATTTCCGACCAATTACGTATGGGAACTGTCCGTGAACCTGCCGATCCGCAAGGAGGAAGGATTTGAACCCGCGGCGATGGAGCCGGCACAGGATTTTCAGACCGCGATCTCCCCGGTCTCGGTCGGCGTGGGGATCAGCGTCGTGCCGCAAAGCGTTTCGCAGACCACGCGTCCGGGCGTGATCTATCGCGAATGCACCCGGCGCGGACCCCGGCACCGCGCTGGGGGTGATGATATTTTTTAATGCCGCACCCGGTCTTGACGGCGCGCCGATCTCCATCGCACGCTAGTCACCACTGCCTGTTCAATACCGCTCCAGGATCGCTCGGGCCCCTTGGCCCACGGCGGCGTGCAGGAGCACGGTCAGGATCGCCAGCACGATCAGCGCCGCGAACATCAGGTCCGTCTTGGCGCGGCCATTGGCCAGGAGCATCAGGTAGCCCAGGCCTTCGGATGCCCCCACCCATTCGCCGATGATCGCCCCGATGGGCGCATAGACGGCCGCGAGGCGCAGCCCGCTGGCCAGACCGGGCAAGGCGGCGGGAATGCGGATGTGCCACATGATCCGCGTGCGGCTGGCCCCCATCAACCGGGCAAGACCCTCCCAGTCGCGATTGGGACGCAGCAGCGCATCCAGAAACGACGAGGTGACCGGAAAGTAGATGATGATCAGCGCCATCACGATCTTCGAGCCCTGCCCATAACCGAACCAGAGCGTCAGGATCGGCGCCAAGGCAAAGACCGGGATCGCCTGGCTGAAGACCAGAAGCGGGCGCACCAGTTGACGGGCGAAGGACGAAGCAGCCAGCGCGATGGCCGACAGCGACCCCAGAAGCGTGCCCAGAACGAGGCCGACCAGCACCTCTTCAAATGTCACCAATGCGTGTTGGGCCAGCAGCATGCGGCTTTCCCACATCGTCTCGGCCACCAGCAGGGGACCCGGCAAGATGAAGCGCGGCAGGCCGGTGGCCCAGACCACAGCTTGCCAGAGCGCAAGACCCAGCATCGCCGAGAAGAGCAGCGTGCGCGTGCCGCTCATCGTGCCACGCCGAACCCGGCCCAGGCGGCGTCGAAGAAGTCACGCTCCAGCGCCACGGCTCGGTGAAACAGCGCTTCGGCGCGTGCCTGCTCGTCCGGGGACAGGCCGGGCCAGATCCGGTCGAGTTGGTCGCGAAGGTAGGCAACGACCCCGGCAAAGCCTTCGCCGGTGTGCAGGGTGATCCATTCCCCGTGCCAGAAAGGAAGGGACGCGGCGCGCTCGGAAAAGGGCGTGGCCCAATCGAGATAGCTCCACTCGGCCACGACCAGGACGGCCAGCATGCATTCGTAGCGGCCGGTCTCGCGAGCCTCGGCCATGAGGTCCTGAAAGGCGCGGGTCACGGGCGCGGGACGGGCGTCAGGGGATACGCCCAAAGCGTCGAAACTGCGCAGGAAGTAGGTGTTCTCCGGCCCGGCAACTACCGCCAGGAACTGCGCGGCGGGCACCGAGTCGGCGAGGCTTGGCGCCCGCGCTATGGCCGAAGCCAGAAGCCGCACGAAACCGTCGATGAAAAGGAAATCCTGTTGCAGGTAGCCGGCCATTTTCTCCGGCGGCAGGGTGCCCTCCGCCAGCGCACGGGTGAAAGGGTGGTCGGTCGCGGCGGTCCAGTCCGCCTCGGCGCCGGATTTCAGCAGGTCGGTGGGACGCAAGTTTCGTCCTTTCTCAATTCATCGAGCAGCCGGGCCTGCACCTTCAGGGTTTCGGGATCGCCCGACGCGCGCGGCACGCGGCCCGGTGGCGGGGGCAGGTCGTGCATCCCGCTTTCGGTCATCACCACGATCCTGTGGCCGAGGCGCGCAGCCTCGCCCGGGTCGTGGGTGACCAAAAGCACGGTGCGGCCCGCGAGGCTCTCGACCGTCAGTTCCTGTATCCGGGCGCGGGTGCGGGCGTCGAGGGCCGAGAACGGCTCGTCCAGCAGCACCACGGCGCGGTCTTCCATCAGCGTGCGGGCGAGTGCAGCGCGTTGGCGCTGGCCGCCGGAAAGCTCGGCAGGACGGCGCGCGGCCAAGGCCGCCATCCCGACCTGTTCAAGGACGCGCCGCAGTCGAGCGGGATCGGCGCTCTCACCGCGCAGCCGCGCGCCGAGGGTCGCATTCTCCATGACGGTCAGCCACGGGAGCAGCAGGTCGTCCTGCGCCATCAAGGCCACGCGCCCGGCCAGTGGCGCGCCGTCATCCGCGCCGATCCGGCCCGAGAACGCCACCCCCTCTGCCAGGCCCGCAAAGAGCCGCAGGATGGTGGACTTGCCGATGCCCGACGGGCCCAGCAGGCAAGTCCATTGACCCGCGGGCACCTCCAGCGACACCGTGTCGAAGAGGGGTGTTCCGGCAAAGGCGGCACTGCCCTCGATGTTGAGTGAAGGCGCGGGCGTCAAGGGGTCAGACCCATGTTCCAGAAGCCGACCTCCAGCCGTGTCGCGGTGGTGAAGCGCTGGCAAAGCGCGTCCCAGCGCGGGGTCGCCTCCGGAGTCTCGCCCAACCGCAGCGCCATGGCGCCGTCGATCAGGGCGCCCACGCTGTGACAGACCTCCTGATACGCTGCGCCCCCATAAAGAGCGATCCACTCGGCATAGGGTCCGCCGCCGCCCGCCGCCAGAAGCCGCGCGCCGATCTCGCCGTAGCCCAGCACGCAGGGGGCCAGCGCCGCGAGCAGGTCGAGGAAGTCGCCCGAATGACCGGCATCCAGCACGTAGCGCGTGTAGGCGATGTTCTCGGCCCGCTCCTCGGCATCAAGAAGCTGCGCCTCGTCAATAACCTCGCGGGCGCAGAGCGCGACATGCAGCGCGATCTCGTCATTGATCAGCGCGTTCACCGTGGCGGCGCAGTGGCGCATCTCGTCGACCGTTGCGGCCTTGGTGACGCCAAGCGCCCAGGCACGGCTGAAGTGGATGAGGAACAGGTAGTCCTGCACGAGGTAGTGCAGGAAGGTGGGGTGGGGCAGGGTGCCATCCGCCAGCCCCTGCACGAAGGCGTGGCCGGTATAGGCGGGCCAAGTCTCGCCCGCTGCAGCCCGCCAGAGCGGGAATGTCCTGCCGTAAGTCATTGGGCCCCCAGGTCGATGGCAAGCGCGGAGACCGGGCGGGTGCCTTCGACGAGACCGGCCTCGGCCAGGAAGGCCTCGAAACGCGCATAGCGGCCTTCGTCCAGTGCTTCGGGGCGCAGCGCGAAGCGGGGCAGGGTGTCGGCCCAGGCCATCTCGTTCAGATCGTCCTGCAGTTCTGGCGAGCTGGCAGAGAAGAGCTCCCAGCTTTCCTCCGGATGGTTGACGATATATTGCGTGGCCAGCTCAGTGGCGCGCAGGAAGCGGCGGATCAGGCCGGGCTCCATGGTCTCGGGGTTGGCGACATAGACCAGTTCGTCATAGGTCGGCACGCCCTCTTCCTCGATGTAGAAGCACCTGCCTTCGACGCCCTCGATCGTCATCTGGTTCAGCTCGAAATTGCGGTAGGCGCCCAGCACCGCGTCCACCTGTCCCGACATCAGCGAAGGCGAGAGCGACCAGTTCACGTTGACCAGCTCGACGTCGTCCAGCGTCAAACCATGGGTGTCGAGGACGGTGCCCAGGAGCGCCTCCTCCACGCCGGCGACCGAGAACCCCACCTTGCCGCCCTTCAGGTCCGCGACCTGCCGCACCGGACCGTCGGCCAGCACAAGAAGACAGTTGAGCGGCGTGGCGACCAGCGTGCCCACCCGGATCAACGGCAGGCCTTCGGCCACGTGCAGATGGAGTTGCGGCTGATACGAGATGGCAAGGTCGGCCTGACCGGCGGCGACCATCTTGGGCGGGTCCGAAGGATCGGCCGGGGCGATGATCTCGACCTCCAGTCCCTGATCGGCGAAGAACCCCTTTTCCTGCGCCACGATGATCGGGCCGTGATCGGGGTTCACGAACCAATCCAGCATCAGTGTCATCTGGTCCTGCGCGAAGGCAGGAGGGGCGGCCAGGATCAGAGCCGACAAGAGCAGTTTCTTCATTCCGGGGTCTCCTTTCTTGGGGTGTCCGTATCGCCGAGCGCGAGGAGCAGGATGTCGCCCGGCCAATAGGTCCGCAGCCGTTCCGCCGCTTGCCAGGCGCGCAGGCCCGAGCGACAGGCGAAAACGGCGCGCTGACCGGGGGCGGGACGGGGGCCCTGCGGCCCGAACGCGGCGACCTCGTGTCGCGCGGCGCCGGACAGGGCAGGGCCCGGTTCACCGGCACTGCGCAGGTCGACGACGAAATCGGCGTCTGTCAGCTCGGCCAGCGTAATGAAACGGGCGCCGCGCTCCGGCTCTGGTGCGCCGTCGAAGCGGAAGCCACCGAAGCGCATCGTGGCCGCGTCATAGGTTACGATCCGGCCTAGCGGTGAGGGGGTGGCACCGGTCAGCACGGCGATGGACATCTGCGCTTGCAACGCGCCGATGACGCCCACCGAGGGGCCAAGAACGCCGTCCGCGTCGCAGCTTCCCAGCCGCTCGGGCAAGTCGGGAAAGACGGCGCGGAGCGAAGGAGCCGGGCCGCAGAAGCCGCCCGCGTAACCCGCCATCCCCACGACCGAGGCCGAGATGAGGGGCAGGCCCATCTCGTGACAGGTGTCGCTGGCGGTATAGCTGGCGGCGAAGCTGTCGGCGCAATCGAGCACCAGCGTCACACCCGCGCAGGACCGCGCCGCAGTGGCGGGGTCGAAGCGCTCTTCGATGGGTTCCACCCGCGTTTCCGGGTTGAGCGCCGCCATGTGGCGCGCGGCGGCGGCGACTTTCGGCATGCCGGTGTCGGTCTCGCGGAAAAGAGTCTGACGATGCAGGTTCGACAGGGAAACCCGGTCCGGGTCCATCAGCCGGACAGCACCCACGCCCGCGCCCACGAGGTATTGCAGCACCGGCGCGGCCAGACCGCCCGCGCCGATCACCAGCACGCGGGCATCGCGCAGCGCCGCCTGTCCCGAAAGGCCGAAGTCCGGCACCGCGATCTGGCGGGCGTAACGGCTCATGCCGTGACCTCCAGCCACTGCCGCACCCGCGCCTCCGGGTCGTCGTTCAGGGTTATGTCGGTCACGGCGGACACCACGTCTGCCCCGGCAGCAAAGGCCCCCGGCGCGCGGTCCACCGACATGCCGCCGATGGCGACCAGGGGGATGGCACCAATCCGGGCCTTCCACTCGGACAGTTTTTCCACCCCCTGCCGGTGCCATTTCATCGTCTTAAGGATGGTCGGATAGACCGGCCCAAGGGCGATGTAATCGGGGTGCAGCGCCAGCGCCCGGGCCAGTTCCCTGTCGTCATGGGTCGATATCCCCAGCCGCAGGCCCGCCGCCCGGATTGCCTCCAGGTCGGCGATGTCCAGATCCTCTTGCCCCAGATGCAGCCAGTCGCAGCCCAGTTCGATCGCCAGTTGCCAGTGGTCGTTGACCACCAGATGCGCGCCATGATCACGGCAGAGGTCACGCGCTTCTGCGATCTGGGCGCGCAGCGCGTCTTCGGGCAGATCCTTGATCCGCAGTTGCACGAACGTCACCCCCAGTGGCAGCATCCGGCGCAGCCACCGCACGTCGTCGAAGATCGGATAGAAACGCGGCAAGCTCATTCCAGGAACGCCTTTCCCAGAACCGGGGTCGAGGGGGCCGCCATGTCGCGCGGCGGCATCGGGTCGGACCGGTTCGCGAGCGCGCCGGCGGCGACGGCTCCGGCAAAGGCCTCGGCCATGCCCGCCGGGTCGCCCGCCCTGGCGACGGCGGTGTTCAGAAGCACGGCGTCGAAGCCCAGTTCCATCGCATGGGCCGCCTGGCTGGGCAGGCCGAGGCCCGCGTCGATCACGAGAGGCACCTCGGGGAAATGCGCCCGAAGCGAACGCAGCCCATAGACGTTGTTCAGACCAAGCCCGGTGCCGATCGGTGCGCCCCATGGCATCAGAACCTGACAGCCAGCGCCCAGCAGCCGGTCGCAGAGCACGAGATCCTCGGTGCAGTAAGGGAAGACCTCGAAGCCGTCGTCGGTCAGCAGGCGCGCGGCTTCCACCAGCCCGAAGGGATCCGGCTGGAGCGTGTCGGCATGGCCGATCACCTCCAGCTTGATCCAGTTGGTGCCAAAGAGCTCGCGGGCCATCTGCGCCGTGGTCACCGCCTCGCGCACGGAATGGCAGCCGGCAGTGTTGGGCAGCAGGGCCACGCCCAATTGCTCGACAAGCGACCAAAACCTCTGGCCCTGTCCGCCATCCCCCGCCTCGCGCCGGACCGAAACAGTGGCGATCCCCGCGCCGGATCGGCGGAAGGCCTCTTCCAGCACGGCGGGGGAGGGGTATTGCGCGGTGCCCAGCATCAGGCGCGAGGCGATCTCGGTTCCATAAAAGGTCGGCATCTCAGCCGCCCTGCCTTGGGGCGACGATCTCGACCCTGTCTTGCGGATTGAGATAGGTTTCGGCGCGCAGCGTTGCGGGCACGAAGACCTCGTTCACCGCGGTGGCAACCTTGGCCCTGCTTTGGCCGGTCTCTTCCAGAAGGTCGGCCAAGGTAGGGCCCGTTATGGTGCGGGGTTCGCCGTTAAGCGCGATGATCATGCCAAAGCTCCGGTTTTTCCTGGCCGTCCAGCACCGCCGCCGCCATCCGCGCCATCGCGGGGGCGAGCAGGAAACCGTGCCGGAACAGGCCGTTTACATAAAGAACGCCGCCTGCCTCGGTGAGGCGCGGCAGGTGATCGGGAAATGCGGGGCGCGCGTCGGCGCCGATCTCGGCCAGCTCCGCCTCTGCGAATGCGGGGTCGAGCGCGTAGGCCGCCGACAGCAACTCCATGACCGAGCGCACCGTGGCGCGGCCCCGTTCGGCGCTTTCGATCTGGGTCGCGCCCAGCATGAAAACCCCGTCGCCGCGCGGCACGACATAAAGCGGAAACCGCGGGTGCAGCAGACGCACCGGCCGCTTGAGGTGGACGCCGGGCGCGCGCAGCACGACCATTTCCCCTTTCACGCCCCGGAGGTCGGAAAGCGCTTCGGAGGCGGCCAGCCCGGTGCAATCGACTACGCGATCGGCCGGCGTGGCTTCGGTCGTGAAGCGGACGCCTCGCGCGGCCAGCCGGTCGCGCAAAGAAAGCAGCGCGGCGCGCGGGTCCAGGTGCGCCTCTTTGGTCATCAGCAGGGCGCGGTCGAAACGTCCGGCGAGCTGCGGTTCCGCACTGGCGATGCCCTCGCGGTCCAGCCAGCGGTGGTTCGCGGTGCGGCGGGCGAAGATATCGAGTTCGCGCCGATCGCGTCCAAGGGTCACGACCAGCGTGCCCTCGCGATGCACTTCGGCCCCCTGTGCCTGCCACCAGTCGGCGGCGGCGCGACCCAGCCGGAACACCGGTTCCTCGGCCGAGAACCCTTCGCAATCCGGTGCCAGCATGCCACCGGCCCACCACGAACAGGACTGTGCGCCGGGTCCGCCGGCGGGGTCCGTCACCGTGATGCTGTGGCCGCGCCCTGCGAGTTCCGCCGCAACGCATAGCCCGGCGACGCCGCTGCCCCGGATCGTGACCCTCATGACCAGACCTCATGGAAGTGATGCACCGGGCCGTGGCCCCCGCCGATTTGCAGCCCCTCCGCCGCGCGGATCGCGCCCTGGAGCCAGACGTGCGCGCGCCCGACTGCCTGTGACAGGGGCAGGCCCCGTGCCAGCCCGGCGGCAATGGCCGAGGACAGGGTGCAACCGGTGCCGTGGGTGTTCTGGGTGGCGATGCGGTCGGCCTTGAAGGCTTTCGTGCCCGCTGCGGTGACCAGCCAGTCGGTGCAGGTCTCGCCCCTGCGGTGGCCGCCCTTCATCAGCACCGCCCCCGCGCCCATCGCCAACAACCGCCGCCCCTGCTCCTGCATGTCTTCGTCCGTGTCGGCGTGGACTGCGTTCAACAGGCGGGCGGCTTCCGGTAGGTTGGGGGTCAGGACCGTGGCGCGCGGCAGCATGTGGCGGCAGAGCGCCAACACCGCGGTATCTGGCAGGAGCGCATCGCCGGATTTGGCCACCATCACCGGGTCCAGCACCACGGCCCCGGGAAATCCCGAGATGGCCCCGGCCACGCATTCCACCAGGTCGGGTGTGCCCAGCATCCCGACCTTGATCGCGTGAACCTCGATGTCCTCCAGCACTGTCGCGACCTGCGCTTCGATCACCTCGAGCGGGACCGGGTGCACGGCGCGCACCGCTCGGGTGTTCTGCGCGGTGATCGCTGTAATGACGCTGGCACCGTAGACACCCAGGGCCGAAAAGGTCTTCAGGTCCGCCTGGATCCCGGCGCCGCCGCCGCTGTCGGACCCGGCAATGGTGAGAACTGTGGCTGTCACGTCCGTCCATCCGCTTGTCAGGGTCAGGGCGCGACAGGACATCAAGGGTGACCATGGGTCTTCGGACGGTCACGATGACTGTTTCCTACGCCGGTCCTAACCGGTTCAGGTTCAATGGGTTCGCGTGAAAGCGTCTCAGCCCCGAGGGGCACCCCAACAGATCTGCCTACTGTGTAGGAAGGAATGGCCGCAGGGTCAAGGAACGACCATTTTGCGCCTCGCGGCCCGCAAGGGTTCGCTTCGCCGACCGGTCTTGCAGGCTTTTTCAGGCAATCAGGTCTGGCTTGCGACGCGCTGCACCTGACAGTGCGATGCATTGTCGATGGGGCAAGAGGCGGACGCGGCGCCGTGGTCCCGCGACACCCGAACGGTGAAACGCGAGGGGGCCCGGCGTCGGGTGCCGGCAAGGCTCGTCATGAAAACGTCGCGGCGCAGGTGGGACGGTGCGACTGCACGGGTCCGGATCAGTTGGCCCTTGCCGAAAGCGGGGGCAAGTTTCCAAGCATTGCGGAGAAGGAAGCCACGAGAGCGCCTTTCGGCGTGAAACTCGGTAACATCCAGTCTGTGACCGCACCGATGAGACGTGAAACCATCGAAGCCTTCGCCAGACTCCGGATCTTTTCTCAAGGCTACCAAGGGCAATGCGGCACGAGCAAATCCCCGGATCCGACCAGATAAGTGTTCAATCAGCCAGATCGTATGAAGTGCCTAGATGCTCTTGTAGCCCGTGGGTATCGATCCATGACCAGCCATGGTGCAAGTATCTTCGAGCACGACACTCGAGACAGATGGGCTTTGCCTTGCACGCGGCGCAGAACATATCGCCGGACAGCGCGGCTACGCCGGCTTGGTTGCCGCCGGCAACTCGAGCCGAAAGCGCGTTCCACGATCGACGTTCTCCAAGCGTACCTTGCCATTGTTCTTGCGGATCACCTGTTCGACGATTGCCAGCCCCAGACCCGTTCCTTCGCCGTGACGCAGCTGGGAAAACCGGCGGAACGCTGTTTCTTCCTCTTCCGGCGGAATTCCGATGCCATCGTCTTCGACGGTGACGACGATGGTGTCGCCGTCTCGGGCGGTGCTGACTGAGATTCTCCCCATCGTGGGACCACCGTGTTTGAGGGCGTTCTCCACAAGATTGGTCAGCGCCTCGCCGATCAGGACGGGATCGCCCTCGATCTCGAGACGCTCGTCGGCCGGGTCAAGTGAAAATCTCAGATCGCGGGACAGGACGGAGGGGGCGATGCCACGGCAGACTTCTTCGACGATTGTGTTCAGGTCAAACCGCGTCACCGATCCGCCGTAGCCGTAGCGCAGACGTTCAAGCTGGAGCAACTGGCTTGTCAGCCGGGCCGCGGCGCGGGCGGCCGAGATCAGCTCGGCCTGACGGACGGAGCGTTCGGTGTCGTCGCGGACATCCGGCAGGGTTTCCGCGAGTGCCAGCAGCGCTGCGGTCGGGTTGCGCAGCTGATGAGCGGCATCGGAAATGAAGGCTTGATGTGCCTCGATACTGTCGCGGACCTGCCCGAAGAGGCGGTTCAGCGTCGAGACCACCCCGGCGACCTCGGTTGGCACGGGTCTGCGAATCCGACCGAGATCGTCGGGCGATCTTTTCTGGATCGCTTCCTGCAGGTCGTTGAGCGGGCGAAGCCCGACCTGCACCCCGAACCAAACCACGAGGGCCAAGGCGACCATCAGGCCTGCCATGACGGTTATTGCGCGCAGAGCCAATTCCTGGGCGAACGCCTGACGGTCGCTCACCCGCTGCCAGACAGTCACGACCGTTTCGCCGGAGAGATTGTCGATCGTGCTTGCCTCGGTCATACGCAGCACCCGCATGTCTTCACCGCGATAGTTGGCAATGTAGTAGCCGGGTTCGGATTGCGGCATGTGCTGGTCGGGCCGCGGCGGATAGGCATATCCGGTGACATAGTAGCCCCCCGGCCCGGTCACATGATAAAAAACCTCGCCGCCGCCCGCGTCCGAGATGAAATTGCGCGTGCTGGGGGACAGCGCATCGCCGCCCGAGATTGCCACATCGCGGGAAATGGCCAGTGCTGCCGCCAGCAGGCTACGATCGAAAAGGTCTTCGGACGTGCGCTTTGCGGCCTCGAACCGCCACAGGCCCAACAGGACCGACACCACCAGCAGAGGCGGAAGGATGACCAGAAACAGCCGCAGGCGCAGCGACATCGGCCGGTGCCTGACCGGCCTGCGGGTTCTAGCCATTCTCTACTTCCAGCATGTATCCCAGACCGCGCGCTGTCTTGATCCTAATGCCATATGGCTCCAGTCGCTTTCGCAGGCGGGAGATATGCGGCTCGATCGCGCTTTCCTCGGCGTCCGATCCGATCCCGTAGACGTGATTCATGAGTTGGCCTTTTGACACCAGCCGCCCGCGACGTTCCAGAAGGCATTCGAGCGTGGCGATTTCCTTCCGCGGAATGTCAAAGGGCTGTTCGTCGAGAAGAAGCTGCCGCCCGGTGCGGTCAAAGACCAAAGGACCCAGCATGTCCCGTTCGGAAAATTCGAGGTTCTTGCGGCGGGCCATCGCGCGCAGTCGCGCTTCCAGTTCGTCCATATCGAAGGGCTTGGTCAGGTAATCGTCGGCACCCGCATCCAGGCCCGCGACGCGTTCCGCCGTTTCGGAGCGCGCGGTCAGCAGGATCACGGGCGTCCCGTCGCCACGCCGCCGCATCGCACGCAGTACCGCCAGCCCGTCCATCTGCGGAAGGTTGAGATCGAGCACGATCAGATCGGCGCCTTCCCGTCGGAGAAAGGCATCGGCTTCGGCGCCGTCGTGAAGCAGGTCAACCGAATGGCCCCTGTCGCGCAGACGGAAAGCGATTCCGTGGGCCAGCGCCTCGTTATCTTCTATGACTGCAATACGCATGGTCACGCATTTGTCACGATGCGCAAGTTTCACGCAAGCTTGGAACGGCATTGTGCCGGGGTTGGAGGAGGGAATCATTCCCTTGAACGGCTAAAATAGCGCGCCGCGCTCCTGCTCGGCGCCCACAGGGTCTATGGGAGGAAACCAATGACCATCAAGCATCTCGCCAGCTCTGCTGCGGTTCTCGCGATAATGACTGGCACGGCATTCGCCGAGGTCGATTTCGAAGGCAAGACGATCGAATGGGTGATCCCGTTCTCGGAAACCGGCGGGTCGGCCAAATGGGCAAACTTTTTCGCGCCGCTACTCTCTCAGGAATTGCCTGGCCAGCCCACGGTCGTCGTGAAGTTCATGCCGGGCGCCGGATCGACCAAGGGCGCAAACTGGTTTCAGGAACAAGAACACAAGGATGGCACCTTGCTGTTCGGGTCCTCGGGTTCGACACAGTTCCCTTATCTTCTGAACGACCCCCGCGTTCGCTACGAATATGGTGACTGGATTCCAGTTATGGCCACGGGCACCGGTGGCGTCGCCTATCTCAACCCCGAGGATGGTGCGAAATTCGACGGTTCGGCCGATGGCCTGAAGGATGTGAGCCTGATTTTCGGGTCGCAAGGTGCCACGGGTCTTGACCTCGTACCGCTCCTTGCGTGGAAGATGCTCGGCATGAACGTCGAGCCGGTATTCGGCATCAAGGGCCGTGGGGATGGCCGCCTGATGTTCGAGCGCGGCGAAGCGACGATCGACTACCAGACTTCCTCGGGCTATCTGTCGGGTGGCGCGGAACTGGTCGAGGCTGGCACAGCCGTTCCGATGATGTCCTGGGGCGCGCTGGACGAAGACGGCAACATCGTGCGCGATCCGACCTTCCCCGACATGCCGTCCTTCAAGGAAGTCTGCGCGGCCACCGAGGGCTGCGAGACCGAGGGGGTCGCATGGGACGCCTGGAAGGCCTTCTTCATCTCCGGCTACCCGTCGCAGAAGATCGCCTTCCTTCCCAAAGGCACCCCGCAGGATGTCGTCGACACCTATGTGGCCGCCTTCGAGGCGGTTCGGGCGCATCCCGACTTTGCCGACATCTCGTCCAACGAGGTGGGTGAATACCCGATGTTCGTCGGTGAAGGCGCCGAGAATGCGGCCAAGGAAGCCACGACGGTGACCCCCGAGGCGAAAGCCTATGTCATCGACTGGCTCAAAGAGTCCTACGGCGTGACGATCGAGTAATCGTCCGCCCGGCAGGTCCTGCTTCTCCCTGCAGGGCCTGCCACCCCCGCCTCTTAAATCCTCAACAGAAAGAACGGTGCGATGGATCTCTTCGCGACCGCCCTGCCGGCGCTTGCCGATGCCTGGGCTCTCATTCTGCAACCTGTCGTCCTGGGTCATCTCGTTCTGGGCGTCGTCATGGGTCTCGCCGTCGGCGTGTTCCCCGGGCTGGGCGGCATCGCAGGCCTGTCCCTGCTTCTGCCCTTCATGTTCGGCATGGATCCGGTTCTGGGTCTCGCGCTGATGATCGGCATGGTGGCGGTGGTGCCGACATCGGACACGTTCTCGTCGGTGCTCATGGGCATCCCGGGGTCATCAGCGTCACAGGCGACAGTTCTTGACGGTTTCCCGCTGGCGCGCAAGGGACAGGCGGCGCGGGCGCTGGCGGCGGCCTTTACCGCTTCGCTGTTCGGAGGCCTGGTCGGGGCGGTGTTCCTGACGCTCTTCATCGTCGTCGCGCGTCCGCTCGTGCTGGCCTTCGGCCTGCCCGAGATGCTCATGATTTCCATTCTCGGCCTGTCCATGGTCGCCGTCCTCGCAGGTCGGGTCGCGCTCAAGGGTCTGGCAGCCGCCGGGCTCGGTATGCTGATCGGCACCATCGGCGTCGCCGATGCGGGAGGGTCGCTGCGCATGGCGAGCTACGATTTCCCCTATCTGACGGACGGTCTGCAACTGGTCATCGTTGGTCTTGGCATCTTTGCGGTGCCCGAGATCGTCTCGCTCCTGCGGCAGGACCGGTCAATTGCCAAGAACGCCTCGCTCGGTGCCGGTTGGATGGACGGGGTGCGAGACTGGTTCGAGAACAAGTGGCTGTCGGTGCGCTGTTCGCTGATCGGTGTTCTGGTCGGCGTGATCCCCGGCCTTGGCGGCTCTGTCGTCGACTGGATCGCCTATGGTCACGCTGTCCAGACCACCAAGGACAAGTCGCAATTCGGCAAGGGCGAGATCCGCGGCGTGATCGGGCCGGAAAGCTCGAACAACGCCAAGGAAGGCGGCGGGTTGGTTCCGACGCTGCTGTTCGGCATCCCCGGATCGGGCTCGATGGCGATCTTCATCGGGGCGATTGCCCTGCTCGGGTCGGGTGACATCGAGGTCGGCCCCGCCATGCTGCGCGACAACCTCGACATCACCTATTCCATCGTCTGGTTGCTGGCGCTGGCCAATGTCGTGGGCACGCTTCTGTGCATCGGCGTGTCGGGCGGGATCGCGCGGCTCACCACGATCCGCTTCACCTATCTCGCGCCGTTCCTGTTCATGCTGATCGCCTTTGCGGCTTTCCAGTCGGGCCAGAACTTCGAAGACATCCTGGCGCTTTTTGCTATCGGTCTGATCGGCATCTTCCTGCGCCGCTTCGACTGGTCGCGTCCGGCGTTCCTGATCGGCTTCGTGCTGTCCAACCCGGTCGAGAAATTCTCGAACCAGGCTTTCCAGATTGCGTCGTTCCGTTTCCGCAAGTCCTTTGAGGAGGGCATCGATTACATCTTCTCACCGATCGTGATTGTGCTTCTGATCGTGACGGTGGTCTCGGTGGTTCTGGGTCTTCGTCAGGCCAAGACCATCATGGCCGAGGGCGACGTGCAGTCGGGTTCCAAACGGGCGCCGGTCATCTTTCTCTTCGTCATCATGGCCTATGTCGTGGTCGCGCTCATCAATGCGAGCCTGATCCCGAACTACAATATGACTGACAAGATCGTGCCGCTTCTGATCGGTGGGATCACGCTGGTCGCGTTGCTCATCCTGCTCGGGCAGATGATCCGTCGGCCCGAGACGGACGCGATCTTCGCCGACAAGGAATCCTCGGGCGAGGATGCCGATGCGCCCTATGGGCTCTGGGGCACGCTTGCGTGGTTCTCTGGGCTCATTGCGGCGACCTACGTGCTCGGCTTCATCCTCGCGCTCGCACTTTTCCTCGTGACTTTCCTCAGGGTTCGGGCACAGGCGGCATGGCCCAAGACCTTCATCCTCACAGCAGCTGGACTTGCCCTGATGTGTGTGATGGCGGGCGCCTTGAACCGTGATTTCCCGCCGGGGCTCTTGCAGGACGCCATCGATTTGCCCTGGCCGCTGAACTGATGCGCGGAGACATGGACATGACACAGACAGGCATTCCCTACGTCTTCATGCGCGGCGGCACCTCGCGCGGACCCTACTTCAACATGAAGGACCTGCCCCACGACCGTGAAACGCTGGCCGAGGTGCTGCTCGCCGTGATCGGCGCGGGGCACGGGATCAACATCGACGGGATCGGCGGCGGTGTCGCCGTGACCACCAAGGTGGCCATGCTGTCGCCCTCGGAGGACGACTGGGCGGACGTGGACTATTTCTTCGCCCAGGTCTCGGTCGAGGACCGGATCGTGGACTTCAGGCCGACCTGCGGCAACATCCTCTCGGGCGTCGGTCCAGCCGCCGTCGAGATGGGGCTGGTTGCGCCCACCGGCGACGAGACCGAAGTGAAGATCCGCGCCGTCAACACCGGCGCGCGGGTGCTGGCCCGGGTTCAGACTCCGGGCGGCGCGATGCGCTATGACGGCGATGTGGCGATCGCGGGGGTGCCCGGCACGGCGGCCCCCATCGCGCTCAATTTCATGGGCGTCGTCGGCTCCTCTACCGGGGCCTTCCTGCCCACGGGGAACCTGCGCGACAGTTTCGACGGGATTGAAGTCACCTGCATGGATGTCGCGATGCCCATGACCATCGCCCGCGCCGCCGATTTCGGCCTCACGGGATACGAAACCGTGCAGGAGCTTGACGACAACCGTGACTTTTTTGCCCGGATGGAAAGCGTCCGGCGTCAGGCGGGCGCGGCGATGGGGCTTGGGGACGTCTCCCAATCCGTAACGCCGAAATTCGGGCTTCTCTCTCCGGCCCGGAACGGCGGTACCATTGCGACCCGGTATTTCATGCCCTGGACGACACATCCCTCCATGGCGGTGACCGGGTCGCAGTGCCTTGCCTCCTGCGCGCTGACGCCGGGCACTGTGGCGGACGGGCTGCTCGAGCGCCCAGTGACCAGCCCGGCCAATGTGGTGCTGGAACATCCCTCGGGCACCATCGAGGTTCTCGTGGACTTCGAGATGAACAACCACTTCACGCTGAACTCCGCCGGACTGCTGCGGACGGCGCGCAAGCTGGCGGACGGGCGCGTCTATGTCCCCGCTGCCGTATGGAAGGGACTTTGACATGCCGGTGATGAACCTTCTCGTGGCCTTCAACGGGTCCGACGGATCGGTCGCGGCGCTGCGCTACGCAGCCTCGCTCGCCAATCGGTTCGGGGGCCATGTCAACGCCATGTTGGCCCACAGCACCCATGAGGTGATCGACAAGCGCACGCGCTGGATCCCGAAAGAGGCCCGCGTCCTTCTGGACGAAGCGAATGCCCGTATCCTGCGCGAGATCGAGGCGCGGTTCGAGACCGAGCGCGCCGCGCTGGGTCTGCCCGAGGGCCTGCGGTTGCAAGAGGTCTCGGGCCGTGTCGATCAGGTCCTGTCCGAAGCCGCGCGGCATTACGACGTGATGATCGTGGGTGCCCGGTCGGAGGCCGACGACGAACACGTCACGCTGCACCCGGACCGGATCGCGCTCTTGTCCGGTCGCCCGATCATCGTTGTGCCTGCGGGCTATGACGCCGGGGCCGGGCACAGCCACGCGGCGCTCGCCTGGGACGGGGGACGTGCCGCCGCGCGGGCGCTTTCTGACAGCCTGAGGCTGCTCGAGGACGAGGGCCGCGTCAGCGTGCTGACTGTCGGCCCGCGCAACCCCTGGCCGATCAGCGACCTGATGGCGCATCTGTCGCGCCACGGGGTCGAGGCGACGCACGAGGATTTTCCGACGTCCGATCCCGTTGCGGAAACGCTGCTCGGGTGGTGCGATGCGCATAGCCCCTCGCTTCTCGTCATTGGCGCCTACGAACATTCCAAGTTTCGCGAGGATTTCTTCGGCGGTGCGACCACCCACATCCTGTCGCGCACCAGAATCCCCGTTCTGCTGTCTCACTGAGGACCCCACCATGAGTGATTTCGAAAAACTCGCCCGCGCCCGCCGCGATCTCGAGGAAACGCGCAACGACCTGTCCAAGCGGATCGCAGAGGATGCCCCGGACAAGGCCGATCTCGTCGTCTTGCACGAAAGGGTCTGCCGCGCGATCAAGGCGCTCTACGGCAACACCTGAGACGCATCCCATGAAGGTCCACATACTCGACGACTGGTTCGACACGCTGCGGGGTCTGCCCTGTTTCGATCTGCTGGCGGACCATGAGGTCACCGTCTGGACCGACCATGAGCCCGATCCGGCGGCACTGGCCGCGCGGCTGGCCGATGCGGAGGCCCTGGTTCTGTTTCGCGAACGCACGAAGGTCACCCGCGACCTGCTCGCACGGCTGCCCAACCTGCGGCTCATCTCGCAGCGCGGGGTCTGGCCGCATGTGGACGTCGAGGCCTGCACCGAGGCGGGTGTGCTCCTGTGTTCGAACAAAGGCGCCGATGGCGCGAATTATGCGGCGGCCGAGCTGACCTTTGCGCTCATCCTCGCGGCGATGCGCCAGTTGCCCCAGCAGATGGCGAGCGCCAAGGCGGGCCGATGGCAAATGGGCGTGGGCCGGACCCTGCGCGGGCGGCGGCTGGGGCTTTATGGCTATGGCCGGCTCGGGCGCGTGGTGGCCGACTATGCCCGTGCCTTTGGCATGGAGGTGGTCTGGTGGGCCTCCGAGGCGGGGCGGGACCGGGCGATGGCGGCGGGCGAGGCTGTGGCCGAGAGCCGCGCGACGTTCTTTGCCGACAGCGATGTCGTGTCGCTCCACCTCAGGCTCACGCCCGAGACGCGGGGCATCGTCACGACGAAGGATCTTGCCGCCATGGGGCCAAGGTCCGTGCTCGTGAACACCTCGCGCGCGGGGCTCATCGCGCCGGGGGCGCTGCTCGCAGGGCTCGACGCGGGCCGCCCCGGCACGGCCGCGGTCGATGTGTTTGACAGCGAGCCCCTCACCGATCCCGCCGATCCGCTGCTTGCCCATCCGAACCTGATCGCGACGCCCCATATCGGCTTTGTCACCGAGGACGAGTTTGACAAGCAGTTCGCCGATATCTTCGCCCAGGTGAATGCCTATGCCGCGGGCGCGCCGATCCACATGGTCAATCCCGCTGCCCACGGGCGATGATCGCCGCCAGCACGGGAGCGCCGACGATGACGATCACGATGCGCGTCAGGTGATGGGTGATGACAAAGCCAAGATCGGCCCCGGTCACGATGGCCAGCACCGTCATTTCTGCCTGACCGCCGGGGGCGAAGGCCAGGAAGGACGCGACCGGAGTGCCGAGGCCCAGTGCCGTTACCAGCCCCGAAAAGAACGCCGCGAGCATGGCGAGCACGACGACATAGGCGATGCCCGCCGCAACGACGCGGGTCAATTCCTTCCAGGTCACGCCAAGAAATTGCACTCCGATCCCGCAGCCAATCAGAAACTGCGCGGCGAGGATCGCCTCGGCGGGGGGGCGGACGTGGACGATGCCCGACAGCGAAAGCGCGGCGGTCACGGTCAACGGCCCGAGTATCGAGGCTCCGAAAAGCCCGATGCGCTCGCCACCCTTCCAGCCAATCCATGCCGCGGCGACCATGATCAGCAATTCATGGACCGGAAGGTCGGTCACCGGCGCGCCGATCGGATTGGACAGAGGCACACCGTAGAAATGGCTCAGGATGAATGGCGCGAGCGTCACGATGATGAGCACCCGCGTTCCGTGGACGAGCGACAGGATACGCGGGTTGGCGCCTGCCTCGGCTCCGAAAATCACCATGTCCTGTAGGCCGCCGGGCATTGCCGCGTAATAGGCCGTGGGGGCGTCGAATCCCCAGATCCGTCGAAAGAACGGTACGCCCACCAGTGCAATGAGCGCGATGAAGACTGGAATCAGGGCAACCGACAGCGCCATGCGGGGCAATTGGGCCACGACTTCTGGAGTTATCGAGGCGCCAACCGCAACTCCAAGGATCGTGCGTGCTGCGACCGTGACCTGCCCGAACCCCTTGAGGGGCAGGTGAACGAGCGCACCCACGAGGCAGAAGGTCATCGGCCCGAAGAGAAAGGGCAGGGGGAGACCGCAGATCCAGAACAGAGCCGTCCCGGCAGTCGCGAGCAGGAAGGTCAGGCCGCGCTGGCCCGAGACGGGGATGATGAACTGTTTGCGCAAACGGGCCTCCGGGGAACTTGACGCCTTATGGATACACTTGTATCCAACTGCATACAATATGAAACCGGAGGCCCGGATGACCACCGAAGACGAAAGCACACCGCAGGGGAATGTGGCCTATGCCCGGCTGTTGACCGAACTGCGCGAAGGTCGGCTCAACCCCGGCGACCGCCTGCGGGAAACCGAGCTTGCCGAGCGTCTTGGCATGTCGCGCACGCCGGTGCGCGAGGCGATCCGCCTGCTCGAAGCCGATGACATCGTCACCCATATGCCGCGGCAGGGGGCCAGCGTGCGCACGCTTGATTACGCCGAGGTAATGGAGCTTTACGAAATGCGCGCCGTGCTCGAAGGCACTGCCGCGCGGCTCGCGGCGCGGGCGGCGTCGGAGATCGAGCTTGAAGAGCTTTACGAGATGAACCGCCAGATGGCGGCGCTGGGAAACGGGGCCGAGGCGTTCATCCTCAACCGCCAGTTCCACGGCGCGATGCTCGATGCCGCACGCAACCGGTTTCTCGCGCGGTCGATCCGGTCCCTGCAAAAGACCCTGATGATTCTGGGGCCGACGACGCTGACCGAACCCGACCGGGCCGAAAAGGCGGTCGAGGAACATTTTGGCGTGCTGGATGCGATCAAGGCCCGCGACGGGTCCCTAGCCGAAGCCGCCATGCGCGCCCATATCGCGGCGGCGCAGCGTGTGCGGGTGCGCGCCCTGCGCGCCCAGCCTGACCGCACCAGCGGTCATGACGGAGACCTCCTGTGACCCAGACCTCACCCAACCCCGACATCGCCATCATCGGCGGCGGCAACGCGGCGCTCTGCGCGGCGATCACGGCGGCCGAGGCGGGCGCGCGCGTGCTCATCCTCGAGACCGCGCCGAAACCCTATCGCGGCGGCAACTCCCGCCACACCCGCAACTTTCGCTGCATGCACCACGGTCCGCTCGGCCCGCTCGTGGACAGCTATTCCGAGGACGAATATCTGGCCGACCTGATGAAGGTCACCGGCGGCAAGACCGACGAGACGCTCGCGCGGCTGGCCATCCGCACCTCGGAGGAATGCCTGCCGTGGATGGAGGCGCATGGCGTGCGCTTCCAGCCGTCGCTGTCGGGCACCCTGTCGCTCGCGCGGACCAACGCCTTTTTCCTCGGCGGCGGCAAGAGCCTCGTCAATGCCTATTACCGCACGGCCGAGGCGCTTGGCGTGGCGGTGGAATACGAGGCCGCCGTTACCCATCTGGAACTGGACGGCGACCGGGTGGTCCGGGTGGATTACACGCAGAACGGCGAGACGCAGAGCATCACGCCGAAATCCGTGGTCGTCGCCTCTGGCGGGTTTCAGGCCGACACCGACTGGCTCGCCCGTGCCTGGGGACCGGCAGCCAGGAACTTTCTCATCCGGGGCACGCCCTACAACCGCGGCGTTGTGCTGGCCGACCTCCTGGATCAGGGCGTCGAGCAGGTGGGCGACCCCACGCAATGCCATGCCGTCGCCATCGACGGGCGCGCGCCGAAATTCGACGGGGGCATCGTCACCCGGCTGGACTGCGTGCCCTTTTCCATCGTGGTGAACAAGGACGCGCAGCGCTTTTATGACGAGGGCGAGGATGTCTGGCCCAAACGCTACGCCATCTGGGGCCGCCTCGTCGCCGCCCAGCCCGATCAGGTGGGCTATGTCATCATCGACGCCAAGTCGCTGGAGCTGTTCATGCCCTCGGTGTTTCCGCCGATCAAGGCGGACACGCTCGAAGATCTGGCGGCCAAGATGGGCCTGCCTGCGGACGCGCTGGTCGAGACCGTGACGCGCTTCAATGCGGCCTGCGGCGATACCTCGGGCTTTCACCCGACCGAGCTTGACGGCGTGGCGACCACGGGCCTTGAGCCGCCCAAGACGAACTGGGCGCGCCCGATCACCGAGCCTCCGTTCTACGGCTATTCGCTGCGCACCGGGGTCACCTTTACCTATCTCGGGCTAAAGGTGGACGAGCGCGCGCAATGCACCATCGCGGGCCGCAGGGTCCAGAACCTCTGGGCCGCGGGCGAAACCATGGCCGGGTCGATCCTTGGCCAGGGCTATCTCGCCGGGTTCGGCATGACCATCGGAACCGTTTTCGGACGTATCGCAGGCAAGGAGGCCGCCGCCCATGCAAATGCAAACTGATCTGCTGGAAGAGGCCCGGCGTCAGGCCGAGATCTGCAACGCCTGCCGCTACTGCGAGGGCTATTGCTCGGTCTTCCCGGCGCTCCACGCCGAACGCGCCTTCAGCGACGGGAACCTCACGCAGCTTGCCAACCTCTGCCACAACTGCCGGGGCTGTTCCTATGCCTGCCAATATACCGCCCCGCATGAGTTCAACCTGAACCTGCCGCAGGCGCTGGCCAATGTGCGGCAGGACAGTTGGGAGAGCTTCGCCTTCCCCCGCGCCGCCGGCACCGCGTTCCAGAAGCACGGCCTGCGGATCGCGGTGGCGACCGTCATCGGCTTTGCGCTGCTGTTCTGGGTGATCCGCGCGCTGCCCACGGCGGGGGGCGACGGGTTCTATGCCGCCCTGTCGCACAACGCGATGGTGGCGATCTTTCTGCCCGCCTTCCTGTTCCCGCTGGCGAGCATCGCGATCAGCCTGCGCCGCTACTGGCGGCACATCGGGGCGGGTCCGTTTCGCCCTGCCCATCTGGTCGCGGCCTTCAGGCAGGTGGCCAACATGCGAAACCTCAAGGGCGGACATGGCGACGGCTGCAATTTCGAGGATGAAGACCGCTTTTCCCATGCCCGGCGCCGGGCGCATCAGGCGGTGATGTATGGCTTTCTGCTGTGCTTTGCCTCGACCAGCGCCGGGACGATCCTGCACTACATCTTCGACTTGCCCGCGCCCTACGGGTTCTGGTCGCTGCCCAAGCTGCTTGGCGTCTCGGGCGGGCTCTTGCTGGTCGTGGGCTGTGCGGAGATGATCCGGCTCAAGCTGCGCGCCGATCCCGACCTTGGTGCCACCGGTGCCTTCGGCGGCGAGGTCGCCTTTGTCGGACTTCTGGGCTTCGTCGGCCTGAGTGGGCTTGTGCTCTATGCGCTGGGACAGACGGCCATGATGCCCGCGCTGCTGGCGATCCACCTTGGAGCGGTGCTGGCGTTCTTCCTGCTCACGCCCTTCACCAAGATGGCGCATGGGTTTTACCGTCTGGCCGCCCTGACAGCTGATGCGCAAAGGAAAGGATAGGTTACCAAGCCGCTGACTCGGCGCTCGCATTAGGGCCTCGTCGATCTGAACCTCTTGCAGACCATGCTCAGGCATGGCCGTGAGGCGTTGGTATGCGCGTGTCTTACCTCGACTCTGTAGGACTAGCCTTTGGAACTGGTGCTTCAGACGCTGGTAGAAGAAATTGGGGAACTGTGGTATCTTGGCAGTTGTCGTTCACTTTCCAAGCTGTCTCTCTCAGCAGGGTCGTGATGCGGCGATAGCCATAGCGGCCGTATTGGCGGGCCTGCTCGCTGGATCATTTCCGCCACCGGCCGTTCTTCATCAGTGCGTCGCTCAGAGAGTGCGAATGTGCCGCTCAAGAAGCCGTGGGCCGAGCAAGAAGCTGAGTCTCGCAGATTTGGTGACGCCCGCTGTTATGCGCGAGGCGATCGTGCATCTTGTCGGGGCGGATCGCACGGGTGGTCCGCTACAACGCGCGGCGTACGCCGGACATCGAGCGCCGTGAGCAGTTGCGGGCGCTGGCCAACGAGCGCCGACCGCACACGGCACCGTCATCACCTCGACCCGTCACGCCGGATGGATCGCCCGCGGGCTTTCGTCCATCTGGCCGATCATCCGGTCCAGAAGCCGCCGGGTCAGACTGGCCTGAACCTCGGCATAGGCCGGATCGTCCCACTTGTTGTCGATGTTCTCGGGGTCGGCCTTGCGGTCATAAAGTTCGCCCCAACCTTCCCCGCCCGGCACGACCAGCGTCCAGTCCTCGGTGACCAGCGACCTGATCCGGGCAGGTGCCTGATAGCCCTGCCGCGCGTTGGCGTCGTTGTATTCCACCATGATCTCGGTCCGTTCGCCTTCTGCGCCCTCCAGCACAGGCAGGAACGATTGCCCCTGCACGCCATTATAGGGCGTCAGCCCGGCCCGCGCGAGGATCGTGGGCGCGATGTCGACGGTCGAGGTCAGGGCAGCACACCGCGCGGGCTGATCCGCGACGGCAGGATCGCTCCAGACCAGCGGCACCTTGTTGATCGACTCGCGCATCCACGGCCCCTTGAGCAAGAGATCGCTGTCGCCAAGGTAATCGCCGTGGTCCGAGGTAAAGATCACGACCGTGTTCCCGGCCCGGCCCGAAGCCTCCAGGGCATCGAGAATCTCGCCCACCGCGTCGTCGATCATCGTGATCATCCCGGCGGTCAGCGCCATCGCCTCTTTCAGGTGCTGTTCGTCGGCCATGAAGGAAAAGGTCCGCGCGGCGGGCGGCGTGCCTGCCTCGTAGTCGCGTCGCAGATGCGCGAGCGGCACCGGCGGAGCTTTGTGGTCGGCGTAGCGGGCGCCGATCGAGCTGATCCACGCCCTGATCGACCATGGCGCGAAACACCTTACCGTGGTGAACAACAACGCGGGCAACGGCCATGTGGGTCTCGCCGCGCTCATCGAACAGGGACAGGTGGACAAGCTGATCTGTTCCTTCCCGCGCTCGGCCGATCCCACCGTCTTTGTCGAGGCCTACACGGCCGGCAAGATCGCGCTCGAGATCGTCCCCCAGGGCACGCTGGCCGAACGGATCCGGGCCGGAGGCGCGGGCATCCCGGCGTTCTACACACCGACCGCCTTCGGCACCGACGTGGCCGAGGGCAAGCCGGTCGAGGTCTTTGACGGCCGGTCCTATGTGCAGGAGCGCTGGCTCAAGGCCGATTATGCGCTCGTCAAGGGCGAGCTTGGCGACCCGCACGGCAACTTGACCTACCGGATGGCCGGACGGAACTTCAATCCGGTGATGGCCATGGCCGCCAACGTGACCATCGCGCAGGTGTCGAAGATCGTCCCCCTGGGCGGGATCGACCCTGAACATGTGATCACGCCGGGCATCTTCGTGCAGAGGCTGGTCGAGGTCGCGAACGCGGCGCAGGAAGAAGACCTGAACCGGGCGGAGGCCGTCTATCCATGACCGATCTTGACGCCAAAAAGCTTTCCAACGCCCAGATCGCCTGGCGCGCGGCACAGGACATCGAGGACGGCGCTTATGTCAACCTCGGCATCGGCTTTCCCGAAATGGTCGCCCGCTTTCAGCCGCTGGGTAAACAGGCAATTTTCCACACCGAGAACGGCGTTCTCGACTTCGGCGAGGCTCCGGCCCCCGGCGCGGAAGACTGGGACCTGATCAACGCCGGGAAAAAGGCGATCACCCTGAAACCCGGCACCTCCTTTTTCCACCATGCCGACAGCTTCGCCATGGTGCGCGGCGGCCACCTCGACGTCGCGATCCTCGGTGCCTACGAGGTCGCGCAGAATGGCGACCTCGCGAACTGGTCGACCGGCAAGGGCGGCATTCCCGCCGTCGGCGGGGCGATGGACCTGGTGCAATCCGCCAGACGCATCGCCGTGCTGACCGACCACGTGACGAAAAGGGGCGACCCCAAGCTGGTCACGGCCTGCTCCCTCCCCTTGACCGGCGTCGCCTGCGTCACGCGCATCTACACGTCGCTCGCCGTGGTGGATGTGCAGGACGGGCATTTCGTCCTGCGTGAAAAGGTCCCCGCCGTCTCCATGGACACCCTGCAATCCCTGACCGGCGCGCCTTTGCACACCGATGGCAACGTGGCCGACCTGATCTGTCCCGAGGACCTGGCATGACCGACGTCTTTATCTGCGACTATATCCGAACCCCCATCGGCCGCTTCGGTGGCGCCCTCGCCCCGGTGCGCACCGACGATCTGGGCGCGGTCCCCATCACCGCGCTCATGGGCCGCAACACGGGTGTGGACTGGGCCGCGGTGGACGAGGTCTTCTACGGCTGCGCCAACCAGGCGGGGGAGGACAACCGCAACGTCGCGCGCATGTCGGCACTGCTCGCCGGCCTGCCCGACGCAGTGCCCGGCACGACGATGAACCGGCTCTGCGGCTCCGGCATGGATGCTGTCATCACCGCGGCACGGGCGATCCGCGCGGGCGAGATCGACCTCGCCATCGCGGGCGGCGTCGAAAGCATGTCGCGCGCGCCCTTCGTCATGCCCAAGGCGGAAAGCGCCTATTCCCGCGCGAACGCGGTCCATGACACCACTATCGGCTGGCGGTTCATCAACCCGGTGATGAAGGCGCAGTACGGCGTCGAGTCCATGCCCGAAACGGCCGAGAACGTGGCCGATGACTTTGGCGTCAGCCGCGCCGACCAGGACGCCTTCGCGCTCCGGTCACAGGACAAGGCGGCAGCGGCCCAGGCCTCGGGTCGGCTCGCGCGCGAGATCGTTCCGGTGACGATCAAGTCCCGCAAGGGCGATACCGTGGTCGATACCGATGAACACCCCCGCGCCACCTCGCTCGACAAACTCGCAGCGCTCAAACCCATCGTGCGCGCGGATGGCACCGTGACCGCCGGCAATGCCTCGGGCGTGAACGACGGGGCGGCGGCGCTGATCCTCGCCTCGGAGGCGGCGGCGCAAACGCATGGCCTTAGCCCCATCGCCCGGGTTCTGGGCGGCGCGACGGCCGGGGTCGCGCCTCGCATCATGGGGTTCGGACCGGCACCCGCGTCAAAGAAACTGATGGCGCGGCTCGGGCTCACCGCCGACGACTTCGCCGTGATCGAACTGAACGAGGCGTTCGCCTCTCAGGGTCTCGCCACGCTGCGCGATCTCGGCATCGCCCACGACGACCCCCGCGTGAACCCCAATGGCGGTGCAATCGCGCTCGGCCATCCGCTCGGGATGTCGGGCGCGCGGATCACCGGCTCGGCCATGCTCGACCTGAAGCCCGGCGAGATCTCGCTCTCGACCATGTGCATCGGCGTCGGTCAGGGCATTGCCATCGCGCTCGAACGGCTCTGACAGCTTCAGCTGATCCCCGACACCAACAGACCTCCCTCACGTCTCTTCGCCGACGATCCCGCTGATCAGGTTCTCGCGCATCAGGCGTTCAGACAGGGACCCGCGCGGCGTCGCGATCCGGTCCATCGCATCTTTGCGCCGCAGCGCCACGCGCCTGCTTTCGGCAATGGCCTCCTGCGGGGTCACGGGCTTGAAACGCAGTTTCTGGCCCGGCCGGGCCTGCGCCAGTCGGTCGGTATGGTGCATGGGGATCGTCGCGATCTTGGGATAGCCCCCCGTGGTCTGGTGATCCGCCAGCAGCACGCTCGCCACCCCATCGCCCGCGACCTGCACCGCGCCCCGCAGCGCGGGTTCCGAAGGGATCGACAGCGCGTCGGCCAGGTCGAGCGCGGGGCCGTCGAGCCGCATCCCCATCCGGTCGAATACCGGAGTGACCCCGAATGGCCCGGTCACGAAGGCCTCGAGCGCATCGGGCGCGAAGGCCGCTTCCTGCGGGCCCATGACGACGGGGACCTCCACCGGATCCCGGCCAAGACCATCGCTCAGTTCCGTTGCGATAACGCCCTCCCGCTCGGGCACCGTCCGGGCATCGTCAATCGTGATCACGCTGCCGCTCGTCACCACCCCACCCCCTAGGCCCGACGCCGCATGGGTGGCGCCATGACCCAGCCAGCGCTCGGTGCGAAGGCTCCCGGCAAAGGCAAGCGTGCACCAATTGCCAAAGCCTCCGGGCCGGATCGTCAGCCGACCGCCCTCGGTCAGCCGCCCCACCGTCCATGAGCCGGCGCGCTGCCCGTCGACCTCGACGGTGAAACCGCCGCCACAGACCGCGAAAGCCACTTCGCCCCTCTGGCAGGTCAGCAATAGGCCCCCCATCGACACCTCGATGGCCGTCGCATCGGCACTCAGTCCCAACGCGGCGAGCGCGGCATCATGTGCGAAGCGGTCCATCGGCCCGGAGGCCGGAACCCCGAAGCGCAGGTATCCCACGCGACCCCGGTCCTGATAGGACACATGCGGCCCGGCCTGAGTGACCTTCAGCACCGCCTCAACCATGGCCCTCACCCATCCGCACCTCATACTCCGCGCGTGAAATCCGGCGAAACCGGACCGGGTCGCCGACGTCGAACAGGAAAGGTCGCTCGGAACCCCGCGACAGGACCTTCGTCGGCGAGCGGCCGATGATCGACCATCCCGTCGGCATCGTCAGCGTGGTGACGAGGCATTGTTCGCCCGCGATGATCACGCTGCCCGCGGGCACATCGCGCACCGCGGCGGACTTGCGCGGCACGCGGATCGCCTCGGGCACGCCGGACATGTAGGCGTAGCCCGGCGCGAAGCCGTACATGCGCACCCGGAAATCGCCGTTAAGAAACCGCTCGCAGACCGCCTCTTCCGACAGGGATTTGGCCGTGGCCACCGCCCGCAGATCGGGCGCGAAATCGTCGTCGAAGCAGACCTCCACCACCCGCTCCGTTCCGGCCAGATCGTCCGTCGCCGCGTCACGGGCAAGCGCGCGGACAGACTCCGTCAGGCTGTCATGATCCGTCACGAGCGGATCGAACACCACGAGGAGATTGACCATCGCAGGCACGACCTCGCAAACGCCGGGGGGCGGCGCTTCTGCGATCCTGCGGTCGAGGGTGAGGATTTGCTGCGCGACGGCGTCAGAAGATACGGTGCCGTATGTAACTAGCAGCCCGCAATCTCCGACCGCGCGAAAGCTGGGGAAATCCTCCTGTTCTGGGGGCGCTTGCGTCATCCCTCCACCGCCACGAAGGGCGCGACACTCACGCCCGCCCCTTCAAGCGCGCGGCGAAGAACGCCGGCCGTGTCTAGAGCACCCGGCGTGTCGCCATGGAGACAGATCGAGTCGGCCGCCAGCCGGATCCGCCCGCCTCCCAGCACCGGCATCTCGCCGCTTTCGAGCATCGACAACATCCGCGCAACGATCTCGTCCGTGTCGTGCAGCACCGCGCCGGGGGTGCCGCGCGGCACGAGCTGACCGTCGGCTTGATAGGCCCGGTCGGCGAAAACCTCGGAAAAGGTCGGATGCCCCGCCTCCCGCGACAGCCTGTCCAGCACGGTCCCCGAAATCGCAAGGATCGGAAGCGCGGTGTCAATGGCCCTCACGGCACCAAGGATCGCGCCCGCCACCTCCCGGTCGGCCGCCGCCAGATTGGCCAGCGCGCCATGCGGTTTGACATAGCGCACCTGGCCCTGCGTCAGGCCCGCCGCCCCCTTCAGCGCCCCGATCTGGACCGCGACCATCGCCGCGATCTGATCCGGCGTCATCGGGATCACCCGGCGGCCGAACCCGGAAAGGTCCGCATAGCCCGGATGCGCCCCGATCACGACGCCCTTCTCCCGCGCGACACGGGTCGCTGTGGCCATCGTGTCCGGATCGCCCGCATGGCCGCCACAGGCGATATTGGCGCTGGTCACGATGTCGAACATCGCGGCGTCCTCCGCCATCGCCCAGGCCCCGAAGCCTTCGCCAAGGTCGGCGTTGAGGTCGATCTTCATCGGTTCTGTCCGCCTTTTTCCAGTCCTGCCTCACAGCCCGAGTAAAGACCGCGACCGGAGCAAGGGCAAGCCGGCGTCGCCCGACCCCTCAGGCGTCCATGGGGACCCGCTTCGCCTCGGTATAGGTCAGATAGGCGGCGAACCCTCCGCCGGACAGGGCAAGCGGTTCGAGGATCGGCCCCTCCGGCGCCAGAAGATCGGCGGCCCCCGCGCCAAGGGGCAATTCGGCAAAGAGGAACCAGCCGGGAACCTCGCCCTTCTCTTCGGCGGCATCGGGGGTGTCGATGCGGCCCACGGTGCGTTCGCCGTGACAGGCAACCACCTGCCCGATCCGGGCGAGAGCCGTCTCGACCGCGACGTCCTCTGCTTCTGACACATGGGCCACGACCCGGCGCAGGCTCGGTGCCTGGCTGTCCTCCTGGCGGACCGACCAGCACCCGAGCCGGTTCGACAGGAACCGCGCCTCGTCGGCCCGAAGCTCCGCAACCCGGTCCCAGCCCTCGATCTTGTCAAGGATCCCCGCGCTCACGCCATAGGCGATCTCGGCGATCCCGTCGCAGGTCGAGTTTATGCCCGGACTGGACGCAAGTGGCCGGATCACGTGGTTCTGGATATACCAGACGAGGTCCGGCAGCTCCCGCGCGATGTCGGCATGAGGTCCGGACCAATGCGCGTGGAAGGCGGCGGGCGTCATGTCGTCCCTGCGCCAGATGATCGTGTTTCGCTTGTTGGGCTGGGTCACGTCACGCCTCCTCGAACGCCGCAGCCATCGCGATGCGGGCCATCCGGATCGCCTCCGCCGCCTTTTGCGCGGGCGTCCATCCGGCGAGGCGCGGATGCGAACAGGGCGCTTCGATGTCGATGCGCACATCGTCGGGCAGGCCACGCAGAAACCGGATCACGTCAAACTCGCCGTCTCCCGGATAACGCCGGTCCGCCACCGCCTCGTGCAGCCATTCATCCTCGGGCCGGGACAGGGGGCCGTCGCAGAGCTGGCCGTGCCCGATAGGTGCGCGGCGCGGCGCATAAAGCGACTCGAGCCCGCCCTCGTTGCGGTAGAAATGCAGGATGTCGGCGGAAATCGTCGCCGGGTAGTCGATCGACAGCAGGAAATCCTCGGCCTGCGGCAAGGTGTTGATCAGCCCAAAGGCGTGGAACTCCAGATGCGGTTCGATCCCGCGGTCCTTGGCGCGCAGGGCAAAGGCATCGAAGGTGTCGCGCGCGCGGCTCAGGTCCTGCTTTTCCAAGGTGACCGTGATGCGCTTGCCGCCAAGGATCGCGGCCACGTCGAGGTTCGCGTCGAACATGTCGGGGGTGTAGCTGTCGGGCAGCGAGAATACGTCCATCCCATAGAACTCGACGCCCAGCCGATCCGCCTGCGCGCGCAGGGCCTTGGCTTGTGTCTCGGTCTCGACAAAGGGGCTGCCTGAACGAGCCGAGCGTGTCACGAAGAGCGACACGGCAGGCACGCCGTTCTGTGCGGCGATGTCCACAAGCTCTTCCGGCTGGCTCCCCGCGGCGGCAAGCTGGTGAAGGCAAAGTCGGTCCATGTTTCTCTCCATGATTTTGCGCCATCCTCGCAGTTTTGCATATTTATAACCACCAATTTGTATTATTGAGAGTGGATTAAGATGATTGGACAGGAGGAACCAGATGAGTGACGAGAACGACATTCGCCGGCGGATCGAACTCTATTGTGACGCGGTGAACCGGCGTGGCGGGGCGGCTTGGATCGACTGCTGGTGGCCCGACGCTCTCTGGACGATCTACGACCGCAGGATCGAGGGCGCGCAGGAGATCCTGACGACGTGGGAAGGGGCCATGGCGGGCTATTCCCAGATCCATTTCTTCGCGCAGGTCGGGACGATGGACATCGACGGCGACCGGGCACGGCTCCGCGTCTATACGACCGAATATCTCACGACGATCGAGGGTGCGCAGCGTCTTCAGGTCGGGGAATACGATGACCTGATGGACAAGCGTGACGGCCACTGGCGTTTCGCGCACCGCGCCTACAGGGTGCGCGAGCAACGCCATGTGCCATCAGGCGAGCGCGGGTAACTCCTGCCGCGCCGCCCAGTCTTCCAGCGAGGTGAGCGTCACCGGCAATTCGGCCAACACAGGCCCCATGTCGACCGAAAAGGGCTTCGCCACCGGGTCATTGTACCAGGTGTATTTCTTCGTCATCTCGCGGGCGAGCGTGTCGCGCTCGAGCGTCGCGGTCTGCGAGAACACGTTCGCCATGACCTCGCCGCAGGTTTCGACCGGCATCGACTTGAACCGAAGCGGCATGTCCCAGACCCGGCCCAGACGGCGTGCAAGGTCCGGTCCCCGGATCGCCTCCGGCCCGCCGACCGGGAAAATCCGCCCGGCCAGGTGCGGGCGCTCGGCAGCCGCGATCATCAGTTTTGCCAGATCGTCATGGCAGATCCAGCAGACGTCGAGGTCTTCGCGGTGTGGATAATGGATCAGGTGATCCCCCGCGATCTCGGGCCAGGCCCAGGCCTTCAGCAGGTTGTCGAGATAGACGACCGGCTGGATCGTCACCGCAGGCACTCCCGCCCCCATCACGATATGGCGCATCTCGAGCCGCGCATCCTGCGCCTTGATGTCCATCATCTCGTCGGGCAGCGGCATCGAGGTGTTGAAGACGAGCATCTTCACCGTAGGGTTCTCGGAAGCCGCCTTCGCGATCACCTCGGTCGCGGCCAAAAGCGGCTCGGCGGCTTGAAACGAGGTCGAAGGCAGGTTCAGAAGGACGGCATCCGCCCCCTCCATCGCCGCGACGAGGCTCTTGTGATCGTCGTAATTCACCGCGCGCGGCACCGCGCCCTCGGGCAGACCGGCGCCCGCCGGATTGCGCGCGATGGCGATGGGCGTGTGACCGGCGGCGAGCGCGGCCTTGACCTGCGCCAGCCCCTGATCCCCGGTGGCGGAAAATATGGCGAGCTTCATGGTCTCTCCTCCTCAATTCATCAGGTTCGGCAGGAACAGCACGACACCCGGCACCGCGATGATGAAAAAGAGCACCACGATATCGGCAATCAGGAACCGCGTCGTGCCCTTGAAGATCGCGCCCAGCGAAATCCGCTTGTCCACCACGTTCTTGAGCACGAAGACGTTGAGCCCGATGGGCGGCGTGATCATTCCGACCTCGAGCAGCTTGGCAAGGAAGATGCCCAGCCACAGCTCATGCACGCCCAGCGACGCGGCGACCGGCAGCACGATGGGCAGCGTGATGATCATCGCCCCGGTGGGCTCCAGGAACATGCCGAGGATCAGGTAGACCACCATCAACGCCATGAGGAACAGGAAGGGCGACGAGGACACCGCGCTCACCACGTCCGAGATGTAGCCATCCACACCGGAGAGCGCCACGAAGCGCGCCAGAAGGTTCGCGCCGATCACGATGAACAGAAGCGCCGCGGTGGTGATGAAGCTCTCGCCCACCGACAGCCGGAACGTCCGCCATGTCAGCTTGCGCTGCGCCAGCGCGATGAGCGTGCAGAGCGCGGCCCCCACGGCCCCGGCCTCGGTCGGGGTGAAGAGCCCGGCGAAGAGACCGCCAAAGACCAGAAGCGCCAGAAGGAGCGCAGGTGTCACACCGGCCAGCATGCGGAATTTCTCGCGCATGGTGAAGGCCTCGGTCGCGCGCGGGGCGACGCCGGGAACCATCCAGGCCCAGCCCACGACCACGATGACATAGGACAGCGCCGACAAGAGCCCGATGCCGACTCCCCCAAGGAACAGAAGGTTGATCGGCACCTCGGCGATGATGCCGTAGAGGATGAGCAGGATCGACGGTGGAATGAGCGCCCCGATGGTGCCCGAAGCCGCAACCGTGCCGGTGGCAAGTCGCGGATCATACCCGTGGCGCAGCATCTCCGGCACCGCGATCTTGCCCATGGCCGCAGCCGTGGCGACCGACGATCCGGTCACGGCCGCGAAACCCGACGCGCCAAAGATCGACGCGACAGCAAGACCGGCAGGAAGCCGTGACAACCACGCCCGCGCCGCCTCGAAAAGCCCTGCCGTGATCCCCGTGTGATAGGCGAGATACCCCATGAGCAGGAACATCGGGATCGACGACAGCTCCCAGCTTGCCGCGAAGTCGTAGGGGATCGTCTTGAGCGCCCCGATGGCCGGCCGCCAGCCGAACATCGCGTAGATGCCCGCGAAAGGCACGAGGAACAGCGATACAGCGATCGGAACGCGCAGAAGGATCAGCAGAAAAAGGACACCCAGCCCGATCAGGCCGATGTCGACATTGGTCAGTTCGGTCATTGCGCCTCTCCGATCTCTTCCGAGAAGGCACGAAGTCTCTGACCACCATCCTGCGCATTGGCGCCGAAGAGATAGGCGATGAACTTGAGCGCGAAGAGGAGCGACAGGAACCCGTATCCCAGCGGCGCAGAGAAGCGGACCGGCCAGGTGATGATCTTCTGGCCGCGCTCGATCTCGAACGTGCCCGCCGCGTATTTCGACAGCGCCTCGTCCCAGACGGCATAGGCGATAAAGCCGGTGACGATCATGCAGACGAGAAAGATCCAGCCATAAAGATGCTTCTGCACGCCGCCCGGAAAGGCGGCCGTGAGCACCTCGACCGACACGTGCTTGTCGATCCGTTCGACAAAAGCCAGCGGCAGGAACGTGATGAGAGGCATGTAGTAGTTGGACACGAGCGTGAGCGTGGCGGGCACCGGGGCGTTGAAGAGGTTCTTCATCACCACGTCCGCCGTCACCTGCACCATCATGACGATGACCGCGATGGCCGCCACCCAGCTCATGACGAGCGTGGCCGCGTCGATTATTCTTAGAACTGCGCGCATGGTCCGCCCGTCTTCCTGGTCTTGTCTAGGAACGATGCGGGCCGGGGACTTGCCCCGACCCGAAACGGATGTGCCTTATTCGACGCCGTAGGTGGCGACATCGACCTTGGAGTAGATCTCGTCGATGTAGAGCTGACGAAGGGCTTCGATGCTGCCATCGGTCTCGTTCGTGAGGCCTTTCCACTTCTCGATCAGGTCGGTGATCGTGGCGATCTTCTCGTCCACGTTTTCAAGCCCGTACTGGTTCACGTATTGCTCACGCACGACCGGCTGGTCCAGCGCCACGAACTCGGTGATCAGGGCCTTGTCCTCGTCGGTCGCACGGAAGACCGTCTTGCCGGCTTCCTCGAAGGCCTGAACACCCGCGGCATTGCGCTCCACGTTCAGCTTCCACGAGGTCAGAGCCAGCGTGCCACCCGCATGCATCACGGCGCGCCGCTGGTCTTCGCTCAGGTTGGCCCACGTGTCCCGGTTGACGTTGGCCGTGCCTAGACCGGCGAACATACTGCCCGGAATACCGTCGAGGAAGTAATCGGCAATCTCGATGTAGCGAAGCCCGACAAGGTTCTCGGCCGCATTGGCGGAACAATCGACGTTGCCGGTCGAAAGCGCGTCATAGATTTCGTTGCCCGACAGCGCCACACGGGTGCCGCCAAAATGCTCGACGAACCGCCCCGCATCGGCCGCACCGGTGCGCACCTTCATGCCAGACAGATCGGCGATGGTCGCCACCGGCTTGTTGCAGACGAAGCCGTAGTCGATCGCAGCACCACCCGACAGGTAGACCGTGTTCAGCCCCTTGAGCTGTTCCTGGCAGTCCGGACAGTTGAGCATGATGTATTCCATCGACGCCCCGATCATGGCCGGGCCGGCATAGGTGGCCTGCGTCCCGGAAGTGGCCAGCATGCCAAGATCCGCGGCGAGGTTCAGTTCCGAAAACTCCGCCGGAAAATAGGGGAAGAGCGTATAGCCCACATCCGCGAGCCCGTCCCGCACGCCGCCCAGCATCTCGCCCAGCGAGAGGAGCGACATGGAGAAGACCTTCACGTCCATATCGGCCGTTTCCTTGAGCTCCTCGGCAAAGGCGAGCGCCCCGTCATAGTTGTAGCTGCTTTCCGGAAGTCCGACCGCGTAGCGCAGATCCTGTGCAACGAGCGGCGTGGTCATCGCGACGGCGGTAAACCCGAAGGCGCCGAGGCGCAGGGCTGTCTTGACAGATTTCATGTGAGTTCCTCCCTTGTGAAACGCCGATCCACCCCTCTCTCCCCGAAGGTCTACGGATCAGCCTTGTGCATTCTGCCCGGAGCGCCGACCGTGCGGCTGTCAGAGCGAATACGGAATGCTGCGACATCGTCTAAAAATACACAGCATATGTAAATTGTATACGCAAGTGTTTTCTGCAATCTCCGATATTGCTTCACAAGCGCGCCGGACCTGCCTATCGCGCGAGATCACCGACCAACGGATCGCGGCCCCAAGCGGCGAGTAAACGGCTTGAATGGCACAATTTGTTTGGACCGATCGCCGCAGTGTCGTTTTGGCCAAATCGGGTCCCGTGCTTCATAGAGGGTGCGCGAGAACGCGCGATACAAGCCTTTAACTACTGAATCTCGAGCCTATCGTCGCAGCACTGGCGCGACCGCAGAGGTGCAATATGACCCATTGACGAAACCTCTACCCAATCGACCGACGCTGTCGGGACGGATCGGACCTCCACTCGAATCCGGGACCTCGAGTTTTGTATACGCGATGCCACCAAAGATACGCGCAGCGCGTCAGGAATGCCGCCTCACCCGCCCCGCAACGCTGAAATTGTCGTGCGGGTCGAGATCCGGTCGGGGTCCGTCATCAGTTCGATCACCGTCGGCCCGTCATGGTCGAACGCGGCCAGAAGCGCGGGCTTGAAGGCTTCGGTCGTCGTCACCCTCGTATGTGCGGCACCCAGCCCCGTCGCGATCTGCCCGATGTCCGTGGTCATGATCCTTGTGCCCGACACCCGGCCGGGATGCTCGCGCTCCTGATGCATGCGGATCGTCCCATAGGTCCCGTTGTTGAAGACCAGCACGATAGGTCGCGCGCCGTGTTGGACCGCGGTCGCGATCTCCATCCCCGACATCATGAAACCGCCGTCGCCGACAAAGGCCACGACCTGCCGCGAAGGGTCTGCGAGCGACGCAGCCACGGCCGCCGGAACCGCATAGCCCATCGAGCCACAAGTCGAGCCGATCTGCCGCCCGGGCCGCCCGAAACGCAGGAACCGCTGAGGCCAACCGGTGTGGTTGCCCGCGTCCAGCGTGATGACCGCATCCGCCGGGATCAGATCGCGCACCTCCGCCATGGCCTGCCCCATGTCGAGCGGGAAGTCATGCGGCGGAGGATCAATGTCGGCAAGGTGCTCGCCGCGCAGCGTCTCCCTCCATACGCCATCGGATGGTCGCGGTGCCTGCGCCCTCAACGCCTCCACCGCGGCTTCCGGCCCGGACACGACCCCAAGGTCCGGGGCATAGACCCGCCCGATCTCGTTCGCATCGACATGGATATGGATAAGCCTCTGCGCCGGGTTGGGCACCGAGAGCGTCGAATAAGTTCGTGTCGTGATCTCCCCCAGCCGCGCCCCGATGACCAGAAGCAGGTCCGCCTCGGCCACCCGGCGGATGAGTGCAGGCGCGACCCCGGTCCCGAACTCGCCGACGTAATGATCCGACCGGTTGTCGATCACGTCCTGCCGCCGGAAGCTCGTCGCGACCGGCAGGTCATTGGCCCGCGCGAAGTCCAGAAGCGCCGCCGTGCCGGCATCGCTCCACCCCGACCCGCCCGCGATCACCAGCGGCCGCGCGGCACCGGCGAGCGTGTCCATGACCGCCTCCGCCTCGCCCGCCGTCATCCCCGGCACGCTCGGCGTAAAGGGCCGGGCATCCGCGACGCGCACCACCTCGGTCAGCATGTCCTCGGGAAGCGCCAACACCACCGGACCCGGCCGGCCCGAGGTCGCCATCCGAAAAGCCCGCGCCATGTATTCCGGGATCCGCTCGGCCCGGTCGATCTGCGCAGCCCATTTCGCGACCGGGGCGAACATCTGGCGATAGTCGATCTCCTGGAAACTCTCCCGGTCCATCGTGTCGCGCCCGACCTGCCCCACGAGCAGGATCATCGGCGTCGAATCCTGAAAGGCGATATGGACCCCCACCGCCGCATGACAGGCCCCCGGCCCCCGCGTCACCATGCAAATCCCGGGCCGTCCGGTCAGCTTGCCATAGGCCTCGGCCATGTCTGCCGCCCCGGCCTCGTGCCGCGCATTGTAAAGCGTGAAGCGGTCCTTCACGTCATGCAGCGCGTCCAGCACCTCGAGGTAGCTCTCCCCCGGCACGCAGTAGGCACAGTCGGCCCCATGGATCAGAAGCTGATCCACCAGCACCTTGCCGCCGGTCCGTTCCTGAATGTCCGTCATGGGACCCTCCCGTTTTTCGCCATGCCGCACGATCCGGCCCCGATTGTCCAGTGCCCCGGGGGGAGAGGCCTCTGGACAGGCGTGGGCCCATGGCCGACCTTGCCCGCCAGAAGACCGCTCAAGGAGACCCCGCATGGACACGCTGCCGATGAGCCTCTGGCTCGACCTTCTGGGCACCTTCGTCTTCGGTCTCTCCGGCGGCATGCTCGCGGTGCGCCGCAACCTCGATCTCTTCGGGATCGCGGTGCTCGCCGGGGCGGCGGCGCTCTTCGGCGGAGTGATCCGTGACGTCACGCTGGGCGCGACGCCGCCCGCCGCGCTCTCCGACAGCCGCTATGTGCTGGCGGCCCTCGCCGCCGCCGCGCTCGCCTTCTTCGCCCATCCCCTGATCGACTGGGTGGCCAAGCCCGTCATGGTCCTCGATGCGATGGGGCTGGGGCTCTTCGCCGTCGTCGGTTGCCGCAAGGCGCTCGATCTCGGCGTAGGTCCGCTGCCCGCGATGCTCCTCGGCGTGGTCTCTGCCGTCGGTGGCGGGGTGATCCGCGACCTCCTCGTCACCGAAGTGCCCCGCGTCCTGCGCGAGGAAATCTACGCCCTCGCCGCGATGCTCGGCGCCGGTATCGTGGTCCTCGGACAGCTTCTCGACCTGCCTCAGGGCCCCACCGCGCTTGCCGCCGCAACGCTCACCGCGCTTTTCCGCATGGTCAGCGTCTGGCGCGGCTGGCACCTGCCCCGCGCGGGGAGCTGATCCCCGACCGGACCCGGTCCGCGCATCCTGCGCCCGAGCGCCCGACCCACCTTTGCATTCCCCCCGATCCGGCCTATTGAGGTGGGGATATTGACTCGCAGTCAACAAACCACTCAACAGACCACTGGCCCGGAGCCCCACATGCGGATGCGCGACACCTTCCTCAAACCGATGCACCCCGAAGGGCGCCGGTTCGTCGCGATCTTCGCCGCCGTCACACTCGTCCTATTCGTCCTGTCCGAGTATCTGGGCTGGATCGGCGTCGGCCTGACCGTCTGGTGCTACTACTTCTTCCGCGACCCCGAGCGCGTGACCCCGGAGCGCGAGGGCCTCATCGTGAGCCCTGCCGACGGCATCGTGTCGCTCATCGAACTCGCCGTCCCGCCCGCTGAACTGGGTATGTCCGACCAGCCGCTTACCCGCGTGAGCGTCTTCATGAGCGTCTTCAACTGCCACGTGAACCGCGCCCCCATCGCGGGCGAGGTCATGGCCATCGCCTACCGCCCCGGCAAATTCTTCAACGCCTCGCTCGACAAGGCGAGCGTGGACAACGAGCGCAATTCCCTGCGCATCCGCACGGCGCAGGGCGTGGACATCGCCGTGGTCCAGATCGCGGGCCTCGTCGCCCGCCGCATCGTCTGTTTCGTGAGCGAGGGCGACAGCCTGTCCACCGGCGAACGCTTCGGCCTCATCCGCTTCGGCTCCCGGCTCGACGTCTACCTCCCCGAAGGCACCGCCCCCATGGTCCAGATCGGCCAGACCATGATCGCGGGCGAAACCCCCATCGCCCGCCTCGGCAGGGCGGACTGACCATGGCGAATGTCTCCGGCAAGCTCCCGACAGAGTTCCCGCTGATCCAGCTTCTGCCCAACATGCTGACCATCACCGCGATATGCGCCGGTCTCTCGGCCATGCGCGAAGGTTATCAGGGCGATTTCGTCACCGCCGTGCAGCTGATCCTCGCCGCCGCCATCCTCGACGGCCTCGACGGGCGCATCGCCCGGCTTCTGGGCAGCGACAGCCGCCTCGGGGCCGAACTGGACTCGCTCGCCGATTTCCTGAACTTCGGGGTCGCGCCGGGGCTGGTGCTCTATTTCTGGGTGCTTCAGGACCTGCCAAGCGCGGCCTGGCTCGCCGTGCTGGCCTATGCCGTCTGCTGCGTCATGCGCCTCGCCCGGTTCAACGTGACGGACAAGATCCCCGACAGCCTCGACGACACGGATCCCGACCGGCCCTGCCCCCAGAACGCCTATTTCACCGGTGTCCCCGCCCCGGCCGGCGCCATGCTTGTGATGCTCCCCATGTTCCTGTCCTTCGCCTTTTCCGACGCGCCGATCCTGCCCGGCATCGTGATCTGCTTCTACATGATCGCCGTCGGCCTCCTGATGATCAGCCGGATCCCCACCTGGTCCTTCAAGAAGACCACCATCTCGCGCGCCAACGTGAAGCCCTTTCTCGTCGTCTTCGGCGTGGTCGCGGCGGCGGTCATGATCCAGCCCTGGAGCACGCTGGCCTTTCTCTGCCTCGCCTATGTGGGCATGGTCATCTGGGGTCTCGTCTCGCGGGGCCGGGACGCAAGGACCAAAAGGATCTGACGATGGACATCAAGGCGGTTCAGACATCCTATGCCCGCTGGGCGCCGGTCTATGACCGGACCTTCGGGGCGGTGACCAACACCGGACGCCGGCGCGCCGTGGCCCATATCAGCACGCGGTCCGGCACCGTACTCGAGGTGGGCGTCGGCACCGGCCTGTCACTGGCCCATTACAAGCCCGACCTCTCCGTCACCGGCATCGACTTCTCGGAAGAGATGCTGGGCAAGGCCCGCCAGAAGGTCGAGGACCAGAACCTCACCCACGTAAAGAGCCTGCGCCAGATGGACGCGCGCACTCTCGACTTCCCCGACGCGAGCTTCGACACCGTCGCCGCCATGCACGTGCTCTCCGTCGTCCCCGAACCCGAGCGTGTCATGTCCGAAATCGCCCGCGTCCTGAAACCGGGCGGAGAGGTCGTCATCACCAACCACTTCAAACGCGACACGGGCTTTCTCGCCGCCGTCGAACGCGTCGCCGCGCCCCTCTCGAACGTCCTGGGCTGGCATTCGGACTTCGAAATCGAAACGGTCCTTCAGGAACCCTCGCTCGTCATCAAAGAGCAAGGCACCCTGCCGCCCCTCGGCATGATGACCTTCCTTGTCCTCGAAAAATCCTCTGACTGACCCCGTCATCCCGCACGGACCCTGCCCCCTTCTCTGGTCCAGAAATATCCCGGGAGGGTCCGGGAGGGCAGCGCCCTCCCGGCCGGTCGGATTTCGCGAAGCGAAATTCGAACCAAACTCAACCAGTCGGATTTCGCGAAGCGAAATCCGAGCCGAACTCAACCAGCCGGACGTCGCGAACCGAAAGCCGACCCGCTCACAAAGCCCTCACAACACCGGCCCGGCAATCGCAACCGCGTTCTGCCAAAGCCGCCGGACCGGATGCCAGCCCGCGATGGTCTCCGACGTGACCTCGACACAGTCGGCAAGATAGTCCTCCTGCCGCCGGCGCAGCGCCGTCGCGGGTTCCGCCCCCACGAAGAGGATGTTGTTCTCGAAATTGAGGTCGAAACTCCGCCGATCCATGTTCGCCGAACCGATGAGCCCATAGGTCCCGTCCACGATCACCGTCTTGGAATGCAGAAGCCCGGGCCCGTATTCAAAGATCCGCACCCCCGCCATGATCAGGTCGTAGTAGTAGCTCCGGCTCGCCGAACCCACGAGGCGGCTGTCGTTGCGCGCCGGGAAGATCATCTTCACCGCCACCCCCCGGTTCGCCGCCGCCACCAGCGCCGACTGGATCGCCTCCGAGGGCACATAGTAGGGCGTCGTGATGAAAAGCTCGTTCTGCGCCGAATAGATGAGCGAGGTGAAAAGCTCCGGCATCGCCGAGGGACGCAGCCCGGGCCCCGTCGCGATCACCTGCGCCGCGACACCCTCGGGCGCGGTCAGCCCGTTGCCTTGGGTCGGTCGGTGGTCTTCGAGCAGATGCCCGATCTCGTCGCTCTCGTCCTTGTTCTCGAGCCAGTCCGCCAGGAACACCGCCTGGTTCTGCCAGGCCACCGGCCCCGTGAAGCGCATTATCACGTCAATCCAGGGCGCATAGCGGCGCTTCTGCACGAAGGACGGATGGGCGGCGTTCTGGCTGCCACAGTAGGTGATGGTCCCGTCGATCACCACGATCTTGCGGTGATTGCGCAGGTCGATCCGCCCCACGATCACCCGGAGGAGCGGATTGCCCACCTGCGACGCCCGCGCGAGTCCGACCCCGGATTCCGCCATCCGCTGCCAGATCGGCGCCCGGATAAGCCGCCGCGACCCAAGGTCGTCGGCAATCGCGCGCACCGTCACCCCGCGTTCGGCGGCCCGGATCAGCGCCTCGGCCAGCCGCGTCCCGCTCTCGTCCGCGACCCAGATGTAGAACTCCACATGCACATGGTCTCGCGCCGCGTCGATGTCCTCGATCATCGCGTCGATGCTCGCGATGCTGTCGGGCAGAAGCGTCGCACTGTTGCCAAACGAGGGCGCGAAGCCGCTGATCGACTGTCCCACGCGAAAGAGCGCCGCATGGCCCGGCGACATGGCCGGATAGGGCGTCGCCATCTTGGGGTCGGAGGCCTCGATCCGGGGCAGGTTGCGCGCGAGGTTGCGCCTGACCCGACGCAGCCGCTCGCTCCGGCGCCGCCCCAGCCGGATCTCTCCGAACATGACATAGGCCACGACACCGACGAACGGCAGCGCAAGCACCGTCAGAACCCAGGCCGCCCGCGCCGCCGGATCGCGGTGGGGACGTTGCAGCACCCTGAGGATGGTAGCAGCGTGAATGAGATAACCGGCGACGATCCAGAACATGCCCAAGCTGTCACCGGAAGCCGTCCGCCGTGCAAGAGGAAGTGGCACGGGTCCCCGCATTTCTGAGCACCCGCGACGAATTGTTGTATTCACAAGCGGTATATCCGTATACAAATGCGCCATGGAGGAGTTCACGATACCCGAAGGCCAGTTCGCGCTGACCGCCGAGATGGACGACCGCCTGCGCCAGATGGCCGGGGCCGGTCCCCGCGCGGGCGACGGCGCGCATCCGATCTTTGCCTTGGTCGGCGCCTTGGGCGGGCTCGGCCTGCGCATCGCCGAGCTATCGCGCGCGCTCGGACTCGACTTCGACGCAGGCCCCGTCCTTGCCCGTTGCCGGCTCGACTACGACGATCGCCTGCGTGTCGGCACGACCTACCGGGTCGCGGCCCGCGTGGACGAGATCACCCGCAAACCCAGCCGGGTCTTCGGCCAGGCCGATCACCTGCACCTCTCCATCATGCTCCACGACGACCGCCCTGTCAGCCGTGCCCGGCTCCACATCGTCTTTCCCGTGAGGACCCCATGACCCGCCGTTTCAAGGATATCTCCGGCCCCGACATGGCCGTCTGGTGCGAGATGCTCGCCGACGACAACGCCATCCACCTGTCGCGCTACGCCGCCCAAGCCGCGGGCTTCGGGCCACGCCGCGTGAACCCGGGACCCGCCAACCTCGCCTGTCTCATGTCGCTGGTGGGCGAGGATATTGCCCATGTGGACGCGCGCTTTTCCGGCAACGTCTTCGAAGGCGACGACCTGACCGCCGAGGTCACGTCCCACACCACGACCGAGACCGAAACCCGCCTGATCCGCGACGCCGACGGCGGCACCGTCGTCACTGCCACCTTCACCCGATCCAAGGACAAGTCATGAGTGCTGAAGAAGCCTCCCGAACCACCGTCTACGCCCTCATCGCGATGCGCGCCCGCGTCACCCCCGATGCCCCCGCGCTGGAATGCGGCGGTCGTCGCCTGACCTTCGCCCAGACCGTCGAGGCGGCCGACCGGATCGCCGCCGATTTCACCGCACGCGGTCTGACCCGGGGCGACCGGATCGCGGTGATTTCAGAGAACCGGATCGACTACACGCTCGTGCAACTGGCCGGGGCCAAACTGGGGCTCATCGTCGCTTGCCAGAACTGGCGCCTTCTGCCCGCCGATCTCGCCTATTGCGTCGCGCTCATCGACCCCGCGCTGGTGATCGCTTCCGAGCGTCACATGGCGCTCGCGACCGAGGTGGCCGGCAATGTCCCGGTGGCCCCCATCAACGGCCTCGGCGCATCCGGCGCGACCCCCTGCGCCGCCGAACCCGAGGACGGGCTCTTCATCATCTACACCTCCGGCACCACCGGGCGGCCCAAGGCGGCGGTCATCTCGCACCGGGCCCAGATCGCCCGGATGAGCGCCCTGCGCCTCGACATGGGGATCCTGCCCGGTGATGGCTATATTTCCTGGGCGCCCATGTTCCACATCGGCGGCACCGAGCATGTCATGTCGACCCTGATGAGCGGCGGCCCCAACGTGATCGTCGACAGCTTCGACCCCGACGCCGTCATCGACGCGCTGGAGACCCACCCCATTGGCTGGCTCATGCTGGTGCCCGCCACCATCGAGCCGCTCATCGCCCGGATGAAAGAAAGACGACCGAAAATCAAAGGCGTGCGTGGCGTCGGCTGCATGGCCGATCTCGTGCCGCTCGCCGTGGTGAACGAGATCACGACTTTGGTGAATGCGCCCTTCGTCAACTCCTTCGGCGCGACCGAAACCGGGATGGCGCCCCTTTCGGGCGGCATGATCCCCGTCGGAAAGGCGCATGACAGCCTGGCCAAGCAGCTCTCGATTCTGACCGAACTGCGCCTCGTCGGCCCAGACGGGCAGGACGTCGCCCCGGGCGAGGCGGGCGAGGCTTGGGTCCGGGGCCCGACGCTCTTCTCCGGCTACTGGAACGCGCCCGAGGTGAATGCCAAGGAATTCGCTGGCGGCTGGTTCCACATGGGGGACCTCTTCCGCCTTACGGCGCGCGGCTACGAATTCGCGGGCCGGTCGAAATACCTGATCAAGTCGGGCGGCGAGAACATCTATCCCGCCGAGATCGAGCGCATTCTCCTCGCCGACCCGCGCGTCGCGGATGCCATCGTGGTGAAGAAGGCCGACGACCGCTGGGGCGAAGTGCCAGTGGCCGTCATCGCCCGCCAGGACGAGACGCTGACCGAGGATCAGGTCAACGCGCTCTGCGCTGCGGAACTGGCAAGCTACAAGCGCCCACGAGGCGTGGTCTTCGTCGGCCTCGAGGACCTGCCGCGCAACGTCTCTGGCAAGATCCTGCGCGAGGCGGTCGAGGGCATGGTCTAGGGACCAACACCACGCCCTGCCTATGGTCCCGCTCAGCGCTTGAGCGTCGCCAGCATGGTCTGCCGCGTTGTCTCGCGCGCGGCCATCCGCAGCACCGCCGCGCGTTCCAGATCCCGCATCTCGGCCTCCGGCAGGGGGCGGGCGGGGTCGCCCTCCGGACCCCCCGTCAGCACCGTCGCCAGATCCGTCGCAACCGCGAGCGCAACGTCATCCAGCCGCCCCGCCGCGTGATGCGCCCGGGTCGCGGCAAGCGCCCCCGCCATCCCCGCCGGACCAGGAACCGACAGAAACGCCTCGGGCGGCGCAACGTAACCCTCGATCATCGCCCGCGCCCGCTCCATCGCCACCGGTTCCACATCGTCCAGATGCATCACGATATCGTCCGTGGGCCGGATCAGGTGGAGCCCCTGCGCCTCGGCGGCCGAGGTCGCGGTGGGGCCGGGGAGCAGAAGCTCCACCGTCCGGCCGGCAACGGCGGCAGGGCCCACCGCGCCGGTATCTGGGTTGGACAGCCGCTCGAACATCCGCGTGCATCCGCCCCAGCCCGGCAGGATGCCAAGCTTGGGTTCCGGAAGGCCAAAACGCGCCTCGGCATGGGCGACGACGTGATCGGCATGGAGCGTGATCTCGCATCCCCCGCCATAGGCAAGGCCGTGCACCGCCGCCACGACCGGCATCGGCGACTGGCGCAGCGCGGCAAAGGCGCTCTGGCCACGGGCGAGGAAGGCCTCAAGCCGCTGGGGATCTTCCGCGAGCGTCAGGAAGCTGGCGAGGTCGGCCCCCGCCGAAAACGCCCGCGCCGACCCCGGCGCCAGAACCAGCGCCTTGAGCCGGCCCCCGGCAAGCTCGGTGGCATGGTCGAGCACGTCGAAGACCTCGGGTGAAAACACCCCCATCTTCGTCAGTATGCGGAAGATGCCGATCCCGTCGCCGGCATCTTCGAGCCGCGCCGCGCCGTTGTCCGCGATCACCGGCAGGGCGGGCTTCGCGGCCGTCGTCCCGATGAACCGCCCCCGCGCCGCCGCCTCTGCGACCAAGGCGGGAACCGGCCCGCCTTCGCGCTCCAGACGGGCCGCGATGTAGTCGGCCCCGATCCGGTCGGCCTGCGCAAAGGGCCCCTCGCGCCAGCCGTAGCCAAGCGCCACCGCCGTGTCGATCGACGGCAGGTCATGGGCAATTTCGTCGGCCACCTCGGCGGTATAGGTCACGAGCCGCGCGAGCACCGTCCAGGCGTAATTGCCCAGTTTGCCCCCGCCCTCGATCAGCGCCTTCAGATCGCGCACCCGCTCGGGTCGGGCCTCGGGACGATAGTCGCGGGACGCGAGGTCCAGCGCCTCCCGCGCGCCCTCTGCGGTCCGCCGATAGAACCCGCCACCCGCCTTGCGGCCGAGCCGGCCCTTGGCGACCATGTCCTGCGCAAGCGGGGAGCCAGCAAGGTCATAGGCCCGAAACCCGTCCGATGCCGGGAGCGACCGGATCAGGCTGCCCCAGACCAGCGGGATAAGGTCGATCCCGATCAGGTCCAGTAGCCCGAAGACCCCCGTCGCGGGCACCCCGAAAGACGCAATGACCGCGTCGGCCTCTTCCACGGTCAGCCCCTGCGCCTCGGCCTCGAGCACCGCCATGGCCATCCAGTAGCAACCGATGCGATTGGCGATGAAACCGGGCGTGTCGCGGCAATCGACCGTGGTCTTGCCAAGGATCGCCCGCCCCGCGCGATGCGCCCGCGCGACGCTCTCGGGGTCGGACTCGGGACCCGCGACGATCTCGAGCAACTGCATGTGGCGCGGCGGGTTGAAGAAATGCGAAATGACGAAGTCCCGCCCGAAGGCGTCGGACAGCCCCGCCACCAGATCGGCACGCTTCAGCGTCGAGGTATTGGACGACACCGTCGATCCCGGTTTGCGCAGCGCATCGAGCCGGGCATAAAGGTCGCGCTTGGCACCCAGATCCTCGATGATCGCCTCCACGATCCAGTCGGCCTCGGCCACCCGGTCGAGATGCGCGTCCGTGTTCCCGGTGCGCACCAGCCTCGCCGCCTCCGCCGACATGAAGCCGCCCACCTTGATCTGCCGGGCGAGCCCGCCTTCGGCCGGACCCGATCCACCCTCGGCATCGGGGATGTCGAGCAGGTCCACGGGAATACCCGCGTTCGCGAATTGCGCCGCGATCCCGCCCCCCATGGACCCCGCGCCGATCACGCAGGCCCGTTTCACACCGGTCGCTTGGGCTCCGAACACCTGACCGTCCATCACGCCGCCTCCAGAACCATGGCGATACCCATGCCGCCGCCGATGCACTGGGTGGCAAGCCCGTAACGTTTGCCGTCCCGCTTGAGGAGCGACGCGGCCTTGCCGACGAGCCGCCCACCGGTCCCGCCCAAGGGATGACCAAGCGCGATGGCACCACCATCGACGTTGAGCGTCGCGGGGTCGATCTCGAGCTCCCGACGACAGGCCTCGGCCTGCGAGGCGAAGGCCTCGTTCATCTCGACGATGTCGATGTCCTTGATGGTGAGCCCCGCCCGTTTCATCGCCTTCTTCGAGCTTTCGACCGGCCCCATCCCCATGATCCCCGGCGCACAGCCCGACACGCCGAAGCCCGCGATCCGCGCGAGCGGGGTCAGGTCATGCCGCTTGAGGAAGGCCTCGGAACAGACCAGGAGCGCCGACGCGCCGTCGGTCATCGGCGAGGACGTCCCCGCCGTCACGCTGCCCCCGTCAAGGAAAGCAGGCTTCAGGGTGGACAGCTTGTCGAGCGAGGTCTCGCGCGGACAGCCGTCGGTATCGACCACCCCGGCGGCCGTTTCGACCGGAGTGATTTCCCCGGCCAGCCGCCCCTCGGCCTGCGCCGCCACGGCCTTTTGCTGGCTGACCAGCGCGAAGGCCTCCTGCGTCTCACGGTCCACGCCGTATTGCCGGGCCACCCGCTCGGCGGTCAGGCCCACGTTGATGAAGTCGGCCACGTGATCCGCCGGCCATTCCGGCGGCGGTGCGATGTTGAAGCCCATCATCGGGACCCGCGTCATGCTCTCGGCCCCGCCCGCGACGAAGGCCTCGCCCGCGCCCATCAGGATCATCCCGGCGGCGACCTGAACCGCCTGCACCGACGAACCGCACCAGCGGTTCACGGTCATACCCGCCGTCGCCTCGGGCAGCCCGGCAAGAAGCCCGGTGATCCGCCCGATGTTGAGCCCCTGCTCGCCTTCCGGAAAGGCGCAGCCCCAGACGACATCCTCGATCTCGTCTCCCGGCACGCCGGTCCTTGCCAGAAGCCCGCGTATGGCCGCAGCCCCAAGGTGATCGGGCCGCACGCCGGCCAAGGCCCCCTTGCGGGCAAAGGTGAAGGGTGTGCGGGTATAGGCGGCGATATAGGCGGTCTGCATGATTTTGTGTCCCGTTATAGGTTCATCTGTATACAAGGAAATTGGACGCGCGACGATAGGGCATGCGTGTCATCTCCTCTCAGGCGGTCGCGGATATGGTGAGAAGTTTGCGCGTGGCGCGGACAAGACGTGCGGCACGGTCGGCGGGGCTTACCCCGGTGTCGGCAAAGCGCTTCAGCGGAACCTCGATGTCGAGCGGACAGCCCTTAGGCAGGGCAGCAAGGAACTCGGGCAGGGGAAACTCGCCCTCGCCCGGAATGCCCCGGTTCTCCACCGCCTCGCCAAAGGGGCTTTCGGGCGCGCGGAGCGGCCCGTCACAGATCTGCGCCGCCCCGATGAGCGACGGATTGGTCCCCGCAAGGTCGGCAACACTGCCGCCCGTGCGAAACAGATGAAGCGGATCGACCAGCAGGCTCAGATTGTCATGCCCCGCCTCGCGCAGGAACTCGGCCCCTGCCCCGATCGACCGGCATTCGGAGAACTTCATGAACTCGACCGACACCGCGATGCCGCGTTCGCCCGCCAGATCCGCAAGCCCGCACATATTGGCCACGGCCCGCCTCCGGTCGGCATCCTGCACCAGCGCCGTGAGCCGCGTCGCGCCGAGCTCGGCGCCCAGATCCAGCGCCGGGAGGAAATCCTCGGGCACCGTCTCCGGCCCGACCGAGAAAACCTCGACGTTGTGCACCCGTACGCCATGGTCGTCGCAGGCCGCCACGAAATCCCGCGCGCCCTGCCCGGCCTCGACCCTCGGGAAGATATCGAGTTTCGGCGACGGCGCGACGACGAAGACCGACACGCTGTCCACTCCCGCCCCCCGCGCGATTCCCGGAAGGTCCACCGGAGCCACGTCGCGCAGGCACAGTTGATGCAGGGTCAATCGGGTCATGCGCCCAGATAGCTCTCGATGATCGACGGGTTCTCGGCAATCTCGGCCGAGGTGCCCTCGTGCGAAATCACGCCACGTTCGAGCACATAGGCCCGCCGCGTGATCTCCAGCGCCCGATGCGCGTTCTGTTCGACCAGAAGCACGGTCAGCCCCTCGGCGTTGAGCTTCTTCAAGGCATCGAAGACCTGATCGGTGATCAGGGGTGACAGGCCCAGCGACGGCTCGTCGAGGAGAAGCAGCTCCGGCCCCCCCATCAGCGCCCGTCCAATGGCCAGCATCTGTTGCTGCCCGCCCGACAGCGTCCCCGCGATCTGGTTCCGGCGCTCTTCCAGCACGGGAAACAGCTCGTAGACATGATCGAGCGTATAGCGCGTCTGCCGCCCGCCCAGGGCGATCTGCCCGACCTGAAGGTTCTCGTAGACGCTCATGTCACCCAGAATCTGACGCCCCTCGGGCACATGCAAAAGCCCCCGGCGCGCCACGGCATGGGGATTGAGCCCCCGCGTCTCGGCCCCGTTGAACACAATCTCGCCGGACTTGCGTTTGACCACGTTGGACAGCGCGTTGAGCAGCGTGGATTTTCCCGCGCCGTTCGAGCCGATCAGCGCGACCATCTCGCCCTCTTCGACCGTCAGCGACACGCCGCGCAGCGCCTTGATGCCCTTGTAGGAGACATGAAGGTCGGTGATGGACAGTTTCTCGTTCGCCATGATGCCCTAGTGCCCCTTGGTTCCGATGTATGCCGCGACGACCTTGGGGTCGCGGGTGACGGTATGCGGATCACCAGCCGCGATCATGCGGCCAGAGTCGAGCACATAGACCTGTTTGCACAGTCGCGTGACGAAACCGACGTTATGTTCGATGAGCAGAAGCCCCATGCCGCTTTCGGCCAGTTCGCGAAAGATCACGGCGAGCTCTTCGCTCTCCACGTCGTTCATCCCCGCGACGGGTTCATCCAGCAGCACGATGTCCGGCTCGCTCGCAATCGCGCGGGCCATCTCGACCCGGCGCTGGTGGCCATAGGCGAGGTTGCCCGCCTCAAGGTCCGCATATTCCTCGAGCCGGAAGCGCTTGAGAAGCTCATGCGCCTTTTCCCGGAACTCGCGGTTCTCACGAAGCGCCCGTGGCAGCCCCAGAAGGCTCGCCACCACGCCCGCCTGCTCGCGCCGGTGAAAACCGATCAGCACGTTCTCCAGCACGCTCGCCTCGGGCAGAAGACGGATGTTCTGGAAGGTCCGGCTCACCCCGTGCCGCGCCACGATATCGGCGCGGTCGGTCGAGATCGACCTCTCCCCCAGCCGGATGTCCCCATGGGTGAGCGAGAGCACGCCCGAGATCATGTTGACCACGGTGGACTTGCCCGCGCCGTTGGGTCCGATCAGCCCCGTGATCTCGCCCTTCGGGACGACCATCGTGACATCATCGACGGCTTTCAGGCCACCGAAATGCTTGGACACGGCCTCAAGATGAAGTGACGGCATCGCGGGCCTCCTTGTCGGTCAGGGCTTGTGCCTTCTTCGCGGTCTTGCGGCGGCGGAACCAGAACACGATCTCGTCCCCGACGCCGTTGGGCAGGAAGGTGATGACGAGGATCAGGATGATCCCGTTCACCGCCGGGCGATACTCGGCCAAAGGCCGCGCCAGCTCCGGCAGGATCGCCATGATCGCTGCCCCCATGATCGGGCCGAGAAGTGTGGTCCGCCCGCCAAGGATCACGACCGTCAGGACGTTGACCATGAAGGCGAAACCGAAGTTGTGCGGCTCGATCTGGAACACGTAAAGCGATTGAAGCCCGCCAAAAAGCCCGCCGACCGCGCCCGACAGGATGAAGGCCAGCGCATGGTAGCGCCCGATGTTCACCCCCAGCGACGAAGCCACACTTTCCTCCTGACGCAGCGCGTCAAAGATCCGGCCAAGCCCGGTGCGCCCGATGGACCACATCACATACATGGTGACGACGACCACCGCGAGCAGGGTCCAGGTGTTCATGACGCGCGGAATTCCCGTGACGCCAAGCGCGCCGCCGGTGAAGTCCTCGCCATAAAGCAGGAGCGACAGCACGATCTGCACGAAGGCGAGCGTCGCGATGGCCTGAAACGCGCCGCGCAGGCGGGCGAGCGGCAGCGACAGCAGGAACCCGACGGCCCCCGCGATCACCATGCCAAGCACAACCGTCGACCAGATCGGCACGTCATAGCGCGTGACGAGGATCGCGACCGTATAGGCCCCGAGCGCCCCGAACCCGGCGGTCGCGATGGAAAACACCCCCGCCCGTAGCGCGATCTGCTGCGAATAGCCGAAGCCGACCGACAACAGGAAGAAGTCGATGATCGGCTGATAGGCGTAGTAGAAATTGATCACTGGCGCGTCCCCCCTGCGACGGCATTCACCTCGCCGAACAGCCCGTTGGGCCGCACGAGCAGGACAAGGAACAGGAGCGCGAAGATGATCGCATCGGTCAGCCCCGATGGCAGGTAGGCCACCGTGAGCGATTGCGTCACCCCGAGCAGGAGCGAGGCGACGATGGCGCCCTGCACGCTGCCGAGCCCGCCGATCACCACGACCACGAAGGCCCGCAGCATATAGGGCTCGCCCATGAGGAACTGCATCGAGTTGAACAGAAGCCCGATCAGCACCCCCGCCAGACCCGCAAGCGCCCCGGCAATGAAGAAGGTCTGGAGATAGACGCTCTGCGCGTTCACCCCCAGAAGCGCCGCAGCGCGTTCATTGGTCGCGACCGCCCGGACCTGCCGCCCGAAGGTTGTCTTCTTGAGATAGTAGATGAGCGCCGCGACCAGAACTGCCACCACGACCAGAATGACGATCTGCAGAAGCGAAATGCGCAGACCCATGATCTCGTAGAACTTGATCGGGAAGGTCCCGAAGGGGAAGTTGAGCACCTGCGTCTTCGACACCTGCTGCGCGATGGAGATCAGGATCAGGTCCACCCCGATCGAGCTCACCAGCGCCGGAAACTCGGCATTGCCGCGCTTGCGCAATGTGCGGAAGGCGATGAAATCCGTCAGGATCGCGATCAACCCCGTCGCCACCATCGCAAAGCCGATGGACAGCAGGAACGGAAGCCCGCTGATCGTGCAGTAATAGGCGATGAACGCCCCGGCCATGAAGATCGCGCCATGGGCGAAGTTCAGAAGCTTCTGAACCCCGAAGATCAGCGTGAAGCCCAAGGAAAACAGCGCATAGACCGATCCGGTCACAAGGCCGTTGAGTATCTGCTGTGCAAGCATCCGGACACCCTGTTGTCGGGCCGGGCACGTTCGGCGCGCCTTTGGCCCATGTCATGGCGGGGGCGACAGCGCCGCCCCCGAGGATCGTCGGTTTCGGCCCGCCTTACTCGGTGGCCGAGGCGAAGGCGCCGTCTTTCACGGTCAGCACCTTCATCCCGAAATGCGGCACGCGCTCTTCGTCGAAGCTGTAGGTGTGCTCGCCGATGACCACGGGAATGTCCTTCTGCATCCCGAGCGCGTCGCGCACGCCTTCGCGGGTCAGGGTGCCGGCTTCCGCCGCGTCCTTGATCGCATTGGCGACGACCTGCATCCCGGAGTAGCCGACCGCATGCCATTCGTCTGCGGGAACGCCGGTCTTGGCTTCGAAATTTTCCGCGAAGGCGGTCGAGAACTCGTCATCGCCGCCCGGCACCCAGGCGCCCATCAGGTAGACACCTTCAACTGCTGCGCCGCCCTTTTCGATGAAGGTCGGCGAGGCAAAGGCATTGTGCCCGATGATCGGCGTCTCCGGGTCGAGGCCCGCCTGCTTGAGCTGGATGATGATGTTGGCCCCCTGCGCGGCAGGCGTGCCGATGAAGATGCAATCCTGATCCGCCGTGGCGATCTTGGTGGCGAGCGCGGAGAAGTCGCTGTCGGCCAGCGCGACCCCATCGACCGAGGCGATGCCGACGCCGCGCTCCTGGATCATCTCTTCGTATTTCTTCTGAAGGGCCACATAGGCTTCGTTGTCCTTCACGCCGATGATGGCGCAGTTCTTCGCCCCCATCTCGTTTGCAGTGAAGTCGGCGATATAGGGGATCGTCACGTCAGCCGGCTGGGTCAGGATGAAGGACCAGGGGCCGTTCTCGATCACTTCCATCGAGTTGGTGGTGGTCATGACCGGGAACTCCCGCTCATTGGCCACGCTCGCCCCGGCCAGCGCCACCGACCCCGAGGTCGGGCCCATCACCAGAAGCACGTCCTCGTCCGCCGCCATCCGCGTGATGAGCGACAGCGTCTGCGTGCGGTCGGTCGCGTCATCGGCGACCTCGAAGGCCATCGAGTTGCCTTCGCCGAAGAACCCGTTCGCGTTGAGCTCTTCCGCGGCCATCGCTGCGCCGTCGGCCACGTTCTTGCCGATGAAGGCCGCGCCCCCGGTGAGAGACTGAAGAATCACGACCTTGTATTCTTCCGCCATCGCCATCGAAGAAGCCGTCATGGCAGCGGCGAAGGCCGCGACAGACATGCCAAGTTTCTGAATTTTCATGGAATCCTCCCTGATCCGCGCCGCTTGGATACTTTGTATCTCCTCCAAGGCGAAGCCACGGCCATCCTCGCCCCTCGTGTTTGTATGGTAAGTGGGTTCATAAATATACACAACACCTGATTTGCGTGTTCTTCACCTTCTGGGTCATGGCCTCCCAGCGCGCCATTGACCTTGTTTTCAACGGTCACCGCTCCGATCCGCCCTTCTCTGCACCGCAGCATAAGGTTTCCACTTGTATACGGATGATATGTTTTCCATATTCACAAGCGACGCGCCCCGGCCGGATCAGAGGAGAGATCCGCCGCGCGGCACAAGAGGGAGAAGCACATGCTCGCATTTCAGGAGTTCACCGCCGTCACCACCGTGGGCGATCTGCTCATGCACACGGCCGCCGCGCTGCCGGACAAGGACGGCATGGTGTTTCCCGACGGCCGCCAGAGCTTTGCCGAGGTGCGCGACGGCGCGATTCGCATGGCGCGCGGCTTCCTCGCGATGGGCGTGCAGCCCGGCGATCACGTCGGCATGCTCCTCCCCTCCTCGCGCGAAACGGTCGAGGCCTTCTTCGGTCTCGCCCTGATCGGCGCGATTTCCGTGCCGATCAACGCCCGCTTCCGGTCGCGCGAACTCACCTACATCACCGAGAACGCCGACCTCGTCGCGATCCTGACCTCGGGCAAGGTCTCGGAAGGGCTGAACTTCATCGACCGGCTGACGGAAAGCTTCCCCGATCTCGCGAAGGCCCCCCAGAACGCCGAGTTGTCCCTCGCCGCGGCCCCCCGGCTCAAGCGTGTCATCCTCGTCTCCGACGATCACGCCCCCGGCTTCACCGATGCCGCCACATTCGGCAAGTCCGCCGACACTATCCTCGACGAAACCATCCTCAGCCTGCGCGCCCATGTCCGTGTCTCCGACACCGCGCTCATCCTCTACACCTCCGGCACGACCTCGGACCCCAAGGGCTGCCTCATCAGCCACGAGGCCCTCGTGCGCACCGGACAGGCGATGGCCAAACGCTATGACATGACCGAGGCCGATGTCTTCTGGTCGCCCCTGCCCATGTATCACATCGGCGCCATGTTCCCGCTCTGCGCCGCCTGGAGCGTGGGAGCGACCTATCTGTCGATGCAGTATTTCGACGCGGGCGTCGCGCTCGAGATGATCGAACGCGACCGGGCGACCGTCACCTACCCCAGCTTCGGCACCTTCATCGCGGACATGATCTATCACCCGGACTTCGAGAAACGCGACCTCTCCTCCATTCGGATCATGAACTCCAACATGGCCATGCAACCGCCCAGCTTCGCCCGCGCCATTCAGGACAAGATCCCGAACATCATCCAGGTCGGCACCTACGGCATGACCGAAACCTCCGGCACCGTGACCACGAGTTTCCCCACCGACAGCTTCGAGGCCCGCACCGGGCGCCTTGGCAAGCCTTTCGACGGCCTCAAGGTCCGCATCACCCGGCCCGATGGCACCGAATGCGGAACGGACGAGATCGGCGAGATCTGCGTGCGCGGGTTCTCGATCTTCACCGAATACTACAAGGACCCGGTCAAGACCGCCGAGGCCAAAAAGGACGGCTGGTTCCACACCGGTGACCTCGGCTCGATGGACACCGACGGCACGCTCATGTTCCACGGTCGCCTGAAGGACATGCTCAAGGTCGGGGGCGAAAACGTCGCCGCGCAGGAGATCGAGACGCTGGTCTGCGGCCATGATGCCGTGAAACTCTGTCAGGTGGTCGGCCGTCCCGATGCCCGGCTTCAGGAAGTGCCGGTCGCCTTCGTCGAATTGAAGCCCGGCAAATCCGCGACCCCGGACGAGATCATCGGCTTCTGCAAGGGCAAGATCGCCAGCTTCAAGGTCCCGCGCGACGTGCGCTTCATCTCCGAATGGCCGATGTCGTCCTCCAAGATCCAGAAGTTCAAACTGAAGGAGATGCTGGAAGCATGAGCACACGCGAGGATGCCATCCGGCTGATCCAGTCGATTTACTACGACAGCATCGACGCGGGCGACATGGCGCGTGCCGCGACCGCGCTTCACCCCGACATCGACTGGAGCCACGCGCAGGTCTGGGCCCATCACGATTTCGCGCGGGCCGAACCCTCGGGCTTCAAGGGCCGGCAGGCGGTCCGGGATTTCCTCGCTGCGCGAGTAGACCAGCTTCGCGAGGCGCGGATCACCCATGGCATCGAGGACATGGTGTTCGAGAACGACCGCGGTGCGTTTCTGGGGAACGTGACGGGACCGGACGGCACCACCAAGCCCTTCATGGTCTGGTTCGCGCTCACCGACGGTCTCGTCAGCCGCTACGACCTCAGGCCGCTGTAACGGCGCCGGCGTTCAATCCTCCGGCGCCAGCGTCACTGTAATCCCGTCAAGCTCGTCGCTCATCTCGATCTGGCACGACAGCCGCGAGTTTTCCTTGTAGTGCTCGGAAAATTCCACCAGCTCGAACTCGTCCGGCGACTGCGGTTCGAGCTTGTCCAGCCAGCCCTCGTCCACATAGACATGGCAGGTCGCACAGGAACACATGCCGCCGCAGATCGACGCGATGTCGAGCCCGCCCTTGTCACGCAGGTTGAGCATGAGCGACAGACCGGGATCGCCCTCGATCTCGAGTTTCGTTCCATCCCGGTCGGTGGCGTGTATCTTGGGCATGCGTCTCTCCTCGTTTCAGGCGAGTTTATTGTATCCAGATATGGCGGTCAACGCATACAATTTGGCGATTACCCAAGGTCGATCCGCGCCGTGACGCCGTCCCATTCGGCCCCGGCCGCGTCGATCTTGTCGAAGAACCGCTTCAGACCGGGCGAGGGCTGCACCAGTTCCAGCACCCGCCCCTGATCCGCCGGGTCCGTGTCGAGATAGGCGAAGGGAATCCCAGCCGTCGTCGTCCCACCCATCAGGACATCGACCCCCCGCGCCTTCCAGTCCGCCACATCGCCCTCCAGATCCTCGGTCAGCGCGCAGACGTGATGCAGCCCCCCGCCCGTGCGATCGACAAAAGCACTGAACATCGACGGGCCGCCCGCCACCTGCTGGATGATCTCCACCTGCATCCCGCGATGGCTCGCCAGCGCGACCGCGATCTCGGCATCCGAGGGCGCGCCGCGATAATGTACCTCGGCATAGGGCACCCGCGACGACACGAAGAACGGCCCGACCCCGAACACCCGCGCCCAATGGTCCACCGCCGCGTCCAGATCGGGCACGACATAACCCAGCTGGCATATCTCTCCGAAGCCTGCCGTCATCCGCTCCTCCCAAAAAATACGTAACTTAGGGTTTGCATATACGAGACACCGGGATAAAATACAAGAAACGCGGAACCGGCGTCCCATGGCGATTCCGATTCCCAAGGGAGGAAGCACATGAAACAGTCCGATATCCAGCAGATCCTCGACCAGCAGGCCTTTGAATCCAAGCGTGGCGGCCCGCCCGAAGGGTTCCCGCAGCTTCCCGACATTCCCGGCGACCGCTACGTCGACCCGGAGTTCAACCGTCTCGAAGTCGAACGCATGTGGCACAAGACCTGGGTCTATGCCATCCACGCCGACGAGGTGCCCGAGGTCGGCTCTTACGTGCAATGGACCAGGCTGGGCGAACCGCTCTTCTTCATCCGGGGCGAGGACGAGCGCGTCCGCTGTTTCTACAACACCTGCCGCCACCGGGGCGCGCCGGTCGTCACCGAACCCTCCGGCAAGTCGCGCGGTGTGTCCTGCAAATATCACGGCTGGACCTACAACACGCGCGGCGAGCTCATCAACCTGCGCGACCGCCGCGACTTCGTGAACCTCGACATGTCCTGCCGGTCGCTCATCGAAGTGCGCTGCGAGAACATCGGAAACCTCTACTGGGTCAACCTCGACGACGACGCCGAGCCGCTGCGCGACTACCTCGGCCCGGTCGCCACCAACCTCGACGAATGCAAGCCCGACACGCTGATGCTGGTCGACAAGACGGCAATCAAGGTCGACTGCAACGTCAAAATCCTGCTGGATGCGTTCATGGAGGTCTATCACCTCAAGTCGATCCACCAGAACACCGTGGACCGCTTCCTCGACCACCGGGGCTCGGCCATCACGCTCTGGCCCAACGGCCACAGCCGCATGGTCACGCCCTACAAACGCGAAGGCTGGCGCGATCCCGGCGTCAAGGGCCTGCCCGAAGTCGAAGGCATGGAGCCCTGGTTCCGCGACACGAACTATTCCGTCCTCGCCTATCCGAACTTCGTCTCGCCCATCGCGACCGCCGGTATCCCGGTGCTCTGCTTCTGGCCCGATACCATCGACACCATGACCATCGAGGTGCATTGGTTCGCGCCCTCCTGGGGCGACGGCGAGCGGCCCGAGATCTGGGACACGCGGCTCAAGAACTTCCTCGTCATCCTCGACGAGGACCTGCAATTCGCCGACAAGATCCAGAAGTCGGTGGAAAGCAAGGGCCTCAGGGGCTTCCCGCTCAACTATCAGGAACGACGCATCTACCATTGGCATGCCGAGCTTGACCGCCGCATCGGCCGCGACGACGTGCCCGAGGTGCTTCAGGTGCCGGACCGTCTGGGCGACTGGGTGGACGAACCCGATGCCGCCCAGGCCGTTGCCGAACCCGCCGAGACCTGAGCGTCATGTCCTCCGACAGCGCAGACCCGCCGGTTCTCGCCGCGCGGCATGAAGGCGCGCATGGGATGGTGCAGGTCATCACCCTCAATCGCCCGCATGTCTCGAACGCGATGAACGCCGAGGGCTCCTATCTCGTGGACCGTTACCTGCGCGAGGCCGAAGCCGACCCCGAAGTCGGCGCGATCATCCTCACCGGCGCGGGCGAGCGGGCCTTCTGTGCCGGCATGGACCTCAAAGAGGCCGCTGAACGGGGCGCGGGCCACGGGCTCGTCCCTGGCGCGGGCTTCTGCGGCGTCACGGAACGGGTCATCGCCAAGCCCGTCATCGGCGCGATCAACGGCGCGGCGGTGGCGGGCGGGCTCGAAATCTCGCTCGCCTGCGACCTGCTCGTGGCGGGGTCCGGCGTCGTCTTCGGCCTGCCGGAAGTCAAACGCGGCATGGTCGCCTTCACCGGCGGCGTGCAGCGGCTTTCGACCCAGCTCCCCCGCCAGATCGCGATGGAGATCATCTGCGTCGGCAGCCTCATCTCCGCCGAACGCCTGTATGAGCTGGGCGTGGTGAACCGCGTCGTGCCGCAGGCCGACGTGCTCCCTGCCGCGCTTGCGCTCGCCGACGACCTGCTGGCCAACTCGTGGACAGCGATCGCCTTCGGCAAGGAGCTTTTCAACCACGCCATGAACGAACCCCTTCCCGACGCCATCGCACGGGGTCACGCCAATGCCGACAGGCTTATGCGCTCGGACGACAGCCGCGAGGGCATCGCGGCCTATGCCGAAAAACGCAACGCCGATTTCAAGAGAGACAACCTATGACCGACCAGACACCCGCGAAATGGGGCCTCACGCCCGACGAAATGGCGTCGCTTCCCACCGTCTTCGCCCCCGACCTGCTCGCAGGCCAACGCTTCCTCGTGACCGGCGGGAGCCAGGGCATGGGCAAGGCGATGGTCTTCCTCCTCGCCCGTCTGGGCGCGAAAGTCATGATCTGCGGCCGGACCGAGGACAAGCTCGTCCAGACCCAGCGCGAGGTGAAGGATCTCGTCGGGGCCGACATCTCCTTCCGCGCCATGTCGATCCGCGACGTGGATCAGGTGGACGCGCTGCTCGACGATACGTTCGAAGAATTCGGTGGCCTCGACACCCTCGTCAACAACGCGGGCGGGCAGTTTCCGCAGAACGCCATCGATTTTTCCCGCAAGGGCTGGAGCGCGGTCATTGACCTGAACCTCAACGGCACGTGGTGGATGATGCAGGGCGCGGCGCAACGCTGGCGCGACCGGGGCGAAGGCGGTCATATCATCTCGAACGTGGCCCACGTCGAACGCGGGATGCCGCAGGCCGCGCATACCTGCGCCGCACGTGCAGGCGTCATCTACATGTCGCGCACCGTGGCCACCGAATGGGCGCCGCTCGGCATCCGGGTGAACTGCGTCGCGCCGGGCGCGATTGCGACCGAGGGGCTGTCAGCCTATCCGCCGGAAGCGACCAAGCGTTTCAACAACGTGAATCCGATGCGCCGCATGGGCAATTCCTGGGACGTAGCTGAAGGCGTCGTCTACATGTCCGCGCCTTCGGGCAATTTCATCACCGGCGAGGTGCTGACCATCGACGGCGGCATGCGCATGTGGGGCACGGTCTGGCCCGCCGGCGTGCCGGAACAGTTTCAGGTCTACTAAAAGATCAGGGGGCGCCGCCCGCGCCCCCTTTCACGCTTTAGCGCGGGATCATCGACATCATGTTCTTGGTCACGCCACCATCCACCACCAGCTCGTGGCCGTTCACATAGCTGGCCGCGTCGGACGCGAGCCACATCACCGCTTCGGCGATGTCGCTTTCGGTCCCGAGCCTGCGGGACGGCACCGCCGCGCGCCGCCGCTCGGCCGCTTCCTCGTTCGCATAGATGCCCGTGGACATGCCGCCGTCGATCATCCCCGGCGCGACCGCGTTGATCCGAAGCCCGAGCGGCCCCCATTCCTGCGCCATGAGTTCCGTCATCGCGGCGAGCCCCCGCTTGGCCGCCGCATAGGCATGGGTCCCCGGCGAGGTGCAGATTCCGCCGGTCGAAGTGATGTTCACGATCGACCCCGACCCGCGCGGGATCATGCGTTCCGCCGCCAGCCGCGATACCGACACCGCCCCGGTGAGATTGATCGCGATGACCCGCTCGAACTCCGCCTTGGAGCACTCGAGGAGCGGCATGAAGGTCACGATGCCTGCGTTGTTGACCAGAAGATCGGGCACCGCCCCCATGGCGTCGAGCGCAGCCGTCACCGTGTCTTCCCGCGTCACGTCGCCCTTGAAGAACTGGACGCCCTTAAGGTCCTCGGGCAACCTGTCATCCGAGAGGTCGAGCACGGCGACCTCCCAGCCACGTGCCAGGGCCTGACGCGCTGTTTCCGCCCCAAGCCCTACGGTTCCGCCGGTGATGAATGCCAGTGCCATTGATACCCTACCTTGTATACTGTAGGCTATTACTGTGAACACAGAAGTCTCCGGGAAGGAAGGCCCAAGATGCGGATGACGGATCAGGACACCGCGCCGAACGAGGCCGCCGACACAGCCGAAAGCCTTGCCGAGGTGATCGCCGCGAGGGCGCGCAGCACCCCGGAGGCTCCCGCGCTGGGGGACCTGACTTACCGCGATCTCGCCGACAGCATCGCGCCCCGTCACGAAGGCCCCGTAGTGGCGTTCGGGAAGGCACCCCTGGCGGACCTGCTCGCCCCGGTCTTCGCCGCGCTCGCCACCTCCGCCGTTGCGGTGGGGGCCGAGGGGCCGTTCAAGCGCACCCAGCCGGGCGAGCTTGTCCTCCCGATCCGGCGCGAGGACGGTGGGATCGACTTCGCCCGCCACCGGCAGACCGCACTCCTCGCCATGGCCCGCGCGCTTGCCACGCGTTTCGCCCTTTCGCCCCATGACCGCGTCTGGATCGACGGCAGCGTGACCGACCCGGCGACATGGATGATCGCCTGCGCCGCCCTCGCTGCTGGTGCCCATATTTCCTTGGACGAAACCGACGCGACGGTGGCGTGGCAACTGCGCGGCGGGACGCCTCTGTCCACCCCCGACCTGCGCCTCATCCATCTGCGCGCCCCGCGTGAAGCGCTCGCCGCGCTGCAATCAGAACGCCCCAGCCTGACCGTGGTCAACGGTTTTGCCCTGCCCGAGGCCGGGGGGCTTCCCATAACCTCCGACCCCCGCGATCCGCCCGCCACGGTGCCCGGAACCGTGGGGCGCCCGCTCGCCGGAATGGAGGTCATGATCGTCGATCCCCGCAGCGGGATGGACATGCTCCTCTACCAGACCGGCGAGGTCTGGCTGCGCGGTCCCGGCCTCGTCGCGGGCTTCGCGAATGGCATTGCGCCTTTCGAGCCGGGCCATTTCCTGCGCACCGGCGTGCTCGGCTACCTCGACAGCGAAGGCCGCCTCGTGCTGCCCCGGACCGAGGAGGAAGCCCTCCATATCGAGCCGGAGGACGAGGCGGATTGACGTATCCAGAACGTCATATTTCTGTATACTTATATCGCTAGTAACTGATACACTGCCGTGACTCATGACGGACGGGAGGCCAGCATGGCGACAGACAACACACGAAAACACGATCGCACCGTCGACGTTCTGGTCGTCGGCTCCGGCGGGGCCGGGCTGACCGCCGCCGCCACCGCACGCGCCGCGGGGCTCGAGGTGCTGGTGACGGAGAAGGACAGCGTCTTCGGCGGCACCACCGCCACGTCGGGCGGCGTCATCTGGATCCCGATGAACCGCCACGCGCAGAAACTCGGCGCCGAAATCGGTGTCTCCGACAGCATCGAGAACGCCCGCCTCTACCTCGAAAACGAGACCGGCCAATACATCGACCGCGACCGGATCGAGGCCTATCTCGCCTCCGGTCCCGTCATGGTCGACTTCATGGAACGCGAGACCGAGGTGAAATTCCACGCCATGGAGTTTCCCGACTACCACTCCGACGACGAAGGCGCTTCCACCATCCGGTCCCTGGGCACGCTTCCCTATGACGCGGGCAAGATGGGCCCGCTTATGAAGCGGCTGAAGGGCGAGCTGCCACAGACATTGTTCATGGGCCTCGCCCTCGGCTCCTCGCTCGAGATGAAGAACTTCATGAAGGCCGGGCGCTCCGTCACCGCCATGGGCTTCGTCGTCAAGCGCATGATCCGGCACTTCCGCGACCTCGCGCTCCACGGCTCGTCGCAAAGCATCGTGCGCGGGCGGGCGCTCATCGCACGGCTGGCCAAGACCCTCGATGACGCGGGTGTCGAGATCTGGACCGACAGTCCGGCAACCGAGCTTCTGACCGAAGGGGGCCGCGTCACCGGCGCAAGGCTCACCACGCCCGACGGCGTCGTCACGATCCGGGCAACATACGGTGTCGTATTGGCCGCTGGCGGCTATCCGCGCGACCGGGACCGTCGCCGCGAAAATCACCCCGGCATCACCGCCACGATGGAGCCGGTCCTGCCCGTCCCGATGACCAACACCGGCGACGGCTCACGGCTCGCGGAATCCGTCGGCGGGCGCTGGAACGGCCATGTCTCGACCGCTGCCGCCTGGATGCCCACCTCGAAACTACCGGGCGCCACGGATTTCACCGGGGTCTGGCCGCATCTCGTGGACCGCACCAAACCGGGCTTCATCATGGTCACGCCGGACGGGCGGCGATTGGTCAACGAGAGCCAGAACTACCGCGACCTGATCCCGGCCATGCTCGAGAAATTCGAGGAACGCGGAACCGATGTGGCCTGGCTCGTGGCCGACGCGCGCGCCGTGAAACGCTGGGGCATCGGCTTCGTCCGGCCCTTCCCAATCCCGAAGGGACATTACCTGAGGAACGGCTATCTCAAGTCCGGGCGCACACTCGAAGAGCTGGCACAGGTCTGCGGCATCGACGGGGCCGAACTGACCGCAACCGTCGAGCGCTTCAACGGTTTCGCCCGAGCGGGCGATGACCTCGACTTTGGCCGCGGCAGGACGAAATACGAACGCCACCACGGCGATGACGAGCACAAGCCCAGCCCCTCGCTCGGCGCGCTGGAGCAGGGACCATTCTACGCCGTGCGTATCTATCCGGGCGAAATCACCAGCTACAAGGGCATGGCGACCGATGTGCATGCCCGGGTTCTGGGCCACGATGACCAGCCCATTCCGGGCCTCTACGCCGTCGGCAACGACCAGGCCAACGTCTTTGGCGGGGCCTATCCCGGCGCGGGCGCGACCATCGGACCCGGCATGGTCTTTGGCTGGCGGGCGGGCAAGCACCTTGCCGAAGAGGCTGGCAAGCGCCTCCCCGGCGTCGCGGGCGAGACGGAACGACTGGCGGCGGAGTGACCGCCTCCGCTCAGAAGCTCCGTGACAGGTTGAGCGACAGGATGTTCTGCTGGTCGGTGCCCCGGAACCGCACGGGTTTCGCCACGGCGAAGTTCACGGTCCCGATCTGCGTGTCCCAGTAAAACGCCGCACCCACCGCGACGTTCAGGAAATAGCTGTCGTCGATGGGCCCCGAGGCCCCGACCGGCGCGCCGTCGAGCCGCCAGACCGATCCCGCATCGACAAAGGCGCCAAGCGCCGTGCGCTCGAAGACCGGACGCCGGACCTCGACGGAGCCCAAGAGGTAATTCGTTCCACCCAGCGGCGAGTCGATGGCCCCTGTCGCGTCACGCGGGCCGATGCCTGCGACGCCGAAACCGCGCGGTGCCGCCCCGCCCAGAAACGCCCGGTCGAAGACCGACACGTTCTGCCCGCCCAGCCCCCGGATCGCGCCCGCCTCGCCCGAGACATGGAGCACGAACTCTTCGACGAGGGGCTGCGCGGTCTTGGCCGAGAGTTCTGCCGAGACGAAATTCCGCGTGCCGAGCGGGGCGACGCGAAAGGTCCCCGCCACGCCGCTTCCCGTGCGTCCGAACCCAGAGCCGGTGAAATTGTCCCAGCCCAGCCCGAGCATCCCGCCCGCGGTCCAGGAAATCCCCCGCTCCGCCATGATGAGGGGCGAGGCCGCCGTGTTGAAGGTCCCGATCTTGTTCACCTTCACAAAACCGCCCGCCGTCACGTCGATCGGACCAAGGCTCCCCACGACCCCCGCGCTCGCCCCGCCGGTCTGGCCGGTATAGGCGTCGTCCGACCAGTTCGACGACGTGTGGTCCAGCGTCACAAAAACCTCGGGGTTGGCGAGAAACCCGAGCGCGCCAAGCTCGGACGAATAGCCGACCGACAGCGCCGTGTCGTAACCCTTGCGCCCCAGGCGCACGGCCCCGGACAGGTCGATTCCGCTCCCGAAGAAATCCGCGACCTCGATCCCGGCGGTCCCGATGGGACCGTAAAGCGACGACCAGCCCGCCCCGGCGGTCAGCTGGCTCGCGTTTTGCGTCGACTGCGCGAAAGCAGGCGTGAGGGACGTTGCGACAAGCGCAGTCACGGCATAAATGACGGATTTCATTGGCTTTCCCTTCCGGTCGGGGTCGTCAGAACACAGTCGAGCCCGGGCAGCACTCCGGGGGCGGACAGCGTGAAGAAAATGGAAATGGTGCGCGACGACACATCGGCCATGGCCGAGGCATAGTCGAGCGTGACGGGATGCAGGGTGCCCCCGATCCGGGCCTCGTGCCCGGTGGCGGCCAGCACCTCGGGGGCACGCCCCGCCGGCACATAGGCCTCGATCCGCAGCGGATTGGTCACGGTCAGGGTGGCGATAGGCTGGTTCGGACCCGGCGCTTCGCCGGGGTCGATGACGCCTTCGGCCACCACCCCGTCCACCGGCGCGCGCACCTCGGCCCGCGACAGCGCCACCCGAGCGCGCTCGAGCTCCAGCACAGCGCGGCGCAGATCGGCCTCGGCCCGTGCCACCTCGCCCTTCGCGCTGTCGCGTTCAAGCCGCGCGGCATCGACATCGGCGGCCGAAACCGCGCGCGTCTCCAGCGCCTGCTCCAGCCGCCCGAGCTTGACCTCGAGCCCGGCAAGCCGCGTCCGGGCGAGGTCCAGCATCGAACGATCCGCCGCCCGTGCTTGGGCCAAAGCCTCCTCCGCGCGGCCAAGCGCCGTGTCGAACTCTGCCACCAAATCGCCCGCCGAAACGGATTGCCCGGGCCGCACATGCACCCGCGCGATCACCCCGTCCATCGGCGCGGCCAGCGTCACGACGCGGCTCGGCCGCACGGCGCAGGGGATGCCCGCACCGCCCTCGCCTCCCGGCCAGCCCGGGGGCGGCGTCACCCCCTGACCGAACGCCGGGCCGGCAAGCGCCAGCGCCAGTATGACCTCAGCGCAGCGCATTGGTGTTGAGCGCCCCGGTCAGATACTGAAGTTCGTTCCAGGCCCGCAGATATTCCACCCGCTGCACCTCGGCCTGCACCTGAAGCTGGCTCGCGAGCCGCTGCCGCGCCGCCAGCACCAGATCGTTGGACTGGCCCGAGGCGACCAGGTCGCGCTCGCTCTGCACATTGGCCTGGGCCGCGCGATAGGCCTGCGACAACTGCCCCGAGGCCGTCGAAAGCTGCTTCATCCGTTCGAGCGTCATCGCGATCCGGGTCTCGAGCTCGCGTCGCGTGGCGTGGTAATCCACCACCGCCGAGCGCAGATCGACGTTCGCGTTCAGCGTCCGGAGCCCGTCGCCCCGCGCGTTGAAAAGCGGGATCGTCACCTGCACCCCGGCGGTCATCTCCTGCGTCTTCGACCCGCCGCCAAAGCGGCTGCCCCCGCGCGTTTCGCGCTCGATGTTCGCAAAGGCATCCACCACCGGGCCGAAGTCGGCGGCCATCGCGCCTTTACGCGCCAGATCCGCCTCGACCACCGACATCGCGATGGCAAGGATCTCGGGGTTGTTCTTCTCGGCAAGCGCCACGGCCTGCGCCACGCTCATCCGGCCCTCGGTGCCCGAGATGCCGCCCGGCGCAGACACTGCGCCGACCCCGGAAATCGCAGTCCCGGTCAGCGCCGACAGCCGCCCCAGAAGCTGGGCGTAATTCGCCGCCTCCAGCGCATAGTCGCTCTGCACCTGCCCCTGTTCGGACAGAAGCGCACGCCGTGCCTGATCGCTGGCCAGCCCGCTGTCGGCCAGCCCCATCTCGGTCGCCGCCTGCCGCCCAAGGCTCGCGCCCCGGGTCTGGTATTCCTGCATCCGCATCTTCGACGCCGCCGCCGCAAGATAGGTGTCGGTCGTGTCGAAGATCGCCTTCTGCACGGCGGCGATATAACGGACCTCGGCGATGGTGCGGGCAGTCGTGGCGGTCTGGATCGCAAAGATCCGCGACACGTTGACCAGAGGCTGCGTCACCGTCGCGCCCATCGTGGTCACACCATAGGTCGCCGTGCCCAGCTGGAACACAGCGTTGTCCGACGAGATCACCCGCGAGCGCACCTGCGTCCGCGTGAAATTGGCCGAGACCTGCGGCAGGTAGCCGAAGATCGCGTTGAGCCGCTCGGCATCCGCCCGGTTGATGTTCTGCGCCGCGCGCCCGATGTCGGTATTCCGCTCCAGCGCGTTCTGGAGAAGGTCCGGCAAGGCCGCATTGGCCGGGTTGTCCACCGCGCTCTGGCCGAAGTCCGCATTCACCTCGGCGATGGAATTGGCCCGCGCCAGCGTGTTGGCAAAGCGCTGGTCCTCCTTGGCGCGCCGGTCCGGGTTGATCCCCTCGGTGCGCAGGGCCTCCAGCCGCTCGGGCGTCGCCTTGTTCGTCGTGCCGTCACAGGCCGCCAGCCCGACGGCGGCAGTCAAAGCGAGCGCAAAGGTGGTCTTGATCGTCATGTCACTGTCCGTTTCTTCCCTAGGGCCCTTCAGCCCTGATTATCTTCGAGCCGCCGTTGTCTCTCGGCGATCTCCGCATCCCTGAACTGGGCGATCTTGCCCCGGCCCCAGCCCGCGACATGTCGCCAGACCGGGATCGGAGTGAAGCTGAGGCGCACCTGCTGTCCGCTGGTGGCGATGGTGGCGGGGGCGACCGGCACCGCGAGCCGGAGCGTGAGGCTCCGTTTCGTCGTGGCCGTGCCGGGTTTCACTTCCTCGACCAGCCGCACGCGGGCCGGATCGATCTCGGACATCATGCCGTCCGAGCGCAGGCTCACGCGCCGAAGCCCCCGGTCCCAATCTTCCACATGGGTCTCGGGGAAGGCGCCTGTCAGAACCGTCTCGCCGTCCTCGGGCAGGAAGCTCCCGACCACGGTACCGGGGGCGAGCCAGTCGCCCGGCGCGATGGGCCTTGCCGCGATGAACCGCCCCGCTTCGGGCGCGGTCAGCGACAGCGCCGCGATATCAGCCCGCGCGATGGCACGCCCGGCTTCGGCCGCCGCGCGCTGGTCTGCGCCCCGCTGAACCCCGGCGGCCCCGGCACCTGTTGCGACCTGTGCCGCCAGATCGGCCTCCGCCACCCGCAGCTCCGCCTGCACGAGTGCTGCATCGAAGGTGGGATTGGCCAGCGTCACGATGGCCGCGCCGGTCGCCAGCGTCGCCTCGGTCGGCGGTGGCACGACGACCCGTCCCGGCCGGCTCACCGCGATGGCATAGGCGCCAACCGTGTCCGCCGTGACGTCGATCACCTGACGCGGCGCGACCGGCACGAAAAGAAGCACTAGGATCAGCCCGCCCAGCATCGCCGGCACCCGCCAGCGCATCAATCCGCCGCGCGGTGCGGGCACGTCCCGCGTCTCGGGCGCCTTGCGAAACGCCGCCTGCATCGGGGCGAGCAGGATCACCACCGCGCCCCAAAGCCCAAGCACCAGCCCGAGGCCCAGGAACCGTGGCAGGATCGCCCAGACGATCCCGAAGATCACGACCCAGCGATAGGCCGCCGAAGCGAGCGCGAAGCCCGCGAGCGGCCCGTCGCCCTTCTGCGTCCGCACCCCGTCGCCGAACACCCGCCCCCGCACCCGGCGCAGCGCCGCGCTCGCATCGGTGGCAAGGTTCCGGCGCGACAGAAGGTCCGACAGGATGAAATACCCGTCCATCCGCATCAGCGGATTGGCGTTGAACACCAGCGAGTTGAAGACCGAGAACAGGAACGCCCGTCCGATCACGAGCTGCGCCTCCGGGTTCGACACCAGATGCCAGGCGATGAACAGCACCAGCCCCAGCGCGATGTCGGTCAGGATCCCTGCCGCCGAAATCAGGATACGCTGCCAGCGCGTCGCGCTCAGGTCGGCCTCGGAGCAATCGACGAAGGGAATCGGATAAAGCCCGATCAGGTTCACCCCGGCCCCGCGCAGCCGCACCTTGAACCGGGTCGCGGCGAGCACATGACCGAACTCGTGGATCACCTTGAGGAAGGGCGCGACCAGCCCGAAGGTCAGAAGCGCCTCGAGCGAGAAGACGTCATGGCTCTGCCGGATCAGCGCCCAGTCGTTGCGCAGGCCCAGAAGCACCGCCAGCGTGAGCAGCACCCCGATCGCCGCGACCCAGCGCGGACCGAAGGCATGGCGCGCCACCGGGACCAGCGCCGGTTGCACCACCGACAGATCCTCGATCAGCCGGAACTGCATCTGCACCGGGTTGAACCGCTTCTTCACGAAGCGCTGGTTGTCGCGCATCTGGCGCACGTAAGCGAGCGCCGAGAACCCCGCGCGAGCGTCCTCCTCGGCCAGACCGGCGCGCGCATCGGGGCGCGACACCGCCCCTGCGAAACGATGCCACGCCGCCGCCGTCCCGCGCGAGAGCCGCAGGATCTGCCCGGTCGCCCGGTCATGCAGGAGATAACAGAAGCCCCGTCCCTCAGCCGAGAGGGTGAGGTCGAGCTGTCTCACCAACTGAGGCCGAGGTAGGTCCATGACACCGTTCTGAGATATTCGACAAGGTAGTAGCCGATGCCAAGGACCCGGGGCGCGCGCTCGCCCTCGATCCTCGCATAGCCGGTAAGACCCGCAAGCAGCCGGGCACGATCGCCCCCGGTCACCTGCGCGATGACTTCGAGCCGCTCGGCCCCGTTCTGCCCGTCCGCGACCAGCGCCGGCGGCGTGACAAGCTCGACCGGGAAGCGCGCGGCAAGCCCCCGGAACCGCGCCTCGCCCACCATCCCGGCGGTCAGACGCCGCGCATCGACTCGCGACGGCGTCAGGCTCATCACGAAGCCGTCGCCGGTCTGCACCGTGATGACGTCACGCCCGGTCGCCACGTTGGCCCCGATCATGTTGGGCGGCAGCGCGGCAATCACCCGCCCGCTCGCCGGGGCCGTCACGGTCAGCGCGTCGATCTTCGCCGCCGCCTGATCGCGCCGCGCCTCAGCCAAGGCCCTGCGGCTCAGGGCAAGCTGATAGGCGCCGTAATCGCTGTCCGACATCGCCGCCTGCGCGTTCAGGTCCTCGACCCCGATATTGAGCTCTTCCTGCGCCAGCTCCGCCGCGAGTTGCTGCGAGGCAAAGCGCGCCACGACCTCGCCTTCGGTCACGGCGTCGCCCACGCGCACGCGCATCTCGACAAGGTTCGCGTCCGACGCGAGCGCGGCCACCCGCCCCTCGGCGGGCAACGCCGTGCCCGACAGCGTGATCCGCGCCGGTGCCGGCCAGAGCAGCCAGACCATTGCAGTCACTGCCACCGCCGCCGCCAACCCGCGCCAGATCGGACGCCGCGCCGCGTTGCCCCTGGCCCTTCGCATGGGCCGCGCAATGGCGAGAAGCGCGGGAAGATCGACGGCCAGCGCCCGACCCGCCTCCGACGGCCCGACCAGCACGACGCCGTAGCCCCCCGGCCCGTCCGGCGGCACCAGCACCAGCCCCCCGGACCCGAGCCGCTCCAGAAGCAGCGTCCCGTCGATGTCCTCGCTTCCGGGGGTCAGCTCCAATGGCGCTTCCAGCCCCGCAACATGCGCGCCGATCCAGTTGCGCAGCACATCGCGCGCCGCCTGCACCGTCCCGTCCGAGGTCCAGAGCCGCCGCACCTTGCCCCCCGTCAGGGTAAAGACCGCAAGGCCGCGCGCGAAACCGTCCTCGACCAGCACCTCGCCCAGCAGCGAGGCAAGCGCCGCACCGGATTTCACCGGCCCCTGCACCCGCTCGCCCAGCCGGAGTGTCACCGCCCCGATCCCCGCCGCCTCGCCCGTCGCCACGCGCGCAAGCCCGGTCGACAGCGCCTGCGCGCGCGACAGCATCGGGGCGAGCTGTGTCAGCTCCGGCACCGTGGGCAGCATCCAGAGCGCCCAACGCCCGGAACCCACCGGCACAGACAGCACCATGCCGCCCGCGTCCTTGCGCGCCGCCGGACGGTCCTGAAGCGTATCTGCAAGGCGCGCGCGGACCTCGGACGACGGAACATCGCCCAGCACCGGGACCGAAGCCCCGGCCCGGTCCATCAGGAATACAGCGCGCGCCTCGTCGAGCATGGATCAGGCGTCGATCTTGCCGAACTGGTCCTCATAGGCCTTGATCGAGCCCGCGAGGATCGCTGCAAGCCGCTTGGCCGCGAAGGGATTGAGCACGATCCGCGTCGACAGATCCACGTCCACTTCCTTGTTCTCCGACACCGTCCCGCGCCAGTTCTGATGGGTGCCAAACAGCAAGAAGAACTCTTCCCGGTTCGCCGTCGCCGTCCCGATGTTGGCATAGACACTCTGCATCTTGTCGTCGTGCCAGTTGATGGTGACGCCGTTCATCGTGGTCGTGGTGTTGGGTTTATCGGTCATTTCTGGCCTTTCGTATGTTCTGTCAGATGTGTCATTCAGCGGCGATCGGCAGCTGCGCCTCGGCCACCGCCTGTTTCGCCTCGATCACGGCGAGCAGACGCTCGATCAGCGCCTCCAGCACCGTGGGCGGCAGGTTCCCCGAAAGCAGGCCCGCCTCGACGAGCGAGGAGAACAGGCTCTCCGCGATCAGCGTCACATCCGCCCCCGACTGGATCAAGACCGCCAGCGACCGAAGCAGCGCCGGATCGTCGAGCGCGTTCACCACGGCCTGCCAGATCTCGTCCATCGACATGCCGTCCAGCGTGCCGAAACGGTCGCGCTCGGGCCGGGTCGGCTCCTCGGGATAGTAGTTCAGGTTGGCCCCGATCGAGGCATCCTGCTGCGCCTCCGACACCACGTCGAGCGCGCCGGGCCCGGCGAAGTTCGAGGTGTAGAGGAAGCGCTGCGTCATCGAGATGTCGCCAAAGCCCAGCGGGAACACTGCCTTGAAGATCCCGGCGTAGCCATCCGAGAAGATCAGGTCGCTCGCCGTGTCGCCAAAGAACAGGTCCGGCCCGAGGTTCCCGATCATGATGTCGGGGCCAGCGTCGCCGTGGATCTGGTCATATCCGCCGGTGATGAAGGCGAAGTTGGTGTCGATCGTCATCCGCTCGGCCACCGAGCCGTCCGCCCGCGCGCTCCACTGCCGGGTAAGGATCGCGGTATCCCCGATCAGGATGTCCTGCCCGCCCTGCCCGTGGATCACGTCGTCCCCGAAGCCGCCGAGCACGATGTCAAAGCCGTTGCCGCCAAAGATCGTGTCGTTGCCGCCAATATCGATCATGACCCCGGTCATCCGGGTCAGTCGATCCGCCGCCGACTGGTTCGCCAGCGCCCCGGCCGGGTTCGACAGCACGATACGCGCGATATCCCCCACGATCAGGTCATCGGCACCCGCCGCCACGATCCGGTCGTCGCCCGCCTGACCCAGAAGGATGTCGTCGCCCGTCGCGCCGCGGCTGGTGATCCGGTCGTTACCGCCCCGCGCCTCGTCGGTCATGAGAAGCGTGACGATGTCCGCCGTTCCGGTGAAGGTGACCACCCCGCCGTCGCCAAAGGCGAGGTCCTCGCCCGTGCCGGTGTCGAGCGTGTCATTGCCCTGCCCGCCAAGGATCATGTCGTCGCCGGCACCCGAGGCGATCACGTCATGCCCACCCGCAGGTTCCCCCACGAGCGTCTGCATCCGCCCCGTCCCGGTGCCTGCATCCGACACGCGGCCAAGGTCGCCCAGAATGGCATCGTCCCCGTCGCCCGAGGCGATCGTATCGCCCGCAAGCCCGCCAAGGATCACGTCGCGGCCCGTGCCGGTGGTGATCGTATCGGCGCCGCCGTTCACGGTATCCTCGCTCACCGCGCGCACCACTCGACCGGCCAGCGTGATCACACCCTGATCGCCCAGCACGGTATTGTCGCCGTTGCCCGCGTCGATCTCATCGCCGTCCTGACCGCCCGCGATCATGTCCTGCCCGGCGCCCGTGGTGATCGTGTCGACCCCGCCCTCTTCGGGCGTGGTCGTCGTCAGCACGTCATCCCCGGTCCAGTCGTTCTCGCCCGCGTCGCCCAGCACACGGTTGTCGCCGTCGCCAAGCTCGGCCGTGTCCGACCCGCCACCAAGGATCACCCGGTCCTGACCCGCGCCCGAGGT
>NZ_JAHUZF010000002.1 GCF_019218295.1 Maritimibacter sp. DP1N21-5
GTCGGTCTTCGAACAACCTCAGACTACGAAGAAGCGCGATGGCCGCCAGCCCGGCCGCGCGCTGCGCTACGCCAAGGGCTTCGCGCGCGGCCTCTTACACCACCCCACGGGGCACTACCAGCGATGTCGCCTTCACCCCGACGGTAAAGGACATCCAGACCCGCAATGGTTCGCGCAAGGCCTATGCCAATCAGGAACAGGCGGGGGGCTGGCGCACTGAAATAACGCTCGACCTCAAAGCGTTCATCGAAGGGCAAACCAGCTTGTTTATGGCGACCGCCAACGCCGAAGGGCAGCCATATATCCAGCATCGGGGCGGTCCCGCCGGCTTCCTGAAGGTGATCGACCCGCAGACACTTGGCTTTGTTGACTATGTCGGCAACCGGCAATTCATCACCACGGGAAATCTCGTGGACAACCCCAAGGCCTACTTGTTTCTGATCGACTACGCCAACCGGCGGCGGATCAAGATATGGGGAACGGCGAAAGTCATCGAGGAGGATGGCAGGCTGGTCGCGGACCTCATGCCCGCCGGCTACAAGGCGCGCGCCGAGCAGGTGATCCTGTTCACGGTGTCTGCCTGGGATGCGAACTGTCCCCAGCATATTCCGCAGCGGTTCGAGGCCGCAGATGTTGCCGCAGCCCTCGCGGCGCGGGATGCGCGGATTGCCGCACTTGAAGCCGAGGTCGCCAAACTGAAGGCGAGTGGCCGAGACCAGACACTGGAGGCCATTGTCGGGCGCTGCTCCGGTTGACGCCAGAACAGGGTAAACGAGATTCTGCGACCTCTAAATCGAATGACCTGCAGGTGGAGAAGGTTGGATATCAGACCCATTCCCTCCGCCACGATCCCTTGCCGTGATTTCCTGTAAGGTCTTGATAAGTGTGTTGATTTCATGAAATCGTCTGATTGACGGGCCTCTGGATGTCTCGAGGTGCTATGCATCTCTTGATCAGGGTACGTTGGTATGGCGATCAAGAAGCTGGGGAAAACCCTGTACCTGAACAAAAGGGTGCCGAAGCGATATGAGTCGATTGAGCCCCGGAAACTCACTTGGCTTTCCCTTCATACTGACGGGTCCTCCGAGGCTGCGAAAAAGGCTGGCCTGGCGTGGGAGCAGTATGTCGCGGGATGGGGAGCAAATCGTTCTGGCTATGGTCAACACGGGCGCGCGACCCTGCGAGTTAGCGGCCTTGATGGCTGGACAAAGCCACTTCGGAGGGGACGTTCCACATATTTCGATTGAGCCTGTCGTTCGCCAATTCAAGAGCGCAAACGCTCGTCGCAAAATTCCATTGGTGGGGGTGAGCCTAAGTGCGATGCGACATTTCTCAAACGGGTTCCCTCGGTATCAACACAGCTCGGCGAGCCTGTCAGCAACTGTGAACAAATACCTTCGCGGGAATGGTCTGATGGAGACCCCTGGACATTCGCTCTATGGACTTCGCCACAGTTTCGAGGACCGGATGCTTGCTGTCGGGGTGGATGAACGCATTCGCCGTGACTTAATGGGCCACGCGCTTGATCGCGAACGGTATGGCAAGGGCGCCGGCCTTGGGCATCTTCAGGAGATTGTTCAACGCATTGCATTGAAGTTATGTGCTGCGATGCGGGCGCGGTCTATCGTTTCTTCTTGGTCACGGAACGCAGATTGCTCGCGCTCGATCCGGTGAAAGATACCCGCCCCCACCGCGTGGCCTGAGGAGGCGTCGAACCCACTCGCACGTATCTTTCAACCGACCCTCAAGAGCCGTCGGCAGGTGGATATCTTGGCCGGAAAAGCCAGTTGACCCTGCGTGGCCAGTAGGCGCAATGCCTAAGTCAAGAACGGCAAACGCTCGCGACGATAGCGGCTTGGTGTCATCCCGTAGGTTCGAGCGAAGGTCCGCGAAAAATGAGCGGAATCGTTGAAGCCCACCGAATACGCGATGTCGGTCACCGTCTGCGGGGCCCAGTCCCGCGACACGAGCCGCCGCTCTGCCTCATCGAGCCGAAGCGACCAAACCCAGTTCGACGGAGTGACCTGCTGTGCGGCGAACAACCGATAGAGCGATCGAAGGGACAAGCCGAACACGCTGGCGATGCGAATTGGCCCAAGATCGGGCTCGTTCAGGTGCTGGCGCGCGAACTTCTCGATGTCCTCGAGCGTGGGCTGGCGGCTGGATGAAAGGACGACCTTGTGCTCATCGTCCAGTCCGCGGATCGCCGCCCTCAACAGGTCCTCGATATAGGCGCTGTCTTCGGCAATCAAAGCGGACCCGGGAGATGTGGCCAGCATCCGCAGGATCTCGGCCAAAATCCGGACACGCATCGTCTGGCCGGGCAATCGCTTGAAGGCGAGCGAGTCGAACAGGTCGGTGTCCTTCAATATCCCGCGACCAAGGCTCATGACCTGGACTTCGCTGGCCGTCGGGGCGATCATCTCGCAGGTGTCTCGCCCGTTGAAGATCGTCAGATCGCCGGGGGACAGGGTCAGGGATCGCCTGTGGTGCCTGATATGCTGACGCCCCTTCGTCTGGATCAGGAAGAAGAGAAAGTCGTCGAGCGCCGGTTTCAGGGCATTCTTGGCGCGGGTAACGGAGACCTGTCTCGTGACGATACTCGCCGGGGCAAGTGGGTTCTTCTCGTCCCCGATCCACGCACCGCCAGAGAAGGGCCCGGACAAAGGTTGCACGTCGAACCGACCGTAGACCCTGTTGAGCCTGTCGGCAAAGTCTCCTGGACCCATGATGTCACCCCCGTCAGTCGAGAAGATTGTTGGCTAGAATTCGAGGATTCTACCGGCTTTGCAAGGCGGACGGCCTGTTTGAAAACTCAGGTCTCTTGCCCGGATCGGAAAGGCCCGCCCATGTGGACCAGTTTGCGTGTCGGTGCATGAACGGCCTTTGGTCCTCGTGGTCGTTTGCGCGAGCAGCCCGGTGCCAGCCCTGGGCCAGCCCGCGGACAACGCGCGTCAGCAGTGTCAGGTTTGGCCGACTATACCCAACAGTTTCGTCCCGGAAACCGGCTGCGAACCCGCAACTGGCATTTTGGCAAAGACAGTCAACTGTCGTGGCAGCGAGGTTCAAGACGACAGGCAGGGACGCTGAAAAAATATTCACCATCTGAACATGATTCAACGAACAACGAGGAGGTGAAACAATGATCGTCATTAGCGGCGCAAGTGGACATGTTGGCGGAGAGGCAGCACGAATCCTGAGTGAATCCGGCGTGGAAACGCGCTTGCTCGTGCGCGACCCGTCAAAAGTCGCGCATCTCAAGCCAACCGAAGTGGTGCGCACCGGCTATCTCGACCCCCAACTCGTCGAGGCGTTCAATCCCGGCGATCGCGTCTTCATGGTCTCGGTCTACGAAACCTACGACATCCGGCTGGAAATGCACCGCGCCTTCGTGAAAGCCGCGGCCGATCGCGGCGTCGCTCAGCTCGCCTATCTGTCATACATAAACTGCGCGCCCGATGCCGAGTTCGAACACGCGACCTCCCATTGGGAAACCGAGAAAATGATCCGGGAGTCCGGGGTGCCCTTCACCATCCTGCGGACCGGTCTCTACCAGTCTTCCGCAGAAGCTTTCTACAACGACGAGGGCCTGTGCCGCGCGCCGGCAGGGGAAGGCCGGGTCAGCTGGGTGTCGCGCCGCGACATCGGAAGTGCCGTCGCCGCCGTTCTGCGCACCCCCGGGCATGAGGGCAAGGTGTATGACCTGACCGGGCCGGAAGCTTTGACGATGCAGGAGACGACGGATCGCATCAACGATCTCCTGAATCTGTCTCTCAGGTTCGAAGACGTCGATGACTACGAAAACCTCTGCCTCAAGGGGCTGCCCGACCCGGTCGGGATGAAGAAAACCCGCCGAAGCGCGTTCACCTCCATGGCTCTTGGCGAACAGGAGCTTGTCACTGACGACATCGCCACCCTGACAGGGATCAAGGCCGCTCCCATCGATCGGCATGTCCTTCAGTATCCCGAGCGGTTTGGCTGGTCGTCCAGCTAGACGGGTTGGACGTTGCGGACTGTGGGGTGTCAGTTGGTAGTCAATCCAGCCGCCTCAGCAGACGGCGGACAAAGATACCTGCAAATGGCAATGGGCGCTGGCGCCATGCGGTGTCAGCGCTTCCATGCGCACCAGCATCCATACCACTTGTTCACTGTCGTTGTTGCAGAGAACCGAATGGGCAGGCCAGCATGTAATGTCGGCCGGAAATGCCTCGTTCGCAGTGAAGTCAGGTCTACCGTCTTTGATGCGCGATCTTGGCAATACGATCACGGGCTTGCGAAAGCACCTTCGGCATGCCGACCTTGCAGTATCTATTGTGAAGATACTGACATCAAACTCATCCGCCGCCGCGCGCCGCTCTCCGGGCCAGTGCGGCGATGAGGTCGGTTCGGGTCACGATCCCGACGATCTTTCCGTAGGCGATGACCGGAACGGCATCCACGTCGCCCTCCGCCATCATCGGAAGAAGCGCGCCGATCGGTGTGTGGGTGGTCGCGCGGGGACCGGCGACGCTCATGATGTCGCCGGCTGTCACGGGCTTCTCCCGGTCCCGGTCCAGCAAACGCCGAAGCGCCGCACCGTAGCCCCGTTCGAGACGCAGGGCATCGGCGCGCGCCTGGTTGATGAGATGCATCTGGAAGATGACGCCGAGAAAGCCCTTGTCAGGCGCGACGACGGGGAGCGACGTGAACCTGTGCTGCCGGAAGAGATCTGCGACCGCCCCAAGCGGCGTGTCAGGGCTCACCGTGACGAGACCGCGCGACATGATGTCCTCGGCCGTCAACGGACCCGAGGACTGCGCGGCGGCCTGTAATTCGGCAGCGCCGATCAGTCGGGCCAGGTCCTCGACCCCGAGGTTGAACGATTGACTGTAGCGTTCGAGGATCTCCGTTAGTTCGTCTTCCGACAGGCCGAGACGTTCGGTCGGATTTCGATCGTCCGTGCCATGCTTGCTGGGATCATCGAACTGGCGGAACGGGTATCGGCGCCCTGTGATCCTGGCATAGAGCGCCGCGAGCACCACGAGCGCGGTGGTGCCGACCGCCACGGGCGCGAGGGCGAACCAGAAGCCCAGCTCCCTGGCAATATCGGGCGACAGCGCTGCCGTCATCGCGACGGCCCCGGCAGGCGGATGCACCGCACGGCACAGGATCGTGGCGGTGATCGCCAGACTGACGGCCAGAGCGACACGCAGCACTGGGTCCGGCAAGGTGAGGCAAACGGCAATGCCGATCACCGCGGCGATCGTATTGCCGACGATCGCCGACCAAGGCTGCGCGAGCGGACTGTTGGGTATGGCGAAGAGGAGGACCGACGTTGCGCCGAAAGGCGCGATGAGAAACAACCCTTGGTCAGCGTCGATATACGGCGACAGCAGAAATAGCCCCGTCAGCGCGAGGCCGACCAAGGCGCCGCCCCCGGCGCGGAGGGCCTCGATCGTCGAGACACGCGCGACAGCGGGACCCAGCGCCTTCAGAATATGCACATCCACCCCTCCATTGAGATGTGCGCAAAGTTTCAGCAGTTTGAAAAAGGTGCAACCCGGGGCGAAAGGAGATCGCCCGACAGCTCGCGAAGCCGCGCGACAACGAGCATCGCTGATCTTGCGTCATCATCTGATGCTGCTCATCTCGTTGTCAGAACGACACAGATTTGAATGACCCGGAGGGAAGGCCTTTCGATCAACATCAGCGCCGGCTTTGCCGATTCCCGGCCGACCGGCCGTTGCTCAGACGCACCCACCGGAAGATCAGCATGAGAGCGAGTGTCGTGAGCACCAGTCCCACGATGTCCCCCAGCGCATAGATCGCGAACACACCGAGCGCTTTGCTCGTCAGGATCTCGGACGAGAAGACGATCGACTGCCCGGCTGAATTGAGCAGGGACGAGACCACGCCCGTCATGAGCACATGCGTCCAGTGAATCTGGCGGCGTGGGCTGGCGTAGGCCGGAAACCCAATCAGGCGCATTCCCTCGAAGGCCAGGAACGCACTTGCCGCACCGACGAGGACCGACATCAACATGACGGGCGACAGGATCGCAGAAGCACCGCCCGGCGTGAACAGCATTTCCGAGAGCAGCGCACCCACGAACAACGCCGGAACGGCCTTCCATCGGTAGAGCCAGGTCGCGAGAACGCGGATCCCATGTGGCAGGTAGGCGAGGCTCGCGAATGTCGTGATGTCCGGCAGGAAATGGGACTGGATCGGCGTTATCAGAAGGGCTGTGAACCCGTGAGCGATGACGTAGGCCAAGACCACGGCAAGGACGACGCTGAAATATTGCATTGGGCAGACCGAATAAATTTTCGGCCGTTCTACCCTATGCGCGAAAGACTTTCCACCAATTCCCACTGAACAACGTAAGAACCGGGCATGCACTTGCCCGCCGGCAGGAGAAGTCCAAGGCCGAGCAATCGCGTAATCGCTTGCTGGACAACCTCTGGCGCGACGCGTTCCAGCAGGGGATGGCTTTGAATGCAATCCGTCACGAGGATATTCTCTCTCGTCAGGCAGAGACTGCGCGCCGCGAGAAGCACATCGCGCTCGACCCGGGTCAAATGGCTCAGTCCAACTTCGCGCTCGACCTGCCGCAGGAGATTGCGCAGCTCGTAGATTGATTGCAGTTTGTCCATCCCTTTGACCCCACGTCACTGAGCCGCACCTTTAGATCAGAGCTCACGGTGACAAACAAGCTCAATTTTCAGGCGGCTCTTATCTAAGCAGTTAACAAATATGGCTTTTCTTGGACGCGGCCCGGGGCAAGCACTCTGGTATGCCGATGTCAGTGGGCAGCCCCATCGCCGGGCCGCATGGTATCCCGAGCCATTGCAGGGCCAGTCGCGATGGGACCTGCCCTCAAACACGCTCCGGCGTCTTTCTGCCAGCGAAACCGCCGGGGTGGGCCAAGAATGACCCAAGGCTGAAACCGTTGCAGGAGACCGTTGACGCGCCCATTTTTCCTATGGAAATTTCCCAGCTGTGTCGTGAACGACAATCAGGAAGGCAACTGGCGGATATACCCGCCGACGATCTACCAAGGGAGGTTCTCATGACCGCAGACTGGACGAATGTGCAGATCCTGGAGTGCATCTCCGACTCCGATGGACCCGTCACCGTAATCAAGCAATCAGATGGAGAGGCGATCCGCTACGTGCTCGGAAACGGTGATCCGGTGAAGCTCAACATGGACGGGACATTCACGGATCCGCAGCATCAGACCGTCCTGTCCGTAGTGGCATACGCTCACTGACCGACGGACGCCTCACCTGTCTCGCCCGATCCGATAGTTTCGCGAGGCGATCGCGATGAGGAACCCGGCGCGGCAGGTGACAGCCTCAGACACAAGCGTGTTGTCGGCTTCCACCCCCAATGGCGCTCGACAAGGCCGGGGCGCACCTTTCGAGCCTGCTCGATCGCCCCCGCAATGGGGCACCGCACGTGCCAGCCTGTGAGGGGTGCGCGAACGGCGTTCGATCCACTGCCCTACCGGAACTATCGATCTGCCCCTCCAAGACAAGAGCAGCGCGCCCGGACCCCGTCCATCTCATCCCCGTGCCTCCCCTCTCCAGGCCCGCCTCATCACGTCCCACATCCCGCCCCCCCATCGACGCCATCGCTATAGCAGATACATGCAGCACACGCTGTGGGATTTCAGAGAGATAGACGATGACGAAGAAACCCCACACAGACCCCAGTTCAAGGCCGCTCGCACCGCCGCTCTGGCCGAGTGGCACGGACTTCTCGCGACATAAGGGACAGCACGCCTTTCGATGAAAAGACGAGTTCGAATTAGTCTGCCAGCACCGACGAACTGGCTCTCCTGCCGGAGGGCTCGGCGGTCGCGGACATGATGGCCGATTTTGCCGTGATGCGGGACCAAGCGCGGGTTTGCTGACGTTCCGGCATCCGTCTCCTGCTAGGCGTCGCGCTTCGCAGTGGTGTCCGGGACTTCGGTCGGCAACCTGAGCGATGCTTCGAAACCGGAAGATCCACCAGGTCGCGGCGATTTCAAAACGAGCGAGCTTCCGATCCGGTTCGCGATGGCCGCGACGATGGCAAGGCCAAGCCCGCTGCCATCGGTGCTTGTATTGCCCCGTTCGAAGCGTGCCGTCAGTCGGTCGAGCATCTCGCGCGGCACGACGGGACCATCGTTCGCGACAACGAGGTGGCCGTCCGCCGTCAGCGTCACCTCGACTGCCAGATTTTCCGCTCCGTGACGGAGAGCGTTTTCCACAAGGTTGCGGCACAAGATGGCGAAGGCGTCGGGGTCAATGTCCGACATGACAGCTGCGTCAGGAAGGTTCAGGACGATGCGGCCAGGAGCGCCCGCGCGTCCGATATCGTCTACCACGACGCGTGCGACTGCCCTCAGGTCTGCGCTCCGGTCCATCCGCAGCCTCCCGCCTTCCGCCCGCGCGAGCTGCATGAGGCGTTCTGAGAGCCGGGTCAGGCGCTTGAGCGTCGCCTCGATCTCGGCGGCACGGGCTTCGGTGGTCGGCTCCCGCGTCTCCGCCCTCAGCCTCTGCGCCTGGGCGATGGCGCCGGCCAGCGGCGTTCTCAACTCGTGGGCTGCGTTCGCGGCAAAGCTGCGCTCGGCCTCGAACGCATCGCGCAGCCGGACCAGCAGGCCGTTGAGTGTCGTGGCCAGCGGACCAATCTCCGTCGGCAGATCGCTGGCAGGAACCTCCGACAGGTCGCGAGCACCACGTGCATCCAGCCGATCACGGAACCGGCGCAGCGGATCGAGGCTGAAGCGAACGGCAAGAATGATTGCCACCAACGCGATCGGCAGCACGACCAGCAGCGGCAGGCCGAGCCCCATCCGGATCTCCCGCGCGACCGACGCGCGATGAGCCAGCGGCTCGGCCACGGTGATCCGGATCGTGTCCTGAAGCGCCGCGTCGCTGTAGAACCGGTGGGTTGCGGTCTGCCGATACCCCTGACCCTCCCAGGGCGGGAACACGGCAGGGTCGGCCGCGTGCGATTGCAGCAGGATGCGCCCCTCGGCATCGCGGACGAGGTAGGTGAAGAACTCGTCGTGTTCCCGGATGGGCGCGAGCCGTTGAGTCACGCCCTGATCTTCCCGGCCGACGATGTCGGTCGCCGCAAGCGGCAGGATCCGTTCCGCAGTCTCTCGCAGGGCGCTGTCAAAGACCTCGTCCAGCTCGCCCCGGACGATCACGGCCGTCACAGTCGCCGCGAGCAGCCACAGAACCGTCATCGCCAGGCCGAGCGACAGGCCGAGTCTGCCCTGAAGGCTGGCGGGCCATCTCATGGACGGCCCAGCCTGTAGCCCATGCCGCGCTCGGTCTCGATGACCGCCGTCCCCAGCTTCTTGCGCAGGCGGCTTACATGAACCTCTATGGTGTTGCTCTCCACCTCCGCGTCGAAGGCGTAAAGCTTCTCCTCCAACTGTGCCTTGGACAGGAGTTGACCGGGACGTGCGAGGAAGGCTTCGAACAACGCCCATTCCCTTGCGGTCAGTTGCACCGGCTTGCCCTCGCGATGAACGCTGCGGGCAGCGAGATCAATGTCCAGCGGCCCGTGGGTGACGATGGGGTTCGGGTTGCCGCTGTAGCGTCGAGCGACAGACCCGATCCGCGCGGACAACTCAGCGAGGTCGAAGGGCTTCACGAGATAGTCGTCGGCGCCCGCGTTCAGCCCCTCGATCCGATCCGACACCTGGTCGAGCGCGGTCAGGATGATGACCGGGGTCACGTCTCCGCGCGCGCGCAGGCTCTTCAGGAAGCCGATCCCGCGACCGTCCGGAAGCATCAGGTCGAGCAGGATCAGGTCGTAGGACGCGGCTTTCGCCGCGTCGCCGGCTGCTTCAAGGCGCATCACCCAATCGACCGACTGCCCATCGGCCGCGATCTGGTCGCGCACCGCTGCGCCAAGCACCGTGTCGTCCTCGATCAGCAGGATGCGCATGCTCGTCCCCGTCCCCGTCCACTTCCGATGACCCTCCATGATCCGTCTGGCTGACAGGAAGCTGAAGCGGCGGGATATGTCCCTTCAGGCTGCTGTCAGCTTCGCCGCGCATGAATATCGTCAAGATGGCCGCATCGAGGAGTTTGGCCCATGAAGAAGACATTGACAATTCTCGGCTTTCTCGCGGTCTTGCCGGCCGGTGTCGCGCTGGCGGACGACGACTGCTTCGTGCCGATGGCCGACTGGCAGCCGCGGGACGCCGTCGCCCGGCTGGCCGAGGAGAACGGCTGGACGGTGCGCCGGATCAAGATCGACGACGGCTGCTACGAGATCGACGGCCGGGACGGCGAGGGACGCCGGATCGAGGTGACCGTTCATCCGGCGACACTCCAGGTGATCGAGTTCGAGTACGAGGACGACGACGAGCGCCCCCGCCGGGATCGCGAAGGAGGCGACGATGACTGACGCAATCTCACCTCAGGCGCCAGAGATGAGCACGGGGCCGGGCAGCAAGGTCCGTGTCTGGGATCCGCTGGTCCGCGTGTTCCATTGGGGCCTGGTCGCGGCCTTCGCGACCGCATGGCTGACTGCGGACGAGCTGCAACCCGTCCATGAGCTCGCAGGCTACACCGTCGCCGCACTTGTGGCCTTCCGGCTGGTCTGGGGCCTCGTCGGCAGTCGCTACGCGCGCTTCGCCCAGTTCCTGAAAGGCCCCGGCGAGACGCTGGCCTATCTCGGAGACATGACCCGCGGACGCGAGCGGCGCTACCTCGGCCACAACCCGGCGGGCGCGGCGATGGTTGTGGCGCTGCTGATTACACTGTCCGGGACGGCTTTCACCGGCTGGCTCATGGAGGACGAGGCCCGTCTGGCGATGCTCCCGTCCATGCCCGCCATCGTGGCGCCCGCCTGGGCCGACGACGAAGGTGACGACGACGAGCGGCAATACGGCGCGCGGGGAGAGGTCGAGGGACCCCTGAAGGAGGTCCACGAGACGCTCGCCAACCTGATGCTGCTCTTGGCCGCGCTGCATGTGGGCGGCGTCGCGCTGGCCTCCTTCCGGCACCACGAGAACCTGGCGGGCGCCATGGTGACCGGCGACAAGCGCGGACCCGGTCCCGGCGACATCGCCTGACCGCACCCAACCCCAAGGCCGACCGTCCCTTCGGCCCCCCTTTGGCCTCGCTCTCACGGGCGGGGCCTTTCTCGTCGCGCCGGCCTCTTTCTTCCTGACGGCAAGCTGAAGCGGGAATCGCTGCCGCGTCAGGAAGCCCTCAGGTCGGATCTCCAGATTGTCCACAGCAGATGACAAGGAGACCCTGCCATGAAAAAGACTCTGACCCTTCTTGCCGCATCCACGGCGCTGACCGCCGCGATCGGCATTCCCGCCTGGAGTGCGATGCAAGCTCCGGCCGATGGCGTCCTTCGGCCCGTTGCCGCGCTCTTCGATGACTCCTCGCAAGCCATGCCGCTCGTTCTCGCAAGCGACGATGACGACGACGACCGCTGGCGGGACGGTTCGCGTCGCGGTCACGACGACGATGACGATGATGACGATGACTGCGACGACGATGATGACGACGATGATGACGACGACGATTGCCGCGGTGGCGCCCGCAATCCCGCGCCCGCCGGTACCGTCGCCCCGCCGCAGAATGGCCTCTTCGGCAACGCCGCGCCTCCGCAAGTTCAGGTGAACTGAAGCGCTCCGCAGCCCCTCTTCGAACAAGGACCCATCCGATGAAATCACTTCTCGCAACGCTCACGCTGACCACGGCACTGACGCTTCCCGGACACGCTATTGCGCGGCCGGTGACCCTGACCACGACTCTCAACAATTACGGCGGCGACGGCGCCTATCTCGCGCTTTATGTCGCCGACGCCTCGGGCGCCTATGTCGGCAGTCTCTGGATGGCCGGCGGCAAGTCCAAGTACTACGAGCACCTGAGCGACTGGTATCGCGCCACCGCCGGCGACACCGCGCAGATCAACGGCATCACCGGCGCTAGCGTCGGCGCGGGCCGCACGCTAGAGATCACGCTCGACCTGGCGGACGCGCTCTTCGATGCGGGCTACACGCTCCACATCGACGCGGCGGTTGAAGACATGCGCGACAGCCCGAACGAGGTGGCCGTCCCGCTCACGAGCGATGGCGCGGGCACGCCGGTGACCGGGCGCCGGTACATCGCCAGCTTCGCCTACGACATGTGAGGAGCGGGGCCATGATCCGTGCACTCCATCGCTGGCCGGGTCTGCTGGCCCTCGCGCTCGTCACCATCCTGAGTCTGAGCGGCGCGGCGCTGTCAGTCTTTTCTGCGGCCGAGCGCATCGCCGCGCCGCAGGCGGAAGCCGGACTGACCGTCGCCGCTCTCGCGGACCGCATCCAGGCCGTCTATCCGGGCGTCGAGCAGATCCGCCGGTCGCCCTCAGGTCGGATCACCGCCTACTGGTTCGATCAGGGCGCGCCGGGAGCCGCCGTGATCGACCCGGCGACGGGCGAGGGCGTGGCCTCGGCCGACCCGAACCAGGCCGAACGCTGGCTGACCAACCTGCACAGGTCGCTGTTCCTCGGTGATGGCGGCCGCATCGCAATGGCTGCAGGGGCTGCCGCCATGCTGGTCCTCTCGCTCTCCGGCGCCGCGCTTGTCGTGCGGCGGGCGGGCGGCTGGCGGCACTGGTTCGCGCCCCTGCGCGGACCGCTCGCCGGGCGGCTGCACGCCGAGATCGCCCGGATTGCTGTTGTCGGCCTCGTCCTGTCCTCCACGACCGCCCTCTGGATGACGGCGTCTACCTTCGATCTTCTACCAGACGGAGGCTCCATGCCGGCCGTCCCCGCCGAGGTAAGCGGGGAGACGGGGTTCGCGCTCGATCAGATGATTACGTTGCGGCAGACGCCCGTCGCCGAGCTGCGCGAGCTGAGCTTTCCCTATCCCGGCGACGCGACGGACGTCTTCACGGTCAAGACGGACCGGGGCACGGGATATCTCGATCAGGGCGACGGCGCTCTCCTCGCCTGGGCCGACCTGACAGGATGGGAGCGCGTCTCGGAGACCATCTACATGCTGCACACCGGACAGGGGGCGGCGACGCTGGGGCTCGTGCTCGGGCTCATGGCGCTCGGCGTGCCCGCGATGGGCGCGACGGGTGTGGTGATCTGGCTCGCCGGGCGGCGCGGTCGGCCGCGCATCCGGGGAAATCAGCCTGCCGGTCGCGCCGAGACGATTCTGCTCGTCGGCAGCGAGGGCGGCAGCACCTGGGGCTTCGCCGCGACCTTGCAGGCCGCAATGACAGAAGCCGGGCAAAGCGTCCATGTCGGCCCGATGTCGGGGCTCGCCCCGGAACGCTACACCAACGCCCAGCGGATCATCCTGCTCGCCGCGACCTATGGCGACGGCGCGGCGCCCGCGTCGGCGAAAGGCTTTCTCGACCGGCTTAACGCCCTCGACGGGACGCCGGATACTCCCATGGCTGTGCTTGGATTCGGAGATCGGAGTTTTCCGGCCTACTGCGCCTTTGCCAAGGACGTTGCGGCAGCAGCGCAAGCGAAGGGCTGGCCGGAGCTTCTGCCGCTCGACACGATCGACCGTCAGTCCCCGCAGGATTTCTCCCGTTGGGGCCGGGCGTTCGGAGACGTGCTCGGCATTGCGCTCGAACTGACGCACCAGCCGGTCCAGCCGCAAACGACCACGCTGACGCTCGTCTCGCGCCGCGACTACGGCGCCGAGGTGCAGGCCCCGACCGCCATCCTCCGCTTCGCACTGCCGCGCGCCTCGCTCTGGCAACGGTTGCTCCGGGGCGGCTTCGCCCGGTTCCAGGCGGGCGACCTGATCGGCATTCTGCCCGAAGGAGGCGCCGTCCCGCGGCTCTATTCGCTCGCCTCCGGGCGACGCGACGGCTTCATCGAAATCGTGGTCAAGAAGCATCCCGGCGGCCTCTGCTCGGGCCAGCTCACGGCGCTGGAGCCGGGCGACACAGTGAGCGCTTTCCTGCGCCCCAACCCCGGTTTCCGTCCGGGGCGGAGCCGTGCGCCGCTGATCCTGATCGGCGCGGGAACCGGCATCGGGCCGCTCGCGGGCATTGTGCGCGGCAACACGCGCGGCAGGCCGGTTCACCTGTTCTTCGGCATGCGCCATCCCGACAGCGATTTCTTCTACGGCGAGGAATTCTGCGGATGGCAGGACGAGGGGCGTCTGACCCGGCTGGTCACGGCCGTCTCGCGCGGGGCGCGGCCCCACTATGTCCAGGACGCGCTGCGCGGCGAGGCCACTCAGGTCGCGGAGCTCATCCGCAACGGCGCGCGCGTGATGGTCTGCGGCGGGCGGGACATGGCCGCCGGCGTGACCGAGGCGCTGGCCGAGATCCTCGCACCGGCCGGCCTCACGCCGGCGGTCCTGAAGGCGGAGGGGAGGTATGTCGAGGATGTCTACTGAACTGGCGCGCATCGCCCTGAACGGTCCGACGATGGGGACGCGCTGGTCGGCGCTGTTCTTCGCGGAGCCGGACTTCGACCCGGCCCCGATCCGCGCGGCGCTGCAGGCGGCCGTGGAAGAGGTGGACGGACAGATGTCGACCTGGAACCCGGGCAGCGACCTGATGCGGCTCAACGCGGCGCCGGTGGGAGAATGGGTGGCGGTGCCCGCGCAACTGGCTGCGGTCCTGCGCCTCGGCCTCGAGATCGGGCGCGCCTCGGGCGGGGCGTTCGACATTGGCATGGGCGACGCGGTGACGGCCTGGGGCTTCGGGCCCGGAGACGCCGCGCCGGATGGCATCCGCGCCGCGATGACCGCCGCGCGCCGCCCGGCACATGAGGCGCTTGAGATGGACGACGCCCGCGTGCGCAAAGTCGTGCCCATCGCGCTCGACCTCAACGGCATCGCCAAAGGCCATGGCGTCGACCGGCTCGCCGAAACCCTGCGCGATCATGGGATTACGGATGCGCTCGTCGGGATAGATGGCGAGATGCGTGCACTGGGCCTACGTCCGGACGCCGAGGCCTGGACCATCGCGGTCGAGGCGCCGGACGCCGAGCGCCGGACGCCGCAATCGATCCTCGCGCTTGAGGATGCCGCCGTCGCCACCTCCGGCGATTATCGCCACTGGGTCGAGGTTCAGGGGCGCCGCCTGTCGCACACGATGGACCCGAGGCGGGGCGCGCCGCTGATCGCGTCGCCGGCTTCCGTCACCGTCGTGGCCCGATCCTGTGCCGAGGCCGATGCCTGGGCGACGGCCCTCATGGTGCTTGGGCCGGAGGAGGGAGCGACACTCGCAAAACGAGGCGGGCTCGACGCTCTGTTCCTCCTGCGCGATGCTGATGGCAACGCAAGAGGCGTGGGAGTTGGACGACTGTTTTCCGAAGAGACAGCGGCCATCGCCTCAGCCGAGGGGAGATAGGCCGCACGGAGACGACACGGACCGACCGCTTCAAGACCGCTATCCTGCTCATTGCCGCGACCGGCTTTATTGCGGGACTTGCGTTCTACTTTTCCGGTCGACCCAACGCTGCGAGCCTGATCTGGATCACCGGCGTCGTTCCCGCGCTCAACCAGGCGACCAAGCACCCTGTGGCGTAGGCCATCGTCGCCGCCGTGAAGGAGCGGGGCTTCGCTCTGCCCGTTCCGTCCGATGTGGCGGAGATCCCGGGCGAAGGCGTCGTGGGCCACGTCCAAGGCCGGAAGGTCATCGTCGGGTGCTTGAGGCCGATCAGCGTTTCAGGCTGACCAAACCAATCCCCTTCGGTCGGCCAAGGAACCAGAAAGCGCCTGTCATGTTCTTTTGATACGCAGTTTGCAAGACAGGACCCACAAGTGATGATCGGACCCCGCTGCCCTGACATTCACGACGATTGCGGCCAGCCATGATCGACAGTCAGCTTGCGTCTTTTTTCGACTTCGAGACCTACCATCTGCAACTCGCCTTCGTCGGAACGATCGTCATTCTCGCCCTGTGGCTGCCGCGCCTGGTGTCGCGGCGAGAGCCGACGGCTCCGCCTCTGATGCTTCTCTTCGCGGGGGCGGTTACCTTCTTGCTGCCGGGATTTTCGCCTCTGCCGGATCCCAATGACGCGCCCGTGATCTGGGAGCGCGTGAGCGAGATGGCCGTCATTGTCGCGTTGTTCGGTGCCGGGATGAGGATCGACGAGGTTGGCGACCTGCGGCGGTGGGTGCCGGCGATACGTCTGCTTGCCGTCGCGATGCCCCTGACCATCGTCGCTGTTGCATTCCTGGGAGCGGGACTGGCAGGGCTTTCGGTCGCGGGCGCGATCCTGCTCGGCGCGGTTCTGGCGCCGACGGACCCGGTGCTTGCTTCCGATGTTCAGGTCGGTCCTCCGCATGAGGGCGAGGAACGCCCCGTGCGGTTCGCGCTCACCACCGAGGCCGGGTTGAACGACGGCCTCGCCTTTCCCTTTGTCTATCTGGCGCTCTTCGTCGCCGCAGAGGGGCTGGCACCTTGGGACTGGGGCTTGGAGTGGGTCGGCGTCGACGTGCTCTACAAGATCATCGTTGGTGGTCTGGCAGGCTGGGCCGGGGGCCGGATGCTTGGATTGGTGCTCTTCAACTTCCCCAGGAACGCCGTCCTGGCCGAGACGGGTTCGGGCGTGATCGCACTGGCGGGCGTATTTCTTTGCTACGGATCGACCGAACTGGTCGAGGGCTACGGATTCATAGCCGTTGCGGTGATGGGCTTTACCCTGAGACGGGTTGAAAAGGAGCACGAATTTCACCGCCGGTTGCATGATTTCTCCGAAGCCATCGAACATGGCCTCACGGCTGTGCTGCTGGTCACCTTCGGCAGTGTCCTGCCGCTCATCCTTGCGGACCTGTCGTGGGCGCATGCGGGGATTGCGTTGATCCTGATCCTCGTGATCCGCCCCTTGGCGGGCTGGGTCAGCCTGTGGCGCGCGGGGCTTCCGGGGAAAGACCGGTTGTTCGTCGCGACCTATGGCGTGCGTGGAATCGGGTCTATCTACTACCTTGCCTATGCGGCGTCGCATGGCGACATCACCGAGCAGTCGGACCTCTGGGCCATCGTTGCGATCGCCATCCTCCTGTCCACGATGCTCCACGGCTTCACGGCGGGCTGGGCAATGGATCGTCTGAAGAAAGACTAGGCCGCAGGGGGCGCGTGGATCGTCATGAGCGGACGATCCCAATCACAGGTCTGTATCGAATCCGCATGATCTGGTCGTAGTTGCGCCCCAGTTTCGGCGAATTCGGTCTCCAAAGTATTAACAACGAAACGATGTGCAGCAGTGTCGTTTCTCGATCAACGACGGGCGACCGAAGAGATTCGGCCGCCTGGCAGCAACAGGACGGCCAAAATGAAAATCCTCGCTGTAGATGACGACCAGATCGTTCTCAGGCTTCTTCGGAAGATCCTCGAGAGCGCTGGATACGACACCGTGCGGACATGCACCTCTGCCGAAGAGGCGTTGAAGCTGGTCAACAACGCGCGCGTGCCCTTCGGCTGTTTCCTCGTGGATATTCAGATGCCTGGCATGGATGGGATCCAGTTCTGCCGGACCCTTCGCGAAACCCGGCGACACGCGGAGACACCGATTCTCATGCTCACCGCGATGGCGGAAAAGCCCGATATCGACCGGGCCTTCGCGGCCGGGGCGAGCGATTACCTGACGAAACCGCTCGATCCGACAGAGATCATGGCACGGCTCGGGATCGCCGAGGCGCTGATCAAGGAACGCAAGTCCCTTGAGGAAAGCGCGGGCGTCATCGACTCGCTCATCGAGGTGCTGGACCGCACGACCCGGCACGATTTCGAGGAAGCGATCGATCTGGGCAAAATGGACCGCCTGCTGCGCTATCCGGCGTTCGAGAACTACGTCTATCAATCCGGGCGCGGCGCAATGTTCCGCTCCACGGTCTTCGCTGCCAAGGTCCGCAATGCCGAAGACCTGCACCGCAAGCTGCCGCCGCTCGAGTTCAGGGATTTCCTGCGCGCGACCGCGACCACGATCATCCAGCGGTTCAAGGAAGACGATGTCCATATTGCCTATCGCGGGTCGGGGGAGTTCAGCGGCTTCGTTCCGCGTCGCAACAGCCACATGTTCCAGCGGCTATCGGAAGAGGTGGAAATCGCCATCCCGGAATCCGATGGCAAGGATGCCGCGAAACTGCCGGCGTCGACCCAGCTTGTCTTCGCTCCCGGTGCGGGCATCCGTTTGCCGACGCGGGGCGAATTGAGCCGGTCCATCTGGACCGCGGTCGAGAGCGCGCGGGTAAAAACCGCGCCTCCGGTCGCGCAGGGCACCAAGTGGCGCCTGACGCGCAAGCCTGCGGCCACGGCCCAGGACGCTTCGGCGAAGACACCGGAGGCCCAGCAGGAGCTGCGTGCAGAATTCGCCCAGATGCTTCGTGACGAGGTAAAGACCGACGCGGGCGATCGCAAGAAACTGGCGCCCAGCGTCTTCGGCACGACATCGCCCCGGCAAAAGGAAATCGCGCCCAAAGGGGCCGGCGTGCGCAAGTCCGTCAAGGTGCGGTCGGTTGAAACGCCGTCGACGCTGGAGAAACGGACGAGGCCGGTGACACAGACACCGGTGGCCCCGGTCCCCCGTGGCGTGGATGCGATGCCGCCCGACGCCGTCACCGCGCCGCGCCGCAAGCCGGAAGCGATGGCGAAGATCGAGACCGCGCAGGACCCCCTTGTCTCGCGCCCCGTGCGCATGCCCAAGCCAGCAGAGGCGACCGGGTCGGATGCGGCGAACGAGACGACCGCTCCGCCGGTGCACATGAGCGTCGAACAGGCGCTTGAAGCGGCCGTGAACAAGAGCCGGGGTCAGTTCGTCGCCAAACTGGCCGAGTATCATGTGAAGCTGGCGCAGGTTGCGAAAGCGGATGCCGACCAGCAGCAAAGCGACGCCTCCATCGAAGAGGCGATGTTCATCGCGCACCGGATCGCAGGTGTCGGAAAGACGCTCGGCTTCCCCGAACTGGGTGCCGTTGCCCGCCAGACGGAGGCCGCGCTGGCCGCCTATCGGCAAGAGCTTGGCTCGCCGGAACTGCGCAAGGCATCGGTGACACGCACCGATCATCTGGCCCGTGTCGTCGAGGCGACCTATGCGAGCTACGTCAAGACCGCCAACTAGGACGGACCGGGCGCTAACAATCAAGGCCGACGCGTATCAGTGCGTCGGCCTTTCGCATTGGGCCATCGTCAACGTGGCTCATGCCGCGCGACTGGCCCAGGCGGCTTCGATCTTGCCGCAGAGTTCCGAGATTTCGAAGGGTTTGACGATGACCGCCAGCGCCCCTTCGTCGACCAGGTTTTCGCCGAAGGTCTGCTCCGATTTCGCGGTCATGAACACGACCGGCACATGTTCCAGCCCGGGCATGACCTTCAGTTTCCGCCAGAGCTGGACCCCGCTGATCCCGGGCATCATGTAGTCGAACAGAAAGAGCTGGGGGTTCAGGTTTGGCACGGCGGCAAGGGCTTCTTCGCCCGAGTTGTATTGATCGACCTTGTAGTGGCCGATCAGCTCGAGTGCCATCTTGGTCAGCGCGCAGATATCCTCGTCGTCATCGACATGAAGTATCCGTTCAAGCTTGTCCATCAAGTGCGTCCATCCCGATGCGTTGGAACACAGGTCGGCTTCCCCCGGTGGGGAAGGACAGGTCCAACGACTTTCATGGTAATGTTTACGTCACACTCACGGAGAGTGCGGCACTTTATACGTCTCCACCCGTATACCTACTTTAGTAGATAAGGCCCAAGGATTACAACAGAAAACCGGCTCGTCCATAGGGCGAGCCGGTCCTTGCAACTCGTGGTCAGGCGGTCAGCGGCAGGCGCTCGTCCAGAAGTTGTTCGTTGGCTTCTTCGATCACCTGGTCGAACTCGACATAGAAGTTCGTGCCGACGCCACGTTCGCTTTCGAAATCGATGATGCCCTTGTGACGGTCGACGATCTGCTTGGTGATGTTCAGGCCAAGGCCCGTGCCGCCCACCTTGCGGACGTCGGACGAGTCGACCTGACTGAACTTTTCGAAGACCTTGCTGCGTGCTTCCTCGGGGATGCCGACGCCGTCGTCCTGCACGGAAATGCGCACGCGGTTGTCGTTCGAGGTGACATGAACGCGCACCGATCCCCCTTCGTTCGAGAACTTCAGTGCGTTCGACAGAAGGTTGTTCATCACCTGCATCAGGCGGGCCTGATCGCCGTGGATCGCGAGGGGCGCAGGGGACAGGGTGGTCGTCACGGGGATGCCCACCTTGTTCGCATAGCCTTCGGTGGACTCAACCGCCTCTTCGACCAGATGATTGACGTCGATCTTCTTGAAGTTGAACTCCATCTCGCCCGCTTCCATCTTCTGCAGGTCGAGCAGGTCGTCGATCAGAACGCTGAGCCGCTGGCTGTTCTTGGCCGCAATCGATAGCGCAGGTGTCAGGGTCGCCGGCACTTCGCCCAGAACCCCGGTGCTCACGAGGTCAAGCGACGCCTTGATCGAGGTCAGGGGCGTGCGAAGCTCGTGGCTGACGGTCGACAGGAACTGCGACTTGATCTCGTAGGCCGCTTTCGTGCGCTCGGCCTCTTCCTGGATCCGGTGCATCTGTTCCAGACGTTCCTGGTAGCTCTTGTAGAACTTCATCGAGGTGTCGATGATGAAGTAGAGCACGAAGAGAATTGTGAAGACCTCGAGCCATATGTTCGAGGAGAACTCGGGTCGATATCGAACGACATCCAGAAATGCGATAGCCAAGAAAGTAAGTCCGTAAATCGATAGTCGAAGGACAAGAATATTGACCAACTGACTGTTGTACATTGCGGCGAAAAGCGATGCCGAGAACAGGAAAAATAGCGGCGTGAAATGTCCGCCCGAGGTTTGTTGAACGGCAATGCTCAGAACGAAGACGCCGATGGCGAGAGAACTGACGATTGTATTGATGGTGATGCTCTTGAGGAGCCTGGCGCCGACTTTGGGGTCCTTGCCGTCCCAAGCCCTTGCCCGTGCCCCCAGCAGCTGATCGAGAAGCTCCGACATGAAGACGCCGGCGTAGCAGATCGAGGCCACGACCGGGTCAAAATAGAACGCGGTCAAGAGGGCTGCGGCCAGGAAGCTCGCCTGTCTTTGCCAGACGAGTTGGTTGGACAGGGCCACGTAATCCTTGATCCGTTGTTCACGGTCGGTCGAGTTGAACCACTCGCGCCGTGCCGCCCACGTCGCTCTCAGGCCGGTCATGATCATTGTCCCTTTGGTCGCTTGTCCTGAGAAACTCTAGCCAAGCAATTGGGTCGAAATCAGACGATTTTCAGGCAATTGCGAACAATACCGCCGCCTGTGGCGCAAAGGCACGATCACAGGCGGCGTTCTTCGTAGCTGTCCGATGTGGGAGGGATCCGTTACGCCGCGCGCGACACACGGCCCGTCGACGGGGTGTAGACGCCGGCCAGCGACGGGAAGTCGATGTCGGACTGCGGCAGCTCCTTGATCCGGCCGAAGAATGGGTACTTTTCGAGAATCTCTGCGCGGTGCTTGCGCACGTTCGCGGTCAGGAGCCCCACCGGCTTCTTGAGGCCCGGATACAGCCGCGGTTCGCCGCAATGCTCATAGCCGAGATACTTGAGGTAGAAGGCAGAATGCTCGGTGCGCACCGGGGCAAGCGCGATGTCGGTATCGTAGAAGTCCGTCGCGAGGAAGGGGATGCGCAGGGCGAGGTAATGCACCGGAAGGCGCATCTTGCGGGCAGCCGGATGGACCACGAAGCGGGTCGGATCGAGAAGGGTATGCCCGGCTTCGACCGAATAGTTGATCTCGGGGAAAACCTCCATTGTGGGCGAGGGGTATTCGAGAGACGACACGAGGTGCAAACGCACGGCGGCAATGAACATGTCGTTCATTTCCACTGCGACGTGCACGCAGTTCGGCGTGTCGTCGAAGGCATCATGCATGATCCCCGACGTGTTCATGGGAATGGATTGCTCCGCCCGATAGCAGTCGTAACGCAGGCGATAGACCCGATCCAGGTCATCGTCATGGGACAGGACCGAATATCGGCACTCCTTGAGAGTTTCCATGATCTGTTTTTGCATCGTACTGGCCCCTTCAGTCTTTACGCAACGGTACGGCGCGGCACAGCAAAAGGTCGCTGTAGCCGCGGTAAGCGGTCTTCTGGCTCAGGATTTCAAACCCGGCCTGTTCGACTGCCGAAGCAATCTCGGTTTCTGAATGGGTCCAGTAAGTGTTGTCTTGTTGAGCTTTGAATATTGCCTTGTTCTGTTTCGCGATCTGGCGACCCTGCCAGAAAATGTGCAGGGCCTTCGCAAGACCGACTTTTTTGCGCAGATGCGCGAAGAGATAGGCGCGCCAGTCCGCCACATCCATCGGTCGCCCGAGGTCGAGGAGGAACATCATTCCGCCCGGACGGAGCAGGCCGCGCAACTCTGCGAGCCGGTCGTGCGGGTCGGGCATGGCATAGAGCGCGTGGGCGCAGATCACGAAGTCGGCCTTGCGCGGTCCGTCTTCGCCCGGGGCTTCGAACTCCTGGAAGGGGCGGTCGATATAGACCACGTTGTCGAGCCCCGACAGCTTTTCCTTCGCCATATGTCGCATGCCGTCATCGGGTTCGATGAGGTAGACGGCGCTCTTCGGGAAGGCCTTCGCGACGATCTGTGAATAGTTGCCGGTCCCGCCGCCAACGTCATAGATGACCTCTGGTTGTCCGACCTGCGGGAGAATATTTTTGAACTCCAAGAGCAGGTCCTGATAGGCTGGATTATAGAGCGACAGAAGGTCGTAAGAGGCGGCGTAGGCGTTCCAATCGGCCTTCAGGTCCGTTTTCGACTTCGCGGGCACACCGGCCGCGAACGGCGAGATAGCCTTTGACTGAACCTGCGAAACCATATCGTATTGCTCCTGCGCCTTTGCCCCGGTGATGGTTCGCCACAATCTAGCCACGATTCCGCCACCTAATTTGCACGTTACAGCGGAACGTCCTCGCATCAAGGATTTTTCTCAACAATCTTGCCGCTTTAGCGGGATTGTTTCCCCATGAACATCACTCTGGAGCGCCTTTGGTGCCAAGGGTGGCGTGGTCGGGATGCCCATATCTGGGCGTTTCAGACGTATTTTCATCTATTCGTGGGGTTGAATGGCGCGACACGCCTCTTTTTGCGGCATCGGAAGAACGCCGCACGCGTATTTGAACCCGATCGTTCCGGGTCCGTTTGTCGCAGCGAAAAAAGTGAGAGTTCGACCGTCCGAGGCTAATTCCGACCATTGCGCGCCTTCCGAATTTGCAGAAACCGATTCGCGCGAAGATTGAATTTCAACTGTAAAATGGAATAATTAGTTCACGCCAATGGCCCGGAGATGCCGATACTCGAAGTGTCACCTAAATGCATCCAATGGAAAAAAATGCCCCCGACTGGTGCCAATTCGGAAGTTATTAACAAACTGACAATGAGTGGCCACAAATCTGCCCCATTTCACTTCAAGCTTGTTCGAAAGGATAACTTCAATGTTGTCCGCAGGATTGAGGAAAGGACCGCAAGATGCGAATGCTGGTAGTGGATGACGACACCGTCATGCTCGCGCTCCTGCAGGAGATCATCAAGGCGACCACGAACTATGAGGTCATGACCGCGAGCAGCGCCGAAGACGCCCTCGCCATCGTGGATGACTCCGACGATGAACCCTTCGACTGCTTCATGCTGGATATTCAGATGCCCGGCATGAATGGAGTCGAATTGTGCCGGGCGCTTCGCAAGTCTGGCAAATTTCCCTTCACGCCGATCGTGATGCTGACGGCGATGCACGAAAAGCGCGACGTGGATCTGGCGTTTTCGGCCGGTGCGACCGATTATATCACCAAGCCGTTCGAAATCCACGAGATCAAGACCCGCCTTGACCATGCCCAAAGGCGCGTGGCCCAGTTGAAGGCGGCGCGAGGGGCGGACGACAGCGTGCAGGCCGTGCCGAACTATGGCCTCTTCGACAACGTCCCGATTTTCGACGTCGATGACGTCGTCGATTACGCGGCCCTGGAGAACTACCTGCCGTCGCTGCCCAAGGAATCGCGCAACGCCTCCGTGGTCCTTGGGGTGCAGATCCGGTCCATCGAGTCCTTGCACAGCGAAGCGACCGGGTTGCAGTTCTCAGGCCTCATCGAAGATACGGCCGAGGCACTCTCCGACGCCCTGCGCGATTATTCCTGCCTGATTGCCTATGCCGGGAACGGAACCTTCGTCGTCGTGTTCGACGGTCATGTCCCGAACCGCGGGCTTCTCGCCGATCAGGTCAACCTCGCGCTGCAAAAGCAGGGCACGCATCTGACGATGAACCGCGACGCGCAGATTCGGGTGATCTGTGGTGAGTTCATTCGACTGGCGCATGGTGAACCCGGCGATATCCGCAACTACATGAAAGAAGCGCAGGATTCTGCGCTCTGGAATGCGACGGAAGTCGAGCGGAACCTCGAGAAATTCTGGTTCATGGGCCAGGTCGCGCACTAAGCCGAACAGCGATGGACGGGCGTTTTCGCCGAGATGAAGACTGAGCCGACGGGTTCCTTGACAGGGGGCCCGTCGTAAAGTTTACGTAACGGCAACTATTGGCCCGCCCGAGAGGTGGTCCCAGGAAGGAACACCCATGAAGAAATTCGTCGCCGCCAAGCTGCACGGCATCCATGTGACCGAAGCCGACCTCGAGTATCACGGCTCCATCACGCTCGACCCCGATCATTGCGAGGCGGTGGGAATCCTGCCGATGGAGTTCGTCGACATCTGGAACAAGCAAAGCGGCGCGCGCATCTCGACCTATGTGATCTATGGGAAGCGGGGCGGGCGGCAGTGTATCCTGAACGGCGCGGCTGCGCGGACCTGTCAGGTGGGCGACCAACTGATCATCTGCTCGCACGAGTTCCGCGACGCCGAGGACGTGACAGGGATCATGCCCAGGATCCTGACCTTCACGCGCGACAACCATATCGCGGAACGATTGTCCTACGCCGCGGATCGTGACGCCGAGGGGCGGCTGACCTTCGACATCCTCAAAGACGGTGAGCCGCAAGCCATCCCCTATGCATCCAAGCCACGCGCGGCGGTGTAGCGGCGATAGGGGCTGCGCACGCCGGGTTAAAGAACCCGGCAAGGTTTCTTGCCAGATTGCCCGGGCCGCGGTGGACCTGCCGCGCCGGAACTGATGAGAGACCCCACATGGCTGACGACTTCCACAAACATTTCAAGAGCCTCGAAAGCCCGCCGGACGCGGCCTTCGATATCGTCCCCAGCGACACCGAGGATCTGGACCGGGTGCCGCGGGCGATCAACGTCGCGACCTCGGGCCGCCTGCGTGTGACGATGGGCGACGGATCCATCGTGACCCTCACCGTCGTCGCCGGCATGGCGTTCCCGCTCCGCCCGGTCCGGGTCTGGGCGACGGGCACCACGGCAACCCAGATCGTGGGGCTGTATTGATGCTGGGTCTGGGGATCGGCATCGCGGGCTGTGGCGCGTTGGCTGAAGGCACCGACATGCTCGAGTTGATCGGCGCCGGGACGCTTCTGCAGGGGGCGTCGATCCTGTTGTGACTCCGGCGCCCGACCGCGCCCCGCCGAACGCCTATCCCTTCGAACATGTGGCGGCGGGCGCGGTTGACGCCTGTTTCGTCCGGCTTCATATCGGGCGCAAATCAGGGGCCGGAGACCTGCGCCATGAAAGACACCAACGAGGAGCGCGCGCCTGTTTTCGGGGGGCTCGACGTCGGTATCGTGCATGACTGGTTCGCGATGATCGCCGGCAGCGAACGCGTCGTCGAACAGATGCTCAAGGTCTATCCGGGTGCGCCTGTCTATACGCTCTACGATTTCCTGACCGACGACGAACGAAGCGCCCTTGTCGGGCACTCGCCGGTGCATGTGAGCGCCTTGAACCGGCTTCCGGGCGTGCACCGCTACTACCGCCATCTCCTCCTGCAAGGCACGCGGGCGATCGAGGCCTTCGATGTGACGGCCCATGATGTGGTCCTCAGTTCTTCGCACGCCTTGGCCAAGGGTGTTCTGACCGCCCCGCATCAGAAGCACATCGCCTATGTCCATTCTCCTGCGCGCTATGCCTGGGACCTCACACATGAATACATGGCGAGCCTCACCGGGCCGCTCGGCGGGCTCAAACGCCATCTTGCCCGTGAAATGATGCATCGGTTCCGCCTCTGGGACATGCGCACGGCGCCCTCGGTCGACGTCTTCGTCGCCAATTCCGACTTCATCCGGCAGCGCATCTGGAAGGTCTATCGCCGGGAGGCCGAGGTGATCTATCCGCCCGTGGATACGGCCGGTTTCCATTCGGACAGCGAAACGCGGCAGGAGCATTTCCTCTTTGCTTCGCGCCTCGTGCCCTACAAGAACGCGCATCTCGTGGTTGAAGCGTTTTCACGGCGACCGGACCTCAAGCTCAAGGTGATCGGGGACGGTTCGGAGATGCGCCGGGTCCGGGCACTCGCAGGACCGAATGTGGTAGTGCTTGGGCATGTGTCCTTCGACCGCCTCCGCCACGAGATGGCCTCGGCCCGCGCGCTGGTCTTTGCCGCCCTCGAGGATTTCGGGATCGCCCCGGTCGAGGCGCAGGCCGCCGGGACCCCGGTCATCTGCCTGGGGCAGGGTGGCACGGCCGAAACCGTCCGCCCCCTCGGGACTGACGCGCCGACCGGCGTGTGGTATCAGGACCTGACCGTGGACAGCCTTCTTGGCGCGGTGGACCGGTTCATCGAGGCCGAAACCGAGATCAGACCTGCCGCCTGCCGGACAAATGCCGCCCGTTTCTCGCAAGAGGCGTTCCGGCGAAATCTGGGCGAACTCGTCACCAGGACCATGGCGACGGACACACGCGGGACGGATCAACTGGCGCGGTAATACTGCGATCCGTAGGTCCCGTAAGCGCCGTAGCTGTCGGCCATGCCATATCTGCGCATGCCCGCAGGATCACATTGGTTCAGAACAAGCCCGGGTTCCGGTGCGCCCCGGACACTTTCGAAGGCGTCGATAACGCCCGCCACCTGACCGGCCTTGGTCGCATCCCAGCGCACGACGACAAGGATGGCGTCAACGAGCCGCGCCATGATCCGGGCGTCCGGCACCACGAGCACTGGCGGGCAGTCGACGATCACATGGTCATAGTCCGAGCGAAGCCTGTCCAGAAGACGCCCGAGCCCGTCGGACGACAGGAGGTCGGCGGGGCTGGCCTCGTCCGTTTCCGACGGCAGGACATCGAAGCCAAAGCGGCCCACCGTCGTGATCGACCGTTCCCGGGCCTCCGGCGTGTCGATTGCGGCTCGCAGACCGATATCGTGACCGGCCAGATCGAAGAACTCCGCGAAGATCCTGCGGCGCATGTCGCCCTCGACCAGCAGCACCTTTTTGCCCATCCCGGCCAGATTCTGCGCGAGCGCGAAGGAGACGGTGGATTTGCCTTCGCCCGGCAGGGCCGAACTGACGAGAATGACCTGCGGGGGACGGCCCTCGGATTGCATGAGAACTGAGGTGCGCAGGTTGCGGATGGATTCGACATAGGCCGACGTCGGGTTCGCGGCCATATAGTCGAGAAGCCCGCCCCGCCGCGCCTGCCGGACCAGCGGCACCTGGCCCAGCACCACCCGCCGCGTCCCGGCGGAAAGCTCCTCGACCGAACGGAAAACCTTGCTTCGTCCTTCGAGGACGAGGCTCGCGAGGGCGGCGAGAAGGAGCCCCACAATGCCGGCGCCCGCTGACGCGCCCACCAGATTGGGCTTCGTCGGATCCGGGTCCGCGATCGCCGCGCTCAGGATGCGCGCATCGGGCTGGAACATGCCGGACTGGACCGAGGTCTCCTTCAGGCGGGACAGGAAATACTCATAGAGCTGCCGGGTCGCTTCGACCTCGCGCGTCCTTTGTTGCAGCTCGATCATTTCCGCCGAGCGCTGGCCATAGTCGCGGTCGAGCGCGGCGGAGGATTCTATGAGATTAGCCAGTTGCTCAATGAGCGTATCACGCCGCAGGTCCAACTGTCCGAGCGTGGCATCGCGTGCGATATCGAAGGCTCTGGCGTCCAAAGCGGACAGGCGGGCGAAGGTCTGGCGTGCCAGTGCTGTGTCGGTCGGAAACGCGCTCAGGTCGCCGGGGCCGGTCAGCGCACGCAACGCGAGGATCAGACGGACCAGCTCGTCGACCGCGGTCCGTGTTTCGGAAATGCGGTCGCGCAGGAGCTTGCCCTGCGCCTCGGTCGCGGCAAGGGTTTCGGGACTGAGCGCGCCGATCTCGGCACTGAAGCGCGACAGCGCCTGTTCCCCCTGCACGAGCTCACGGCGCAGGTCCGCCACCTTCTCGCCCAGCCAGGCCGCCGCGCGGTCGGTGGCGGCCACCTTGTAGCCCACCTGGTCCTCGATATAGGTCCCGGCGACCGCATTCGCGATCTCGGCGGCACGAGCGGGGTCGGGAGACGTGGCGTCGATGTGCAGAACAAAGGTGTCGACGGGATTGGAGACGGTCACGGCAAGCGCCAGCCGTTCGAGGACGACGGCCTCGACCTGCTCCGGTGTCTGATCGTCGCGATGGCCGCCTGCCATCCATCGGGCGATCGGCCCCGGCACGACCAATGCGGGGTTGAAATCCGGGTCCCGCGCGAGGTCCAGCGTCTTGGCTACCTGCCCGAGGAGCTCGGTGCTCATGATGACTTCCATTTCGGTGTTGATCGCGCTGTCCCCGCCGGCAAAGGCCGACAGGACCGAGCCAAGCTCCAGCATGCTCGATTGACGCTGATCGACGACCAGTTCCGCGCGCGCGCTGTAGGTCGGCGTCACGACCATGCGCACCAGCCCGAAGGTCACGCCCGCGGTGCCCAGCATCGCCGCCAGCAAGACCAACCTGCGACGCCAGAGGACGGCGGCGATGTCCCAGATGTCGATCATGTCGTCGCGCAGCTCGGGCCCGATGATGTCTTGTCGCATGGCGGCATCCTGTCTAGTTTAAAAACACGCTCTGGTTGCGTTCCAACTGGGGGTAGTTCCCTTAAGCCGAAGGGATAGAACCGAGATACCCATGTCCATACACGAAAGAATCTCTTCGCGAAACTCTCCCTTAGCGTGTGTCTCTGCTGACGGCGGGCGGCGTGAGGGGGTCTTGCTCCTCTCGACTGCCGACTGGGACAACCCGTTCTGGACCAACAAGCAGCACGTCGCCCTCGAACTCGCCCGGCGCGGGCATCCGGTGCTCTATGTGGATTCCATCGGGCTGCGGGCGCCCACCCTGACCGGACGGGACATCAGGCGGATCTGGGACCGCCTGAAGCGCGGGTTTCGACCGCCCCGGCGCGTGCGCGATAACCTCTGGGTCTGGTCCCCGCTTGTCCTGCCGTTTCAGGACCGCGCGCTGGTGCGGCGTCTGAACCGTATGGTGCTGGGCCTCGGGTTGCGGGTCTGGCCGCGGATTTTGGGGTTTTCGCCAAGGCTCCTGTGGACCTACTCGCCCCTAACAACGCGATACCTCGATCCGGATCGGTTCGGGGTCACGGTCTACCACGCAGTGGATGATATCGCCGCACAGCCCGGTATGCCGGCGGACCTCATCCGGAGGGGCGAGGCCACACTCTGTGCCGCCGCAGACATCGTCTTTACCACGGCCCGCGACATTCAGCGCCGACTGGAACCGCACAATCCGCGCACCCATTACTTTTCGAATGTCGCGGATTTCGACCATTTCAACCGCGCGGTGGCCTCCGACACGCGCGTGCCCGAAGACCTGCTTCGGATCGCTGGGCCGCGTATCGGCTTCATCGGTGCCATCTCGAGCTACAAGCTCGACTTCGGGCTCATCGCCGCGCTCGCACGGGCGCGGCCTGATTGGTCCTTCGTCTTCATCGGTGCGGTCGGCGAGGGTGATCCCCTGACCGACGTCAGCGAAGTGAGCGCCATCCCGAACATCCACCTCCTTGGCGCGCGGGCCTATGACAGCCTTCCTGCCTATCTCAAGGGGATGGACGTGACGATCCTGCCGAACCGGCTCAACGACTACACGCGCGGCATGTTTCCGATGAAGTTCTTCGAGTATCTCGCGTCAGGGAGGCCGGTCGTCTCGGTGCCCTTGCCGGCGCTCGAGGACTACGGCCATGTCGCGGCCTTCGCGCCGGATGCGCCCGCCTTCGTTGCCTGCATCGAGGAGGCACTCGGCGGGTGTTGTCCCGCTCTGGAGGTGCGACTGGATGCGGCGCGGGAGCAAACCTACGCGCGCCGGACCAAGCGGATGATGGACTTGGTCGAGACGGTCTTACGCCCCGGTCCGCCTTCTCAGGCATAGAAACGGCGAAGCCCCGGAACCCGGGTCAACACGGGCCCTGCCGCCTCACGGAGCGGCGGCGCAACCTGAAGCAGGCAGAGCCAGAGCGCAAGGCTGGCCACCATCGTGGCAAGAAGGGAAGGGAGGGCGAGCGACAGAATGCCTTGTAGTCCCACGCCGAGCCCGAGCCACGGCACGAGCCGGATCGCTTCTCCCGACAAACTGTGGGCGCGCAGCGCAAAGACCAGCATGACCAGCCCGTAGGTGGCCAGCCCGATCCCGATCGTCGCGGGGCCGGCCACTTGCCATAGCGCAAGGTTCACCATGATGTTCGCCGCCGATGCGAGCACCGTGATGCGCAGCGCTTCGCCGTTGCGAAGCTGCGCGTTCAAGGCCTTGATCAGATAGTAGGCGGGCGTCGTCGCCCCGATGGCATATCCGATCCAGCGCAGGATATTCGCCGTGATCTCGACCGACCGGGCATCGAAAGCGCCCCGGGCATAGACCAGTCGTACGATCCCGGTCGCTTCCAATCCGATGAAGATCCCGATGGGGACCGTGAAGACCACCATCGCGCGCAGCGTCGCGGCGACATGGGTCCGCATCGCGGTGCCGTTGTCCCCTCCGAAGCGCGACAGGGTCAGGACCCCGAGCGGGATTGCGACAAGCTGGATCGTCGTCTCTGCGATGAAACGGGCGTAGTCCACAGCCGGGATCACAGCCGTGCCCAGCCAGGACGACACCATCCGCTCAACCAAAACGTTGGTTTGTGCGGCGAGCGGCAGCCCCAGAAGCGGCAGGACCGTCACGGCGAAGCGGCGAAACACCCGCCACAGCGGGCGAAGTGCCGGTCTGATCGGCAGCATCCGGTCGAGACGACACAATTGGACGGCGGTCCAGACGAAGAACAGGACATGCCCGGCCAGCACGCCGCCGGCCAGCCAGATGTCCACGCCAAAGTAAACGGCCAGTGCGGCCCCGGAGATCGCGCCGATGTTCAGAAGCGATGGCCGCCACGCGATGGCCCCGAAGCGTCCGTAGGCGGTTTCGAGATAGGAGAGGAGCCCGGCCAGCACATAGAATGGTGTGGCGAGCGCCATGATCCGCAGAAGCCGGGCCGCGAGCCCGAGCGCTTCGGCACTGGCTCCCGGCGCGATGACCCTTGCGACGGACGCCGCAAAGAGAAAGAGCCCGGTGGTGATGACGGCTGACACGACCAGCGCATAGAGCACCGCCGACAGTACCAGAAGGCGCGGCCCCTCGGGGTCGTCTTCGGTCTGCAGTCGCCTGTAGAGCGGCAGGAGCCCCGCCGACAGCGTGTCGCCGATGATCGCATGGGTGGGCAGAAGAAAGGCCGTCTGTCCGATGCGAAAGGCTGCAGCGGTATCACTCGTGCCGAACCACGCCGCAAAAAGCAGCTCGCGGGCAAAGGCGATCACTTTCGACCCCAGGTTGCCGACCGCGATCGACAGGACGGACTTGTTCAACGTGTTTTCTCTTGCCGAGTATCTACCTAAGGTTGCATACACTGCGATACGGTTGAGCGCCACAACATTGGCGTCAGGACGGAAAAACCTGGCTTTCCCAACCTTAAGTGGCCTGCTGCGTCCCCTTACCTCGTCGGCGGTTGGACATAGGTTTCGCGCACTTCGTCGTAGATCTTTTCGAGCGCGGCAGTCTGGGTTCTGATATTGAAATGCTGCTCCACCCGGCGACGGGCGGCCAGCCCCATCCTGCGTCTGCAACCCTCATCGGCCAGAAGCGACGAGAGATGCGTGGCGAGTCCTACCACATCCCGCTCCGGGGCAAGGAGCCCGGTTTCGCCCGACACGACCGCTTCCGTGATCCCGCTCGAGGCAAAGCCGACCACGGGCACTCCTGTCGCGCCGGCCTCCGTCACCACGGTCGGCAGCCCCTCGCGGTCGCCGTCGCGCGCGGTCACGCTCGGAACGGCAAGGATCGCGCTCTCCCGGACGAGGTCCAGCACTTGTGCGTGGGGCAGATGGCCGAGGAAGCGAACCGCATGAGTAACGCCGAGCTCGCCCGCAAGCCGCTCGAGCGGCCGGCGGAGCGGCCCGTCGCCGACGATGGTCAGCCGGGCCTCGGGATGATCGGCCAACACCTGCGCCAGCGCCAAGAAAAGATAACGCGTGCCCTTCTTCTCCACGAGCCGCCCTATATGCAGGATCGAGCCGGGCCCCCCCGCATCGCTGCGCGGCGCAAGCCGATCGACGTCCATGCCGATGACGTGCACGCGCAGCTTCTCGGCGGGGAACCCCCGCGCGAGGGCAGCGTGCCGGATCGCCTCGGAGACGCAGAGGAACAGGTCGCCGTGGCGTTGCAGGGCGGCACGATGCAGGACGCCGTTGACGAGCGCCGGACGCCCCGACAACAGGAGGGCCCGGTCGGTACGGGTGACGTCGAAGCCGTGCAGCGTGGTGACGAGCGGCACGCCCAACCGGCGGGCCACCCCCAGTGCATAGACGGCGTCGATGGCGAAATGCGCGTGCAGGACGGAAGGGGCGAAGGGCTGGAGCCCGGCGACATAGTGGCGGGGGTCCCGCAGGACCACCCGCCGCGTCCCACCCCACACCGACTTATCGGGCGGCATGACGCAGTCGCCGCAGGGACGCTCGCCAAAGATGGTCCGGCCCGTGAAGACGGGGCGGTAGCGGGTCATGCCACAGGCCTGCGCGGCAATGAACCCCTCCGATCCCTTGAAGAGCTGCAGTCGGAAGATGGCCGCGGTGAGCGGCGTGCGGTCGTTCAATCGGTGCTCCTGACAGCGACACTCGCCCAGCCGAGGAACAGGGCGAAAATGACCTGTAGACGTGCCTCTTCGAAAAAGATCACGTTCTCGCCCATGCTGTGAAAGGTCAGGGCGAGGCCGGCGAAGATCATGAAGACTCCGAACTGAGCGGCCGCGGGATCGCGCTTGCGAGCGAGGCCGAAGGCGAGCCGGAAGAAGGCCGCGAAGATCGCGACATAGGCCGCCAGCAGCGCGAGCCCACCCTGGCTCCACCCGTAGATGAACGTGTTGTGCGGCGGGAAATCCGCCTTGATCCCGATGCCTGAGAGGCGACTTCCATAGCTCGCGAATGCCTCGGCCCAACCGCCGAACCCGTGACCGAGCAGCGGGTGATCGAGGAACTCCTGCCACGCAAAGGCAAAGAGGACGCCGCGACGCATCGCGTTGATCCCCGCGTCAGCTCCGATCTCGGATCGTGCTGCCACGCCCGCGAGCAGGGCGACAATCCCGGCGGCCATCGTCAGGAACAATATAGCTTCCGATGCCGAGCGAAGCGACCTTGGCCGCGATGTGTAGCGGCGAAAGATCAGGGCCAGCATGAGGAACAGGGTGACGACGGCGAGGGCAGCCTTCGATCCCGATGCGACGATGGCGGCGCCGTGGAGAACCGACACCACGCTCCAGAGCGCCTTGCGCGTCACGTAGGGGCGCAGGGCGAGGCTCGCGAAGAGAAGCGCTTCGGAATACATCGCGCCGATGTTGCCGTTCAGGAACAAGCCGCCGGCCTTGGTCGGGTCCTTGATGTTGTTGGCATTCGTCGTGAGGTGCTCCGCCAGCGCGTTCTGACCGATCAGGAGTCTTGCGATCCCGCTGTGCAGGAAACGGTCTTCGACACCCGGCGCGAGCCGGAACGTGATCACGAGCAGCGCATGGGCGAGGCCCCCGATGATGACAAGTTTCAGGGCAAAGAGTCCTGCCGCAGGTTGCAGGGCGACGACATAACGGAAGGCGGCGAAGATGCCGAACCCGGCGGTGATATAAAGCGCCGAGCGCAGGGCGAGCATGGGATCGGGCGACCAAAGAGCCGCCGTCAAAGTTAGTGTAACGAGCGCGGCGTATGCGAGAGACACGCCGTCGATCTGCACCCGCCCGGACAAGATGCCCAGAAGCATGATCAGGGTGAGCCCGCTGTTGACGAGAAAGGCGGCTGAGAGATGAACGCCGGCGACCGGCAGTAGGAAAAGCTGCACCACGCTCAGGATCACGCCGGCAGCAAGCAGCGTCTTGACGAGGCGAAAGGTCTTGAGCGCTCCTGCCGATGGAGCAAGATCGGCCTCACACCGCCGGGTCGTAGCCTCAATGGATGCCAAGCGGTCGCTCCTTTTCTGGCCTGTTGTTAGCGGGCGAAAAGTTGGCCGACAAGACGGAGCGACAGAAAGGCGCAGGGGCGGGTGCAAGCGGTCAGCTGCCCCCCGGCCGGCGATGGTTCGGGCCGGGGGCGAGTTTGGGTCTCAGACCTGCCAGCAGTCGAGCGAGTCGAGCCAGCAGGTGCCGACGAAGCCCTCGGACTTGAGCCCGACGCGCATCCGCGACGCGCCCGCAGGCACCGAGATGACCGCGCCCTTCTGATGGTAGCTTGCGACGGTCGAAACAGGCGTCGACACACGGGTTTCGCTCACGATAACGTCCGAGGCATCGCGGAACTCGGCCCAGAGCGAGACGGCGCCCGCCGTGTGCGTTTCGACCATGACCATGCCACGCAGCAATTGTTTGCGTCCGGGCGTCACGGGAAGGCTCTGGTAGAGGAGCGGGCTCGTCCCGTCGCCGTCGAACCGAAGAGCCGAAGCGCCCGTCTGTGCGGTGTCACCGATGCCCAGACGCCAGCTTGGTGCCGGCTGGCTGCCAGAGAGCCCGGGCTCCGGAGCCGCCGCGAGGTAGAGTTTCGGCAGATCGAGCGCGATGATCGCATCGACGGGCACCCCAGCGGTGAAGGCCACACAGAACGATGCCTGGACCGCAGCCGTGGCCGGGTTGGCGATGGTCCGAGTGACCCGGCGAGTATGATGGACCGGATCGGTCGGGCAGGGGTCGTTCACGGACTCCAGCCATTCCCCGCTCGCGCCACGTTCCACGACCGTGAGGTTAGGGATAACCCCCGTCGCCTTGAGTGCCTGCACGCCGCAAGAGAGCGTCCAACTCTGACCCTTGCGGGTCGGGATGGCTGCGGCGCCGTTGAAGTAATAGCCGAAGTCCCCGCCCGAGACCGGCGTCCCCGTGAAGGACAGGAGGAGCCTCGGACCTGACCGGTCGAAGTCGAGGTTCGTTGTGAAGTTCACACCCCCCGGCAGGCTGCCGCGCTGGGACCATCCGGTCGGACGCGTGCCTGGCGTCCCGGCGACGGCACCTGCGAGACTGCTGTTCAAAGCCCCGGCGAAGGCCCGGTCTACGCTCCATCCGGCCAATCCCTCGTCGAAGCTCCCGTTCCGGATCAGCGATGTCGCTTTGCACAGGGCGGGCGTCATGTCGCCTTGCGCTTGGGGATCCACGTTGTCGAGCAGGACGGTGGGCTTGCCGGACAGGACCTTGACCAGCGCCGATGCGGGGTTGCCGAAGCGGTGCCAGGCAGTATCGCGCAGGGCAACCATCGCACGATCGCCCGAGACCTCGATGAACGTAGGACGTCCCTCGGGGCTTTCCGGCACCGGGCCAAAGGGGCCGCCGGTGACGACGGACCCGGTCAACAGGAACTTGGGACCCTCGTAACCGATGGTGTGCGCGACGCTCACCATCGGGTGGTCGTTGTTGTTCTCGAGATGGACGCCATGCCCTGCGAAAGCGCCAGATTGCAGGTCGACCAGACGGTCGCAGTAATCGAAGCTGACGCCATAGGCCTGAATGTCCGGGTTGGCTTCCTTCGGAACCCGGAGCGCGACGGCGGTGCCGGTCGTGTTGCGGCAGTCATGGATGACTCCTCCGAACAGTGCGATATTCTCGCCCGCGTTGGTGACCGTATCGACGAGCATCCCCGCCGACCAACAGTTCGACACGGTGAAGTCCCGAAGCCGGTTGAGCCAGGTCTGGTTGCCCAGCGTGATCCCGTTGCGAAACCCCGTGACGGTGCAGCCCTCGAGCCCGAAATGTGCGGTGTGTCCGGCTGCCATGCCGTCGGGGCGCCCGATCTGTATGCCGTCGAGCATGCGGGCCTCGGACCCGGGGCCTTCCAGCCGGAGCCCGACGATCGGAAAATCCCCGTTGCGAAGCCAGGGTGCGTCGGGAACCAGCCGGATCGCGCATCCCGCGCTGTCGTCGATCCCCCGCGCGTCGAGCGTGGCGCCCCGGAAGTCCAGCGCGACCTTGCCCAGCTTGATGTCGAGGCGCTCCGTGAGAAGATACGTGGTTCCCGCCTCACCGACGATGGTTCCTCCGGTCGCCGCAAGCGCGGTGATGGCGCGCTCCATGACCGTATTGAACCCCTCCCCGGCCACGATCCCGAAGGCTTCGAGCGGCACCCTGTCTCCCATGGCCTTCAGTCGCAGACCGCCGGGCGTTTCGATGTGGAAATCGGGATCATCCTGCGGCACCACCAGAAACACGGTGGCCCCTGCCGTGATGGCAGTGCCGGCAGGGAAGAAGCTCGCAGGGCGCGTGTCCGTCATCAGGCGGGCAAACGTGGGCAGGGGCGTCGTCGGATGCAGCCAGGCCTGAGCACCGGTGGCAGGCAGGTCCACGACACTGCCTGACAGGGGCGCGATCCCGTCCGTCGTCCGGATCACGAAGGTTCCCTCGTCACAGACCGCCACGTCGCCTTCGGTCCAGTCGGACCGGGCCTGCATCTCTGCGCGGGTCGCGAGATGCTGGACATGCCGGGCGCTCATGTCATCGAGCACCGATTTCAACTGATTTCCGGTCATGGGCAGGGCGGGGACGAGGACGGACATCGGGGGCTCCATGGATTGCTGGCTGGCGACCGAACCGTGCTATTCACGCCCTAACCGATCTGAAATCGACCGCTCGCTCCGAGAAATTCACCGACCGGTGGGTCGGAAAAGACTTGATCGGCGCTTGCAAACATGCCCAACTGCGAGAACCGGGGCGGGAGGACGGCCCGGATCAAAATTAGGTGTTGCGTATAACCGTTATGCCTAATAACAATTTCCACACGCTTTGCCCCAGCTCTTGTTCACAGTGAAACCGAGGAAATTTCAGTGGAAACATGTGGCAATATATGGCAGAAGGCGATGAGATAGTGGCAATATAGTGCCACATCTGGTCAAGGGAGGAGAATCATGACCAAACGCACGACCCTTATGGGTCTGGCCGCTGGCGCGGCTGTGATCGCGCTTACCGCCGGATCGGCTTTCGCTCAGGAAGTCACGCTCAAGCTGCACCAGTTCCTGCCTGCGCAGGCCAACGTGCCGAAAGACGTTCTCGACGTCTGGGCCGACAATGTCGAAAAAGATTCGGAAGGCCGGATCAAGGTCGAACGCTATGCCGCGATGGCGCTGGGCGGCACGCCGCCCGAGCTGATCGACCAGGCGATCGACGGGATCGCCGACGTGGTCTGGACCGTCGTGGGCTATACCCCCGGCCGTTACCCGACCACCGAAGTGTTCGAGCTGCCTTTCATGGTCTCCGACGCCCGCGCGGCGTCCTGCGCCTATTCGAAGATGTTTGATACCCACATGAAGGACGGCGAGTTCTCTGACGTCCACATCATCGGTACCTGGGTCCATGGTCCCGGCATGTTCCACACCGCCGAGCCGGTGACGGTTCCCGCCGACCTCGAAGGCATGAAGATCCGCGGCGGCTCGCGCCTCGTGAACGACCTGCTCACCCGCGTCGGCGCCGAGCCGATCGGCATGCCGGTCCCGGCGGTTTCCGAAGCGCTCTCCAAGGGCGTGATCGACGGCACGACCATTCCGTGGGAAGTGACCTACGCGCTCAAGGTTCCGGAACTGGTGACCAACCACACCGAGTTCGAAGGCCCCGCGCTTTACAACCTCACCTTCGTGCTCGCCATGAACAAGGGCGTCTACGAAGGCCTGTCCGACGAGAACAAGGCCGTGATCGACGCCAACTCCGGCCTCGAGTTCTCGGTCTTCGCCGGCGGCACCCAGGCCGACGCCGATGGCCCGGCTCGTCAGGTCGCCGTGGATCTTGGCAACAACATCATCACCGTTTCGGAAGAAGATGCGAAAGCCGCCTGGGATCCGATCGTAAACCCGATCTACGAAGAGTGGGCCGGTTCCATGGAAAACGGCCAGGCCCTAATCGACGAAGCCCGGACGCTGATGGACGAATGCGCGGCCGACATGGCCAACATCGACACCTACGGCGCTCACTGAATCTTCGCGCGCGGCGGGATCCCTGCCGCGCGCTTTTCTGATCTCTAGAAGACCAGAGTGACCCCATGAACCACTTCTTTCTGACCCTGTCGCGTCTGCTGGCCATCGCGGGCGGGTTCGTTCTCAGCATCCTGATCCTGATCGTCGTGGTCTCGATCGTGGGCCGCGAAACCGGTCTGGGCGCGATCAAGGGCGACTACGAGCTGGTCGAGGCAGGCATGGCCTTCGCCATCTTCGCCTTCCTGCCCTATGCCCATCTGACAGGCGCGCATGCCACCGTGGACATCTTCACCGACTGGCTCGGAGATCGGTCCCAACGCCTGCTCTCGGTCGTGATCGACGCGGTCTTCGCGGTCGTCCTCATCATCATCGCATGGAAACTCTACGACGGCATGCTGTCCAAGCTGTCGTCTGGCCAGACCACGCTGCTTCTGCAATTCCCTGTCTGGTGGTCCTATGTGCCTGCGTCCATCGCGGCCGTGATCGGTGCCGTGGTCGGCCTCTGGCACGCCGGTGTGCGCGTAGCCGAGGCCGTGACGGGCAAGACGATCGCCGCCGAGGGGGGCGAAGCATGACCAACATCGAAATCGGCCTCTGGTCGTTCCCGGCTCTCATGCTGCTCATCTTCTTGCGCGTGCCGATCGGGCTCGCCATGTTCCTCGCGGGCTTCGTGGGGCTGGGCGTCATCAACGGCGGTTTCGAGATCGCGCTCGCGCGACTGAAGACCGAAACCTTCACCACCTTCTCGTCCTATTCCCTGTCCATCGTGCCGATGTTCCTCCTGATGGGGCATTTCGCGACGCTGGGCGGCATGAGCCAGGCGCTTTTCAAGGCTGCCGAAAGCTGGATCGGACACAAGCGGGGCGGGGTCGCCATGGCCGCCATCGGCGCCTGCGCGGGCTTCGGCGCGATCTGCGGCTCGTCGCTCGCGACCGCCGCCACCATGGGGCGCGTCGCTCTTCCCGAATTGCGCAAATATGGCTATGCCGGCGGGTTTTCCACCGCGACGCTGGCCGCCGGCGGCACCCTTGGCATCCTCATCCCGCCCTCTGTCGTGCTGGTGATCTATGCCATCCTCGCCGAGCAGAACATCGCCAAACTTTTTGCCGCCGCGCTGATCCCCGGCCTCCTCGCGGCCTTCGGCTACATGATCGTGATCTCGATCTACGCACGCGTGAACCCGGAAAGCGCCGGTGTACGTGATCCGGTTCCGATGGCGGAGCGGTTCCGTGCGATGTTCGCGGTCTGGCCCGTGATCATCGTCTTCGGCGCCGTGGTCGGTGGCATCTACGGCGGGCTCTTCACCCCGACCGAAGGGGCTGCGGTCGGTGCGCTCGGGACCGGGATCATCGCCTTTTTCAACGGCGGTCTTACCGGACAATCGTTGATCGGCAGTTTCACGGCCACCGCCCGTTCGACGGCCATGATCTTCTTCATCGTGTTGGGCGCGGCCTTCTACAACGGCTTCCTCGCCGTCACCCAGGTGCCCCAGTCCATGGCGAACTGGGTCGGCGAACAGGACTATTCGCCTTACACCGTGCTCTTCATCATCCTGGCCTTCTACCTCGTGCTGGGCTGCCTCATGGATTCGCTCTCCATGATCCTGCTCACCATCCCGATCTTCTTCCCGATCATCTCGGTGCTCGATTTCGGCATGGTGGATTTCGTGACGATGCAACACGACATGATCCGCGAGGCAATCGCCTCCGGAGCCGCGCAGGGGGTCGCGCAGGATGTGATGGACCAGATCAACGCGCTCATGGCTGCAGGGCAGGAGGTGCCGCGGCAGCTCTCGGGCGAGCTTGGAGTTCGTCTGACGGAAGCGCGCGCCAATGCAGTCGGCATGGAGATGACCGCGATCTGGTTCGGCATCCTCGTGCTGATCGTGGTGGAAACCGGGCTGATTACGCCACCTGTTGGCATGATCCTCTTCATCATCAACGCGATGGACCGGCAGACGCCCATCGTCGAGACCTACAAGGCGGTGATGTATTTCATCACTTCGGACATCGTGCGCGTGGGGCTGCTCATCGCCTTCCCGACGATCACGCTGTTCCTCGTCAACTAGAAAGACACAGGCCCCGGCGTCCGGCGCCGGGGCTTCTTGCCGCCCCGATGGGTATACGAGATAACAAATAGCGCGAAGGACCAAACGTCATGGCCGAAGACATCATCAAGGTCGAAGTATCCGAGGACGGGGTAGCGACGGTCACCATGAACCGCCCCGGCAAACGCAACGCCATGAACGACACGCTTCTTGCGGCGCTCGACGGTTTCTTCTCCAACCCGCCCGCGGGCGTGAAGGCTGTGGTGCTTACGGGGACCGAGGGACACTATTGCTCGGGCCTGGACCTCGCGGAACACACCCAGCGCGACGCCGAGGGCACCATGCGCCATTCACGGGGCTGGCACGTCGTGATGGACAAAATTCAGTATGGCGGTCTTCCGGTGGTTTCGGCGATGTTCGGTGCGGTGATCGGCGGCGGGCTGGAACTCGCCACCTCGACGCATGTGCGCATCGCGGAGCCGTCGACGATCTTCCAGCTCCCCGAAGGCCGTCGCGGCATCTTCGTCGGTGGCGGCGCATCGGTGCGGGTGGGCCGCATCCTGGGTGCCGACCGCATGGTCGAGATGATGCTCACGGGGCGCAAGTATGGCGCGGATGAAGGGCTGGCGCTCGGACTCGCGCACTATTCCGTGGGCGAGGGAGAGGCTCTTGCCAAGGCGCAGGACCTCGCACGCAATATCGCCGGCAACGCGCCGCTGTCGAACTATATCATGATCCAGGCGCTCCAGCGGATCGAGGACATGTCGAAGGCTGACGGGCTGTTCACGGAAAGCCTCTGCGCCGCGCTGACCCAGACCTCGCCGGATGCGATGGAAGGGCTGTCGGCCTTCCTTCAAAAACGCGACCCCACCTTCCGGTGATGGCGATGAGGGAGGATGAGATCACAGCGCCGGCGACGATCACGGATGCAGCCCTGCGTCCCTTCGTGGGCTTCAACCTGAAGCGCGCGTGGAACGTGATCCACACCGATCTTGCTCAAACGCTGGAGCCGCTCGGGCTCCGAATGATCACGTTCTCCGCGCTCGTGCTGATCGGCGAGAATCCGGGTCTTAGCCAGGCTCAGTTGGCATCCGCGCTGTCGGTCGAACGCCCCAATCTTGTCGCCGTCACCGACGAGCTGTCGTCCAAAGGTCTGGTCAGCCGTGATCGGCTCCCATCCGACCGTCGTGCCTACGCGCTGCGGCTCACGACGGCTGGCGCGAGGCTTCTCGCCCAGGCGACCGAGGCCGTGCACGCACATGAAGCCCGGCTCTACGCCGGCGTCTCTGACGAGGATCGCCGCACAATGCTGGCAGCACTCGCCATGATCGAAACTGGAACAGGGAGGAGCTGATCCCATGACCGCTACGAAATACGCCCCCCACGACACACGCGTGGAAACCCGCGCCGACGGCGCCATGATCTACACGGCCGCGCAGCCGCTCGGACCCGTGGCCGATCGCACCGGCGACTGGCTCCATCGTTGGGCGGAAGAAGCCCCCGACCGCACATTCCTTGCCGAACGGCAGGGGGCCGGCTGGCGAGAAGTCAGCTACAAGGAGGCGCTCGAACAGGTGCGCACCATTGCGGCGGCCTTCCTTGACCGGGGCCTGAACGGCGACACGCCGGTGATCGTCATCTCAGGTAACGGCGTCGATCACGGGCTGATCGCGCTCGCGGGCCAATATGTCGGCGTGCCCGTCGTGCCCGTGGCCGAGCAATACGCGCTCATTCACGGGGCGCACGGCCGCCTGCGCCACGCGGTCGAGATGGTGAAGCCGCGCATGGCCTATACCGTCGATGCCGATCACTATGCCGAGGCGCTGGCCACCGACATCCTCGACGGGATCGAGGTCGTGGCCACAAACCCGGGCAAGAATACCGCCGTCACTCCCTTCTCTGACCTCCTGAAGGGCGGCAAGGCCGACGTGGACGCAGCCCATGCGGCGACCGGCCCGGATACGGTGGGCAAGATCCTTCTGACGTCCGGTTCGACCTCCGCTCCCAAAGGCGTGCCGACGACAAACCGGATGATGTGCACGAACCAGGCACAGCTTCAGGCGGCGCTCCCCTTCTTGTCGGAGTATCCCCCGGTGCTCTGCGACTGGCTGCCGTGGAACCACGTCTTCGGCGGGTCGCACAACTTCAACCTCGCTCTTGCCAATGGCGGCACGCTCTATATCGACGATGGCAAGCCGGTGCCCGCCCTGATCAAGCGGACCATCGAGAACATCAAGACGGTCTCGCCCACCATCTCCTTCAACGTGCCGGTGGGCTTTGCCGGTCTCGTCGACGCGATGCAGACCGACCTCGATCTGCGTAAGGCTTACTTCGAAAACGCTGACATGATCTTCTACGCGGGCGCCTCGCTGCCACAAAAGGTCTGGGAAGGGCTCGAGGACCTCGCCAAGGCCGAAATTGGTGAGGTGCCGCTGATGAACTCCTCCTGGGGACTAACGGAAACCGCGCCCGCCTGCCTTCTCCAGCACGAAAAGACCGACCGCTCCGGCATCGTGGGCGTGCCCATGCGGGGTGTCGAGGTCAAGCTCATCCCGGACGACGACATGCGCTGCGAAGTGCGCGTGCGCGGGCCAAACATCTTCACGGGCTATCTCGGCAACCCGGAAAAGACGGCCGAGGCCTTCGACGATGAGGGCTTTTTCATCACCGGCGACGCGATGGTCTTTCTTGAAGCGAATGATCCGAACAAGGGCCTCCGCTTCGACGGTCGCCTGTCCGAGGATTTCAAGCTCCTGACCGGCACGTGGGTCCGCGCGGCGCAGCTTCGGCTCGACATGCTGGCCTGCATCGGGCCCATCGCGCAGGACATCGTCGTGACCGGCGCGGACAAGGGCGACATTGGCCTCATGATCTTCCCGAACCCCGCCGTGCTCTCGGCGCAGGGTTACAAAAATACGGAAACGAATGGCGCGCTCACAGACAGATCGCTTCTGTCCGACATAGAACGGCGACTGGCCGAACGTGCGCGCGAGGGCTCCGGCTCCTCCACCCGTGTCGCCCGTGCCGTGGTGCTGGCCGAACCGCCATCGATGCCCGATGGCGAGATGACGGCCAAGGGCAACCTCAACTACCGCAAGGTGCTCGACCGTCGAAAGGCGATCCTCGACCGGCTCTATTCCGATAGCGATCCCGCCTGCATCAAGATCTGAAGCCCCTGGACGACTGACATGAAGCCTTTTTCCGCCCCTCTCGACGACATCTACTTCGTTCTCAACCACGTGGTCGACAGCGCCTCGGTTGCCGAATACGACCCCGAGATGTCGCGCGAAATCGCGAGTCACTTCGTAGCCTTCGCGGAAGGGGTCATCGCGCCCACCGACGAAATCGGCGATCGTGTCGGGGCGAAGCTAATCGACGGTCGGGTGGTGCTGCCGCCCGAGTTCCACGCCATGTTCTCGCAATATGTCGAGGGCGGCTGGCCCGGTCTTATGCTTCCCGAGGAATACGGTGGCATGGGCGTCGACGGGCTGACCGGCGGCGTGGTTCACGAGATCCTTATGGGCGCGAACCATTCCTTCCAGATGCTCGTGTCGCTGGCCGTCGGCCACAACCGGGTGTTTCAGCATTTCGGAACCGAAGAGCAGCGGACGAAGTATCTCCCGATGCTCGCTTCGGGCGAGGTGCTGGGCACCATGGCCCTCACCGAACCGGGGGCAGGGTCCGACCTGTCTCGGATTCGCACCAAGGCCGTGAAGGATGGTGATGTCTGGCGGATCACGGGCGAGAAGATTTTCATCTCCGGAGGCGATCAGGACCTGTCGCCGGGGATCCTTCACATGGTGCTGGCGCGGTCAGGTGACATGGATTCTGGCGTCAAGGGCCTGTCGCTTTACGCCTGCCCTACGGTGCTGGAGGACGGCTCGCGCAACGCGGTCAAGACGACTCGGATCGAAGAGAAGATGGGTCTTCACGCCCAGCCGACCAGCCAACTCGCTTTCGACGGAGCCGAGGCGGAGCTCATCGGGGCCGAGGGGCAGGGGCTTCGCGCGATGTTCGAGATCATGAACCATGCACGGGTGGATGTGGCGCTGCAAGGCGTCGCGCATTCTGCGCGGGCCTATGACATCGCGGCGAGCTATGCCGCCGAACGGGTGCAGGGGCGCGACGCGAATGGGCCTGTCACCATCGACAAACACGGCGACGTGCGCCGGATGCTGGACGAGATCGACGCCGTCGCCATGGGCGCGCGCGCGATGACTCACCTCGCGCTCGTCACGCTGGAGTCTGGCTCCGACCCCTGGCTCCTCGAACTTCTCACCCATGTGATCAAGTGGTATGCGACCGAACAGGGGTTGCGGGCTGCCGAGACTGGGATGCAGGTCTTGGGAGGCTATGGCTACCTTCAGGAATACCGGATCGAACAGACCTACCGCGACCTGCGAATCGCCGCGATCTATGAAGGTGCTTCGGGCATTCACGCCATGGGTCTCGCCGCGCGCCTGTTGCGACTGGAAAACGGCGCCGCGATGGACGCTTTTGTGCGCTTCGTGAAGGGCATCGAGGGCGATGCCACGGCGCGGGCGCTCGCGGCATGGGAAGCCGCGCGCAAGCATCTCGAGGAAGGGTCCGACCCGGGACCGATCGCAACGCCCTTCATGCGCCTGACCGCGCGCGTGCTGGAACAGGCGATGTGGGCCCGGATGGCCGCCGTCGCGGACCATCACCCGGACCCTGACCGCATCCGGCGGGTGGCCGCGCTCGTCGCGCGTCAGGTCGCCCGTTGCGACGCAGATCTCGCCGAGATGATCGCCGCCTGAGGACCCCGGCCCCCGGGGCATGAGCGGGGCCCCGGTCGGACATGGGTCGCGGTGTCGCCAAGCCCGGAAAGCGACGGCGAGCAATTATGCACAAAAGTGCAACTTCCACCCATTACCCTTGCGACATGCCGGTACATGTGCATTATATAGCACAACGCGACTCGATGAGGTTCAGGGAGGGATCATGTCCGCCGCAGAAGAGTTCTCCATGCTCGTTGGTTCCATCGCCGCCCGGCTCGAGGGCGTGCCGCTCGACGATGCGATGGCCGATTTCCTCAACCGTGAATACCCGAAAGACGGCCACGATTTCCGCCGTCTGACCGAGCTTTGCGCGCAGGGCGAGGCCGAAGGTTGGCTCATGTCGCGCGAAGCGGGCGGCATCAAGTTCAGCCGCGCGATCAAACCGGGGGCTTCTGCGGGAAGCTTTTCGGTCGATGTGGTCCGCATGGAAGACGTCAAGGGCCCCCACCACGTCCACACCACGGGTGAGATCGGCGCAATCATGCCCCTCAAGGGCGCGCCGAAATTCGACGCCTTCGAGCCCGGCTGGTACGTCTATCCGCCCGGCTCCGACCATCATCCCACCGTCACGGGAGGCGAAGCCTATGTGCTCTACCTCCTGCCTGACGGCGCCATCGAATTCACCGGCAAATAACCGGACAGACAGCATTTCCGGGTGCGAGGAGGCATCCGCAGGGAGGATCACATGACGAACGAGAACGCAGCGGTCTATTTCGTGGACCGCCACGTGACCGAAGGCCGCGTGGACAAGGTCGCCTTCCGAGAGGCGGACGGGCTGAAGCGGTCGCTCACCTATGGCGAACTGGCCGAGCAGTCCGGTCAATTCGCGGGTGCGCTCCTGCGCCACGGGGTGCGGCGCGAAGAACGTGTCGCGATGATCCTGCGCGACGAGTTGGAGTTCCCGATTTCCTTCTGGGGCGCGCTGAAGGCCGGCGCCATCCCGGTGCCGCTGAACACGCTCCTCTCGGCGCAGGTCTACGAGGCGATCCTCGCGGACAGCCGTGCGTCCATCCTCGTGGTGTCCAGGGACCTCTGGGAAACCGTGAAACCCGCGATCGACGGCAACCGCTTTCTTCGCAGCGTCGTGGTTGTCGGCGACAAACCCGAGGGCACCGAAAGCTTCGCGGATTTCGTCGCGGGCGCCGAGGTCGAGGAAACTTGCGACGCCTCTGCCGACGAGCTCGCCTTCTGGCTCTATTCCTCCGGTTCGACCGGGACGCCCAAGGGCGTGCGCCATGTGCACGGCTCGCTCAAGGCGACGGCCGACACCTTCGGCGCGCAGGTGCTGGGCATTCGCGAGGACGACACGGTGTTCTCGGTGGCCAAGATGTTCTTCGCCTATGGCATGGGCAACGCGATGAGCTTCCCGATGTCGGTTGGGGCGACGACGATCATCTTCGGCGGCCGCCCGACGCCAGACAGTGTTTCGGCTATCCTTGCGAACGAACGTCCCACCGTCTTCTGCGCCGTGCCGACGCTCTACGCCGCAATGGTCGCCGCGCAGGAAAAGGCGGGCACTGACCCCGATCATCAGGTGCGCATCTGCACCTCGGCGGGCGAAGCGCTGCCGCGAGAGGTCGGTGAACGCTGGCAGAAGATCTGGAAAGCCCCCATCGTCGATGGCGTCGGTTCGACCGAGATGCTGCACATCTTCCTGTCCAACGCGCCCGGTGACATCGTCTATGGCACCTCGGGCAAGGCCGTGCCGGGATACGACGTTCGGCTGGTGGACGAGCATGACGAAGACGTGCCCCCGGGCGAGGTGGGCGAGCTGCTCGTCCGAGGTCCGTCGAGCGCCGAAGGCTACTGGAACCGCCGGTCGAAGTCGCAGGCGACATTCCAGGGGCATTGGACCCGCACCGGCGACAAATACGAATGCACGCCCGAGGGTCGATATGTCTACTGCGGGCGGACCGATGACATGTTCAAGGTCTCTGGCATCTGGGTGTCGCCCTTCGAGGTCGAACAGGCGTTGGTCGACCATCCCGCCGTGCTCGAAGCCGCCGTCGTGGCGCGTGCCGATGACGGCGATCTGATCAAGCCTGCTGCCTATATCGTGCTGAAAGAAGGCGTAGCGCCCCCGTCGCAGGACGACATCAAGAGTTTCGTGAAAGACAAGATCGGCATGTGGAAGTACCCGCGCTGGGTTGAGATCGTCGACGAATTGCCCAAGACGGCCACCGGCAAGGTCCAGCGGTTCAAGCTTCGGGAAACCTGCTGATGGCTTTGGAGTGGACCCAGGGAACGTTCACGGCCGACGGCAAGAGCCTCGAATACCGCTGCTGGGGACGGCCGCCGTCGGAGGCGCCGACCATCGTCATGCTGCACGAAGGGCTCGGGGCCACGGCGCTGTGGCGCGACTTTCCCGAACGGATCGCCAATGCCACCGGATTCGGCGTCATGGCCTTTTCCCGGGCGGGCTATGGCCAATCCGATCTGGCCGATCTGCCGCGACCGCTCGACTATATGACCCGTGAGGCCGTTGACGTGCTGCCCGAGGTTCTGGACGCGCTCGACTCCGATCGTTTCGTGTTGCTCGGTCATTCCGACGGGGCCACGATCGCGGCGGAATACGCGGGCCGGGTGTCGGACATGCGGGTCCGCGCGCTCATTCTCATCGCACCGCATTTCTTCACCGAGCCCTTGGGGCTGGCCGAGATCGAAAAGGCGCGCGACGCCTTTGAGACGACCGACATGCGGACCCGTATGGCCAAGTATCATCGCGATCCCGAGAACACCTTCCGGGGCTGGAATGACAGCTGGCTCGCGCCCGGCTTCAGGTCGTGGAACGTGGCCGAGGTCATCGACTACTGGCGCATTCCCTGCCTCGCGATCCAGGGGCGGGACGACCAATACGGCACGCTTGCCCAGATCGAAGAGATCGAGAGCCGCACCTATTCCCCGGTCGATACCGCGATCATCGACGGCGCCCGTCACGCGCCGCATCTCGAGAAACCCACCGAGACGCTGGATGCGATCACCGACTTCTGCCGTCGCCTCGAAGACATCGAAGCGGCGCTGCCGGAAGGCGTGTGACCCGGGAGCCCCACATACCGGGCCGCAACGCCCGTCCACCCGAGGGAAGCATCGAGTCCGGTCTGGCCGAAGGCTTCGCGCAATATCGCGCCGGGTTCTTCTGGGAAGCGCATGAGGCATGGGAGCCGGTCTGGATGGACCTGCCTCCGAATTCACCCGAGAAGGCCGAGATGGCGGCGCTGATCCAACTTGCCAATGCGCGGCTGAAGCTGGCCATGGATCGACCCAACGCTGTCGCCCGGATCCTTCCCCTGATCGACGACCACCTGTCCCGGGCGGGGCAGGGCAGGCATGTGGACTGGGCGCGGCGGGAGCGGGAATCACTCGCGAACGCGCTCTCCAGAAATGTGCACTATAGTGCAGAATAGCGCATTGGCGTGAATTGCTGTCGCTTAACTTACTATAAAATATATGAACTTTAATTGGCAATATAGTGCATGTAAGGGTTTACGCGGAGCGTGACGCGCACTATATTGCCTCCAACGCGAACAAGGAGACCCCGCCATGAGCAAGGTGATCGACTTCCGGACCGACCCGTCCAAATACCGCCACTGGAAAGTGGAATATGACGGCCCCGTGGCCACCGTCTTCATGGACGTGGACGAAAACGGCGGCCTGTTCGACGGCTATCAGCTGAAGCTCAACTCCTACGATCTCGGCGTCGATATCGAGCTGGCCGACGTGGTCCAGCGGATGCGCTTCGAGCACCCGGAAGTGAAGACCGTGGTGATGAAGTCGGCCAAGGACAAGGTCTTCTGCGCAGGTGCCAACATCCGCATGCTGGGCGGCGCAGCCCACTCGCACAAGGTCAACTTCTGCAAGTTCACCAACGAGACCCGCAACACCTTCGAGGCCGCCGAAGCGGACTCCGGCCAGAAATGGATCGCGGCCGTCAAAGGCGCCTGCGCAGGCGGTGGCTATGAGCTCGCGCTTGCCTGCAACCACATCATGCTGACCGACGACTCCACGTCCTCGGTCGCGCTGCCCGAAGTGCCGCTTCTGGCCGTGCTGCCGGGCACCGGGGGCCTCACCCGCGTGACCGACAAGCGGAAGGTGCGCCGCGACCGGGCAGACATCTTCTGTTCGATCGAAGAGGGCGTGAAAGGCAAGCGCGCCGTGGACTGGCGCCTGGTGGACGAGGTGATCCCGAACTCGAAGTTCGATGAGACCGTCGCGGAACGTGCGCGCGAGTTTGCCGCCAATTCGTCCAAGGCGGATGTGGCGCAGGGCATCACCCTCGGCCCTATCGACCGCAAGGTCGAAGCCGATGCGGTTCATTATGACCTCGTCGAAGTCGAGATCGACCGTGACGGCCGGAAGGCCACGATCACCCTCGCTGGTCCCAATGCCGACGCTCCCGCCTCCATCGACGACGTGGTGGCCCAGGGCGATCAGGGCTACATGCTCAAGCTCGCCCGCGAGTTGGACGATGCGATCCTGCACCTGCGTCTCAACGAGATGGAGCTTGGCCTTTGGGTCTTCCGCACGCAGGGCGACCCGGAACAGGTCATCGCCCACGAGGAGATCCTGACCGCCAATGCCGACAACTGGCTCGCGAACGAGATCCTGCAATACTGGAAGCGCGTCCTGAAACGGATCGACGTCACCTCCCGGTCGCTTGCCGCTCTGGTCGAGCACGGGTCCTGCTACGCCGGTGTGCTGGCAGAGATCCTCTTCGCCGTCGACCGCAGCTACATGATGGAAGACGAGTTCGAGGGCGACAATCGTCCGACCGCGACGATCACGCTGTCCAATTCGAACTTCGGTCTCTACCCGATGGGCAACGACCTGTCGCGGCTCGAAACCCGGTTCCTTGGTGAACCCGAAAGCCTCGAAGCGGCGCGCGCCGCCATTGGCGAGGCGCTCGAGGCAGAAGCGGCCGACGAGCAGGGTCTCGTGACCATGATCCTCGACGACATCGACTGGGACGACGAAATCCGCATCTTCATGGAAGAGCGCGCGTCCTTCTCCCCCGACGCGATGACCGGGATGGAGGCCAACCTGCGCTTCGCCGGACCCGAGACGATGGAGACCCGCATCTTTGGTCGCCTGACCGCCTGGCAGAACTGGATTTTCAACCGCCCGAACGCCGTGGGCAAGGACGGGGCGCTTCAGCGCTACGGCACCGGCGTGCGCGGCGATTACAACATGGAACGCGTGTAAGCGCGGTATAGGAGGAAGACGACATGGCCGATCTCATCAACGTCAGCTACGACACCCAGATCCCGAACAATGTGGGCCTCTCCGCCGACCGCAAGGTGCTGAAGGCGCTTGAAAAATGGCACCCCGGCTACATCAACTGGTGGAATGACCTGATCCCCGAGAAATTCCAGAAGTCCATGGTTTACCTGCGCACGGCGGTGTCCGTGGACCCGAAGGGCTGGGCGAAATTCGATTACGTGAAGATGCCGGAATACCGCTGGGGCGTGCTCCTTGCTCCGCAGGTGGAAGGACGCACGATCCCCTGTGGTGAACACTACGGCCAGCCCGCCTGGCAGGAAGTGCCTGGCGAATACCGCAACCTCATGAAGCGCCTCATCGTCATTCAGGGCGACACCGAACCGGGGTCTGTCGAACAGCAGCGCTTCCTGGGCCTCACCGCGCCGTCGCTTTACGACATGCGCAACCTCTTCCAGGTGAACGTGGAAGAGGGCCGTCACCTCTGGGCGATGGTCTATCTGCTCCAGAAATACTTCGGCAAAGACGGCCGCGAAGAAGCCGACGACCTGCTCATCCGCTCCTCCGGGTCGGAAGAAGCCCCGCGTATGCTCGGCGCCTTCAACGAGGAAACGCCGGACTGGCTGTCGTTCTTCATGTTCACCTATTTCACCGACCGTGACGGCAAGATGCAGCTCGAGTCGCTGGCGCAATCCGGCTTCGACCCGCTGTCGCGCACTTGTCGCTTCATGCTGACCGAAGAAGCCCACCATATGTTCGTGGGCGAAACCGGCGTCGGCCGCACCATCGAGCGGACCTGTCAGGTGATGCGCGAGAACGGCATCGAAGACCCCTACGACATCGAGAAGATCCGCTCGCTGGGCGTCATCGACCTCCCCACGATCCAGAAGAAGCTGAACCTGCACTACACGCTCTCGCTCGACCTCTTCGGGCAGGAAGTGTCGACTAACGCGGCGAACGCCTTCAACGCCGGGATCAAGGGCCGTTACCATGAGCACCGGATCGACGACGACCACCAACTCAAGGACGCGACCTACAAGGTCTGGGACTTCGAGGACGGCAAGGTCGTGCAGCGCGAGGTGCCCGCGCTTACCGCGATCAACATGCGCCTGCGTGACGACTACATCAACGATGCCGCCGGCGGCGTGGGCCGCTGGAACAAGATCACCGAGAAGTCCGGCGTTCAGTTCGAGCTGAAGCTTCCGCATGAGAGCTTCAACCGCAAGATCGGTGTTTTCGCCGGCCACAACTTCAACCCCGAAGGGGTGATGGTGTCGGGCGCCGACTATGACGCAGGCATCCCGCAATGGCTCCCCACCCACGCGGATGGCGACTTCATCCAGTCGCTCATGGTCCCCGTGACCGAGCCGGGCCAATATGCGGGCTGGATCGCCCCGCCGAAAGTCGGCATCGACAACAAGCCCGGTGACTTCGAATACGTGAAGCTCCATATGGCGTAGGCCAAACCACGTGATAGGATCGGGCGAGGGCAACCTCGCCCACCTCACCAAACGGGAGGACACCATGCAAATCGACCGCAAGGCGGGTTTCGCCCCGCGCACACGTGAACTCGGCGCCACGCTCACCGGCCTCAAGTCCGGCTGTGTCGGGTGCACCGATTGCAAAGGCCTCTGCCATGAGTTGATCGAGGCGCTCGTCGTGCCGGACATGGTGCTCAAGGCCAAATAGGCCAATCGCTGAGACCCCGGTCACATTGCCTCGGACGCTTGCGCCCGATCAAGCCAGATCAATTCGCGCCCCGATGTCGCTCCGGGGCGCTCCCCCATAATCGTCGCCGCAGGACCAGCCAGATGAACAAGCCGCTCAAGCAACACCTGATCGACCCGGAAATTTGCATCCGTTGCTACACCTGCGAGATGACCTGCCCGATCGAGGCGATCACCCACAATGACGACAACGTCGTGGTGGACGCGGAAAAGTGCAACTTCTGCATGGACTGCATCCCGGTCTGCCCGACCGGCTCCATCGACGAATGGCGCGTGGTCGCCGAACCCTATTCGCTCGACGACCAATTCGGCTGGGACGAGCTTCCGGCACAGGAAGACATCGCGCCCTCGGCCGACGGGGACGGCAGCATGGAGGCTCTCGACGAAGCGATGGCCGCGCTCCTCGCCGAAGCGCATTCCGGTGCGGGCGGCAAATCGGTCGCGCCCAAGACCGCGTCCAAGGCGACGGTGAACCTCTACAACCTCGGCAAACCGGTGATTGCGACGGTGCAAGGCAACTACCGCCTGACCGCCGAAGACAGCGATGCCGACGTCCGCCACATCATCCTCGACTTCGGCGCCGCCCCGATGCCCGCGCTCGAGGGTCAATCGGTCGGAATCATTCCACCCGGCGAGACCGCGGACGGAAAACCTCACCTGCCGCGTCTTTATTCCGTGTCCTCGCCCCGTGACGGCGAACGCCCCGGCTACAACAACATGTCCCTCACCGTGAAGCGCGAGTTGCACGGGGTCGCGTCGAACTATGTCTGCGATTTGAAGAAAGGCGATCAGGTCAAGGTCACCGGGCCTTTCGGCTCGACCTTCCTTCTTCCCTCCGATCCGGATGCGGAACTTCTCATGATCTGCACCGGCACGGGTTCGGCCCCCTTCCGCGGCTTCACCATGCGCCGTCAGCGCGAGATGCCGACCAACAAGGGCAAGCTGACGCTCGTCTTCGGGGCCCGCAAGCAAGGTGAATTGCCCTATTTCGGCCCGCTCAAGAAGGTGCCGGACGACTATATGCACAAGGTCTTTGCCTTTTCGCGGCTCGACGATCAGCCCAAGCAATACGTGCAGGACAAGCTGCGGGACGAGAAGGAGCGCGTGGCCCAGCTTCTCAAGTCCGACAAGGCCTATGTCTACATCTGTGGCAAGAAAGAGATGGAGCAGGGCGTGGAAGAAGCGCTGGCCGACATCGCACGCGGCGAAGGGCTCGAATGGAAACCGATCCGCGACAAGATGCGTGAAGAGGGGCGTTACCACGTCGAGACCTACTGATGACTTTCGAGCATGAGATCATGGTGGGCTGGGGCGACTGCGACCCGGCCAAGATCGCCTATACCGGCCGCATCCCGAACTGGTGCCTCGATAGCATCAACGCCTTCCTACACGCCCACCTCGGCGGCGGCTGGTTCGTGCAGGAGCTGGACAACGACATGGGCATGCCCTTCGTGCATATGTCCATCGACTTCCGCGCGCCGGTCACGCCGCGCCATCCACTCATCTGCCGCGTCTTCCCCACGAAACTCGGCACCGCATCGGTCACCTTTCAGGTCGAAGGTTTCCAGAATGGAACCTTGTGCTTTCAGGGTACTTTCGTCGAGGTCGTGACCGTCGCCTCGACGTTCGAAAAGCAGACGATCCCCGCTCACCTGCGCCGCGCGCTGGAGGCGCATCTGCCGAGCTGAGGATTTTGTGCACTATATCCCGATTAATGCGCGAAACCCTTTGCCCCTATCCCTCACACCGCCTAGATTCAGTGCACTATAAGGAACATTTAGCCGGACCCGATGAGCGAGATCACCAACTTCCGGGGCGAAGCGCAGGCCCAGACCGAGGTCCGGAACGAGGCTGACCGCCTGACCGACGACCTCATCGCCCGCGTGGGGGAACGCGTCCGCCGGGCGCGGGACCGCAAGGGTATCCCGCGCCGGGTCCTGTCGGAACGATCCGGCGTCTCACCTCGCTACTTGGCCCAGCTCGAAGCGGGCGAGGGCAACATCTCCATCGCACTCTTGCAGAAGGTCGCCTATGCCCTCGATCACAAGATCGAATGGCTCGTGGGCGAGGACGATCCCTGGACCTCCGATGCGCTCAGGATCGCCGATCTCTACCGCACCGCCAACGCCGACATTCAGGCCACGGTCCGCGCAACGCTCTCGCCTGAACCCGCGACCGAGAAACGCGCCCATCGAGTCTGTCTCATCGGGCTGCGCGGCGCCGGGAAATCGACGCTCGGACGCCGGGCCGGACAGGCGCTCGGCATCCCCTTCGTCGAACTCAATCGCGAAATCGAGGAACAGGCCGGCATGCCGGTGGACGAGGTCATGGCCTTCTACGGTCAGGAAGGATACCGCCGGCTCGAGGCGCAAGCCCTGTCGCGGGTCATCGCGACCCATGACACGATGATCCTCGCCGTCGCGGGCGGCATCGTGGCCGAGCCCGAGACCTACAACCGCCTGCTCACCCATTTCCACACCATCTGGGTCAAGGCGACCCCCGCCGAACACATGGCGCGCGTGCGCGAACAGGGCGACGAACGCCCCATGGCCGGCAACCCGGAGGCCATGGATCAGCTCAAATCCATCCTCACCTCGCGCGAAGCGCTCTACGAGAAGGCCGAGGAAAGCCTCGACACCTCCGGCAAAACCGAGGAAGAGAGCCTGGCCGAGTTGACCGCTCTCCTGCACGCTCGGGACCTGGTCTGACGGCCGCGTCCAGACAAAGCCCTTCGTTCCTTCACTGCTTCATAAATACCTTGGTGGGGGTCTGGGGGAGGTGAAACCTCCCCCAGCCGGTCGGATTTCGCGCAAGCGAAAGTCGATCCAACAAACGCTGTCCCGTGTTTCCCGCAAACAAGTCCTATGGCGTATTCCCGCCTTCTACCGCCTTCTGCGCCAGCGCCAGAAACGCCCCGCGCTCTTCCTCCGAAAGCCCGCCGAGGATCTCGTCCTGCAAGTCCCGCACGATGGGAAGAATTTCCTCGAAGACCTGCGCCCCCTCTGTCGTCAGCCGCACCTCCCGCGCGCGCCGGTCGCGTTTCGACACGATCCGCTCGACATAACCCTTGCCCACCAGCCGGTCGATGACGCCGCCGATCGTCGCCCGGTCATAGGCGATCCGGGCCGCCACCCCGGCCTGGTCGATCCCCGGATGGCTCGCGAGGGCATCCATCGCCGCGAACTGGACCGAGGTCAGATCGACCCCCGCCTCCTGCATGCGGCGCGCGAAAACCGCCCCGGAAATCTGGTTGAGTCGCCGGACAAGATGCCCGGCCATGCCGTAAGCTTCCATCGCAGACCTGCTATTCCATCATTCGATCAATAGCTTGCAGGATCTGATTTGCATACATATTTTTTCCTTGACGGAAAATAGTATGTATAGATATCAATACCCCTGAACCCAGAGGGAGGATCTCCATGCAGTATTATGTCGACGGTTTCCGGGGCGGCGATCCTGACGTGCATCCCACAGCCGCGGGGCATCGCAAACCGGGCGATCCGCTTCCCGAAAAGGTCGATGTCCTGATCGCGGGCTGTGGCCCGGCGGGTCTCTGCATGGCCGCGCAGATGGCGCAGTTCCCTGAATTCACCACCATGATCGTCGAACCCAAGCCCGGCCCGATGGAAAAAGGGCAGGCGGACGGCGTGAACGTGCGGTCGATGGAGATGTTTCAGGCTTTCGGGTTCGGCGAAAAGGTCAAACGCGAGAGCTATTGGGTGAACCAGACCAACTTTTGGATGCCCGATCCTGCGAATCCCGATGCGATCCGCCGGGTGGGCCGGGTACAGGACGTGGCCGACGACCTGTCGGAAATGCCCCACACGCTCATCAACCAGGCGCGTATCCACGAGCTGTTCCTCGACGTGGCCCGCAAGTCGCCGACCCGGCTCGAACCGGATTACGGCCTCAAGGTCGCTGATCTCACCATCGACACGACGACCGACGATCACCCGGTGATCGTCTCCCTCGAATACACCGAGGGCCCGAAAGCAGGTCAAACCACGACGGTCCGCGCGAATTACGTGATCGGCGCCGACGGTGCGCGCTCCAACGTGCGCACGGCAATTGGCGGCAAGCTCGTGGGGGACGCGGCGCATCAGGCCTGGGGCGTGATGGATATCCTCGCCAACACCGATTTCCCGGATGTGCGCTACAAGAACCTCATCACATCGCGCAAGGAAGGCAATATCCTGATCCTCCCACGCGAGGGCGGCTATCTGTTTCGCATGTATGTGGAGCTCGACAAGCTCAACCCCGACGAACGGGTGTCGGCGCGCAATCTGAACGAAACCCACATGATCGCGGCGGCGAACCGGATCATGGCGCCCTATACACTCGACGTGAAAGAGGTCGTCTGGTGGTCCGTCTATGAAATCGGCCACCGCATCACGGACCGTTTCGACGACGTGCCCGACGGCGAAACGGCGACGCGGACGCCGCGCGTGTTCACGGCCGGCGATGCCTGTCACACCCACAGCCCCAAGGCGGGGCAGGGAATGAACGTCTCGATGGGGGACACCTTCAACTTGGGCTGGAAACTGGGTCTCGTCCTGCGCGGTCGTGCGCCAAAGGCGCTCCTGCATTCCTATACGACCGAACGCCGGGAAGAGGCGCGGCGTCTCGTGGAAACCGACCACAAATGGGCGCGGATCATGTCGGCCCCCCTGGGCGAGAGCGAACTGGACGGCACCGACGAGCCGCGTTTCATTCAGCACTTCAAGCTGAACGGCGAGTTCACCGCCGGACTGGCCGTGCGCTACGATGAAAGCGCTCTCACCGCCGCGCCCACTCACCAGGCGCTGGCCACTGGAGAGCCCATCGGCAAACGCTTCCACTCCGCCCCCGTTGTGCGCGCAGCGGATGCGATGGCGCAGCAGCTTGGCCATGTTCACGACGCCGATGGCCGGTTCCGCGTCTATATCTTCGCCGGTGCCGACGAGACGTCTGCCTATGACCTCGTCACCTGGCTCGCGACTGATCCGGCCTCGCCGATCTTGAAGCACCGCCAGCCGGGCGATGACATCGACGCCACCATCGACGTGCGCACGATCGTTCAGGAGCGGTTCGACACCATCGACCTGACCGCCGCTCCTTCGGCGACCAAGCCCACCAAGGGCAAGCTCGGCCTTCAGGATCACGAGAAACTCTTCTGCATCGACCCGCGTGAAGGGCGCAACATCTATGACCTGCGAGGCATCGACAAGGAGAAGGGCGCGGTCATCATCGTGCGCCCCGACCAGTATGTCGGACAGATCCTGCCCATCGGCGACACGGCCGGACTGTCGGCCTATTTCGCGGGCATTCTCCTCTGACGGCGGCGGGAAGGGCCCGCGCCCGTCCTAGCCGATCAGCACGTTCAGGTGGCGGACAACGGAGCGGGCCAGCACCGCTGGCTCGTATCCGCCCTCGAGCATCGACACGATCCGTCCCTGCGAATGGCGGTTGGCCACGTCAAGGAGCGCCTTCGTCACCCATTCGTAATCGTCGTCGGTCAGCGAGACGCTCGACATATCGTCGGCCACATGGGCGTCGAAGCCCGCCGAGATGATCACCAGCTCCGGCGCGAAAGCGTCGAGCGCGGGAAGCCAGTGCTCCGACACCGCCGCGCGGAACTCTTTCGACCCCGCCGTTGCCGACAAGGGAATGTCCACGAGGTTGGCGGTTTCCTTTTCGTGCCCCGTGAAGGGATAGAATGGGTGCTGGAAGCTCGAACAGAAGAGCACCCGGGGCTCGTTCCGGAAGATGTCTTCGGTTCCGTTGCCGTGGTGCACGTCGAAATCCACGATGGCGACCCGCGTGAGCCCGTGCGCCGCCAGTGCATGTCCGGCAGCCACGGCCACGTTGTTGAACAGGCAAAACCCCATCGCTACGGCCCTTTCGGCATGATGGCCCGGCGGGCGCACGGCGCAGAAGACCGGCCCCGCCTCGCCACGCATCACCAGATCCACTGCCATCACCCCCGCGCCTGCGGCCCGTTCGGCGGCGCGCAGCGTGCCCGGCGACATCACCGTGTCGCCGTCGACCTCGACCGAGCGCATCCCTTCGCCCGGTGCAATGGCATAGACGCGGTCGAGATAGGCCGGATCATGCACCCGTTCGAGCTGTTCGCGCGTGACGCGCGGCGCGTCGTAGTGCCGGAGCACGTAATCGAGCCCCGAGGAAATGAGCTGGTTTGAAATGGCGGTCAACCGCGCCGCCTGTTCGGGATGATGCGGCCCGGCATCGTGATCCATGCACTCGTGGTGCGAAATGTAACCCAGCATGTGCCCTCCCTCGGCGGTGTTTCCACCATGGCGCCGCGCGGCCCCCTGCGCCTTGCGCCATATCAAGCGCGGCGGCCCGGATCACAGCCGCCGTTCCACGATCACGATGTCCCGGTCCTCCGGATCGCCGCGCACCGAAAAGCCGAGGTCGCGCATCAATTCCAGCATCGGTGCATTGTTGCGCAGCACCGTGCCCTCGATCACAGACAGATCATGGTCCCGCGCCGCCCGGAACAGCGCCTTCATGAGCCGCGTGCCGATGCCCTGTTTCTTGACCTGATCGCCCACCACGATGGCGAACTCAGCGCTCCGGTTGTCCGGATTGATGACATAGCGCGCCACGCCGCATTGCACCTCGCGACCGTCGATCTCGGCCATGGCGACCAGGGCCATTTCGCGGCGGTAGTCGATCTGGGTGAACTGCACGAGCATTTCGGGCGACAGCTCGTTCAGCACGCCCATGAAGCGGAACATCCGGCTTTCCTTGGACAGGGCCTTCACGAAGTCCTGCTCACTCTTGGCATCCTCGGGCCGGATCGGCCTGATGACCAATGGCGTGCCGTCGGAGAGGTGATCGACCTCGACCAGATGACGCGGATAGGGATGGATCGCCATGTGGTCGTATTGCCCGTCCATCGCCGGCGGTCGAGCCACGCGCACCCGCGCGTCCACCGCCATGACCCCGTTCGGCCCCGCCAGCAAAGGGTTGATGTCCAGCTCCACGATCTCGGGTAGCTCGCTCACCATCGCCGAGACCCGGCGCAGCACGTTGACGACCCCGCGGCGGTCGGCGGCGGGCATGTCGCGAAACGCCTCCAGCAGTCGCGCCACCCGCGTCTTGTCGATCAGCCGTTCGGCCAGCACGGCATTGAGCGGGGGGAGCGCGACGGCGCTGTCGTTCAGCACCTCGACCGCCGTGCCCCCCGCACCGAACAGGATCGTCGGCCCGAACACCGGATCGCGGCTCGCGCCGATGACCAGCTCGCGCGCCGCCTCGATGGTGGAAACGGCTTCGACCGTCACGCCCTTGATCCGCGCGTCCGGGCGCATCCGGCGCAGGCGTTCGGTGATGTCGCGGAAGGCGCGTTTCACCTCGGTCGGATCGCCGATGCCCACGCGCACACCGCCGACGTCCGATTTGTGCGTGACGTCGGGCGACAGGATCTTCATCGCCACCGGATAGCCCACGGTCTGGGCCGCGACGATCGCCTCGGCCGGCGTTTCGCACTCCACGGTCAGGTTGATCGGTATCCTGAACGCCTTCAGCAGCGCCTTGGATTCGATGTCCGTCAGCATCTCGCGGTCTTCCGCGAGCGCCGCCTCGATGATCATCCGCGCCCCTTCGAGGTCGGGCGCGTTCTCGGGCGACATGGGACGAAGATTCTCCAGCGCCAGTTTTCTGTTACGGTGGTGCCGCGCAAGGTAGGAAAACGCCTCGACAGCTCGCTCGGGCGAAATGAAGTCGGCGACGCCGTTCGACGACAGGACCCGGCGCCCTTCGGCCACCACGGCCTCGCCCATCCAGCAGGCGAGGACCGGCTTCGTGCGCCGCTTCGGGAGGGCATCTACCACGGCCTGCGCCACCGCCGTCGGGTCGGTCATCGCCTGCGGCGTGAGCATGACCAGAAGCCCGTCGGTGTCGGGATCGGCATAGGTGGCCTTGACCGCGGCCGCAAAGGCCTCGGGTCCGGCATCGCCCAGGATATCGACCGGGTTCCCCTGTGCCGCATAGGCGGGCAGGGCCCCAGCCATGGCGGCCCGGGTCTCGGGCGCGATCCGGGCGAGGTCGACCGACAAATCCGCCGCCCGGTCGGCCGCCAGAACCCCGGCGCCGCCCCCGTTCGCGATGATCGCCAGCCGGTTCCCAGTGGCCTTTTTGGTCGACGACAGGATCTCGGCGGCGGCGAAGAGCTGGCCGAAGGTCATCGCGCGCACTGCGCCCGTGCGCTCCATCACCGCGTCGAACACCGCGTCCGATCCGATCAGCGCGCCGGTATGGGTATGGGATGCCTCGGCAGAGCCCGCATGGCGGCCCGATTTCAGAACGATCACCGGCTTCAGGCGCGCGGCGTAGCGCAGCGCCGAGATGAAGCCGGGCGCGTTACGCACACCCTCGACGTAGAGAAGGATCGCGTCCGTGTGCGGATCCGAGGCGAGGTATTGCAGCATCTCGCCAAAGTCGATGTCGGTCGAATTTCCAAGACTGGCAAGCGCCGAAAAGCCAAGGTGGTGCGGCCCCGCCCAGTCCGAGATCGCGGAACACAGCGCGCCCGACTGGGAGATGAGCGCAAGCCGGCCTTTCGGGGTGGCGACGCGCAGGAAGCTCGCGTTCATCTTGGCCCAGGGCCGCACAAGACCCACGCAGTTGGGCCCCATGAACCGAACGCCCGCCCGCTTCGCGGTTTCACGCAGGTCGTCCTCGTAGCGTTTCCCGGCGTCGGCACTTTCGCCCTCGCCGAACCCGGGAGAGAGCACGATGGCATTGCGGATGCCTGCCTCGCCGCAGTCGCGGATGATGCCCGGAACCTGGGCCGCGGGCGTGGCGATGACGGCCAGATCGACCTCGGTGTCGATCTCCGACAGTGTTCGATGGCAGGGCAGTCCGGCGAGCGTTTCGCTTGTCGGATGGACCGGAAAGATACCGCCCTCGTAGCCGCCGCTCACGAGGTTTCGCAGGACCAGCGCACCTACGCTGCCATCGTTATTTGACGCGCCGAAAACGGCGATCGTGTCGGGGTCCATGAGACCCTTGAGGGGGCTTTCGTCCATTCTGTCTCCCCGGCCCGCGGACCTTGGTCGTTCATCCCCCCAAGGGCGCTTATGACGCCGTTTCCGTTCCTTTCACTTGACCCTTGTCAAAACCCGCGCAGGGCGGTCAGCGAAACCGCGACGGCAGAAAGGCATCCGCCGTTTGTGTGTCGAGGTCCGGCGTCTGACCCAGCACGCGTGCGGCCAGAAGTCGCCCTGCCGCGGCCGCACTCTGAAACCCGTATCCGCCTTGACCTGCCATCCAGTAGAACCCGGGCGCGTCCGGCTCCGGACCGATGACGAGGAGCCGGTCCGGGGCGAAGGTCCGCAATCCCGCCCAGTTCGCGATCATCCGCTCCACAGGGGCCGTCATATCCTCCTCGAAGGCGGCAAGCCCTTCGGCCAGAACCATGTCGTCGGCCCAGGCATCATGGGGCTCCAGCAAGTCCTCTTCCGAAGGTGACACGATCAGCGCGCCGGCATCGGGTTTGGCGTACCAGTCGCCCGCCGCCCCGATCAGCATCGGCCAGTCCCGCGCGTCATACCCGCCCGGAACGCCGATCCGAGCCATCGACCTGCGCAGGGGAACAAACCCGATGGGTGCGATCCCGGCCAGCCCTGCCACGACATCGGCCCAGGGTCCGGCCGCGTTCACGACGACGGGGGCGGCAAAGGTCTCGCCCGCCGTGACCCGCCACAGTCCCTCGTCCTGTTCGATGGCCGTTACCGGTTTCCCAGTGACGATGGTCCCGGTCTCGCGAATGCTGCGGGCATAGCGTTGCAGGAGCGCGTCAGTGTCGATGTCCCAGGCGTCGTGTGTGATCGCGGTCAGCGTCACCTCGGGCGACAGGAGCGGCACGATCCGCCGCGCTTCGTCCCCGTCGATCCGGGTCATGCGCAGGGCCGCGCATTCGGCCTCGAACCCCGCACTATCCTCGGGGCGGCCTACGAGCATCACCGCCCGCGGCGTCAACACGCCAGCCTCAAGATGCGCCTCGGTCGAGGCTTCCGAGATCGCCTTGACCGGACCCGCGCCATAGCTCGGGATATGCATCGCCGCAGACCGTGAAGACGCATGGTGGCCAAGCTGCGTCTCTGCCTCGATCAGCGTCACACGCCCGTGGGGCGCGAGATGGGCCCCCGCCGACAGGCCGGCGACCCCGCCGCCTATGATGATGAAATCCGTCATGTTGCATTCCTCTCATGACAAACGGCGAGAGGGAAGCGCGCTATAGCTGTGACCCGATGCCCACAATGAAAAAGGCCCTGCACGCGGCAGGGCCTTCTCCTTCCCAGGCTTGGAGATCAGTTCGGGATGTCGCCTTCGATGCCTTCGACGTAGAAGTCCATGCCGGCGAGCGTGCCGTCATCGGCGGTCTCGCCCTCGGCAAGCCAGGCCGAGCCGTCCTGCTTGTTGATCGGGCCGGTGAAGGGGTGGTAGTCGCCCGCAGCGATAGAATCCGCGAGCGCCAGCGCTTCTTCCTTCACCTCTGCGGGCACCGCGTCGGTGATCTCGCCGATGCCGACCATGCCGGCGCCGATGCCGTCCCAGGTGTTGTCGCTTTCCCAGGTCCCATCCATCACGGCCTTGGTGCGTGCGATGTAGTAGGGGGCCCAGTTGTCGATGATCGAGGACACGCGCGGCATGGGGGCATATTCGATCATGTCCGAGGCCTGACCGAAGGTGTAGACGTTGCCCGCCTCCTGCGCGGCGGCCTGCGGCGCGGTCGAGTCGGTGTGCTGAAGGATCACGTCCGCACCCTGTTCGATGAGCGCCTTGGCGGCATCAGCCTCCTTCGCCGGGTCGAACCAGGTATAGGCCCAGACGATCTTGAACTGGACGTCGGGGTTCACCTTCTTGGCGTGGATATAGGCCGAGTTGATGCCCCGGATGACCTCGGGGATCGGGAAGGAGCCGATGTAGCCGATGATGTTCGACTCGGTCAGGTTGCCCGCGATGTGTCCCTGTACGGCGCGGCCTTCATAGAAGCGCGCCGAATAGACGCCCACGTTGTCGGCCGTCTTGTAGCCGGTGGCGTGTTCGAACTTCACGTCCGGGAATTTCTCGGCCACGGCGATGGTGGGGTCCATGTAGCCGAAGGACGTCGTGAAGATCAGGTCCGCGCCCGACAGTGCCATCTGCGTGATCGCGCGCTCGGCGTCGGCACCTTCCGGCACGTTCTCCTGATAGACGGTCTCGATGGCGTCACCGAATTCCTCCTCCAGTGCCAGACGGCCCTGGTCGTGTTCATAGGTCCAGCCGCCGTCGCCCACGGGGCCCACGTAGATGAAGCCCACTTTGGTCTTGTCCTGCGCGACCGCCGCGCCGGCCATGGCGAGGCCAAGAGCGGCCCCGGCCAGAAGTTTGGTGACAAGTTTCATGTCAGTCTCCCAGTTGGTGATTTGGTTTCGGTTTCAGGTTTCATCATCGGCCTGCCCGCGTTCCGACCGGGGTCGGACGTTGGTCTCTGCTTCCAGAAGCGCCGTTGTGACGATGGCGGCGGGGACCGCAAAGATCCCCAGCCCGATGAAGAGCATGAAGGTGGTCATGATACGGCCCCCCGGCGTGATCGGGAACATATCTCCGTAGCCCACGGTGGTGAAGCTTACCACGGACCACCAGAGCGAGGCCGGGATCGACGAGAACACCTCGGGCTGCGCCGGGTTTTCGAAGACATAGATCCCGACCGCCGCGACATAGAGCAGAAGCGCCGACAGCACGCCCCAGACCACGAGCTCGGCCCGCACCTTGGAGAAGGCGCGTGCGAGCCGGTGAAGCGCAGGTGCGGTGTCGAAGAGCTTGATGAGTCGCAGAAGCCGGATCAGGCGCAGAACCCGGATCGCCTGCATCGAGGGGACGAAGAGAAGGGCGGCCGGAAGCCAGGCCAGGAGATCCACGATGCCCCAGAACGACAGCACGTAGTCGCGCTTGCGCGGCGCCGACAGAAGACGCAGGACGTATTCCGTCGCGAAGGTAAAGATCACCACATCCTCGAAGACCAGAAGCGCGAACCGCCAGCCCTCGGGCAGTCCCGGCACGGTTTCGACCGCGATGGCGATCGCGGACAGCACGATCAGCGCGTCCAGCGCAAAGGCGACCGAGCGACCCAGCCGAGGGTGCGACCCGTCGAGGATCTGCAACATTTCCTTTTGCGTCACGGCACCCCCCGATCCGGTCGTCTCGGCTTTCGTCTTCCGGCTCAGTGCGACGCATGGAACACCCGTCCCAGCGACCCCGGCGCGCCATGGTTGCCCCGGATCGAGATGATGACAAGGACAAGGATCGTGATGATGTAGGGCGACATCGACAGATACTCGACCGGGATCGACGACCCCGCTGCCTGGAGGTTGAGCTGGAGCACGGTGATGCCGCCGAAGAGATAGGCGCCGAGCAGGATGCGCCAGGGCCGCCAGCTCGCGAAGACCACGATGGCCAGCGCGATCCAGCCTGCGCCTGCGGTCATGCCCTCGACCCATTGCGGCACGCGCACAAGTGACACATAGGCGCCGCCAAGTCCCGCCATTGCGCCGCCGAAGGCGATGGCCAGGAAGCGCACGCCCTTGACCTTGTAGCCCAGCGCGTGGGCGGCGTTGTGGTTCTCGCCCACGGCCCTCAGGATCAACCCGGCCCGTGTGAAGGTGAGCAGATACCAGACCGCCGCAATCAGCAGGATCGAGACATAGACCATCGGATCGTGGCGAAAGAGGATCGGCCCGAGGAAGGGAATCTCCGAGAGGCCCGGAATGTGCAGTTTTGCGAAACCCGGCGCCTTCATCCCGACGTAGGGTTTTCCGATGAGCGACGACAGGCCAAGGCCGAAAAGCGTGAGGCCAAGGCCGGTGGCGACCTGATTTGACAGAAGGATCTGGGTGATCACGGCAAAGATCATCGACAGCGCCGCGCCGGCGAGTGCGGCGACGCCGAAACCCGCCCAACTGGACCCGGTGTTGACCCCGATGGCGAAGCCGACGACCGCGCCAGTGATCATCATGCCTTCGACGCCCAGGTTCAGGACGCCAGCCTTCTCCACGACCATCTCGCCAAGCGCGGCCAGCAGGATCGGGGTCGAAGCCACCATGAGCGAGGCGATGAGAAGGATCGGGTTGATCGAGCCGAAGTCCATGTCATGCCCTCACGCTGGCGGAGCGGGCTTGCGCCCGCGCTGTGGGAGCCGCGCCTGGCGGCGCGGCGGTGTCCGAGAGGGCTCTGCCCTCTCGGGCTCTCCCGGGATATTTATGAACCGGAGAATGAGGGGTCATGCCACGACCTCGGGTTTGCCGATGCGGATGCGGTAGTTGGCAAAGACGTCCATGGCGAGAAGGAAGAACAGGAGCATCCCCTGAAAAAGCTGGATCGCCGCGGCCGGCATGCCGAGCATGAGTTGCGCGAGCTCCCCGCCGATGTAGGTCAGTGCCATGAGCAGGCCGGCAAGGAGGATGCCGACGGGATGGAGGCGTCCCAGGAAGGCGACGATGATGGCGGTGAAGCCGTAGCCCGAGTTGAAGTCGATCGAAATCTGGCCAGCGGGTCCGGAGACCTCGAAAAGTCCTGCGAGACCCGCGAGTGCGCCGGCCGTTCCAAGGCAGAAGATGATGAGCCTTGTGGGGGACACCCCCGCAAAACGCGCGGCGCGCGGCGCTTCGCCGGCGAGGCGGATCGCAAAGCCCATCTTGTGCCGGGTCATCAGGACATAGGCGAAGATGACCGCGATGAAGGCCGCGACCACGCCCCAGTGCATGCCGGTGCCGGCGATGATCTCGGTGTTGGACGCCGCCGGATAATCCCGGGCCATGTTGCGCGAGCCGGGAAAGCCCATGCCATCCGGGTTTCTCAGGAGGCCTGAGGAGACCGAGGCAAGGATGTTCTCGGCCACATAGACCAGCATGAGCGAAACGAGGATTTCATTAGTTCCGAAACGGGTCTTGAGGATCGCGGGGATCATCGCCCAGGCCCAGCCGCCGAAGGCGCCCGCGAGGACCATGAAAGGGAAGATGAGCGGGCTTTCGGAGGGATAGAAGGCAAGGCCCGCCCCCGCGCCCACGACCGCGCCCATGATGTATTGGCCCTCTGCCCCGATGTTCCAGATCCCGGCCCTGAAGCCGAGCGCGAGGCCGATGGCGATAAGGATGAGCGGCCCGGCTTTCACCAGCAATTGCGGCCGCGAATAGGGGCCGAACTGCGGATCGAAGAGTGGGTCCCAGAAGATGGTGCGGATCGCCTCGAGCGGGTTCGCGCCGAGGATGGCGAACATGATCCCGCCCGCGACCATCGTGGCGATGACCGCCATGACCGGGGTTAGCGCCGAGAGGGTGGCCGAAGGGGCCGGGCGTTTTTCCAGCCGGATGAAACTCATGCCGGGACCCCTTTCGCGTCGTCCGGGTGCGCCTCGTGCATGTCATGCGCGCCCCCCATCATCAGGCCAATTTCCTCGACGGTGAGGCCTTTGGCCGGCACCGCGCGCGCAAGCCGGCCTTCGTTCAGTGCCGAGAAGCGGTCAGAGATCTCCATGAGTTCGTCTAGATCCTGCGAAATGACGATGAGCCCCGCGCCTTGGGCGGCCAGATCCAGAAGTGCCTGCCGGATGGCCGCGGCGGCCGAGGCATCGACGCCCCATGTCGGTTGGTTCACGACCAGCACCACGGGACGCTGGAGGATCTCGCGTCCGATGACGAATTTCTGCAGGTTGCCGCCCGACAGCGCGCCCGCGGCGGTTTCCGTGCCCGGCGTGCGCACATCGAAGCCTTCGATGATCTTTTTCGCGAAGGCGCGCGCCCTGGACCAGCCGACGAAGCCGTTCTTGGTCAGCCCCTCGCGGATATCGCCGGTGAGAAGCGCGTTTTCCGTGAGCGACATCTCTGGTGCGGCCGCATGGCCCAGCCGTTCCTCGGGCGCAGCTAGTAGACCCAGCCGCCGGCGTGCATTGGGGCCGAGCCGTCCGATCGGCTTGCCCGAAAGCGTCACCGCCCCCGCCGCCGACAGCCGTTCACCTGACAGGGCGGCGAGCAATTCGTCCTGCCCGTTCCCCGCGACCCCGGCGATGCCCAAGACCTCGCCCGCGCGCAGTTCCAGCGACACGTCCTTCAGCGTCGTGCCGAATTGTGTCGCGGCGGGAAGCGTCAGCCCCTCAACCGTGAGCAGCACCTCGCCCGGCGCGGCGGTGTCGCGCGACGGGGTGTGAAGCGTCGAGCCGACCATCATCTCGGCCAGCTCGCGCGCCGACTTCTCGCGTGGATTGCACTCGCCCACGACCTTGCCCAGCCGGAGCACCGTGGCCCGGTCGCAAAGTGCGCGGATTTCCTCGAGCTTGTGGGAGATGTAGAGGATCGCGGTGCCCTCTGATGACAGCTTCCGAAGCGTCTCGAAGAGGATCTGAACCTCCTGCGGCGTCAGCACGCTCGTCGGTTCGTCCATGATCAGGAGCTTGGGGTTCTGGAGCAGGCAGCGGATGATCTCGACCCGTTGCCGTTCGCCCGCTGACAGATCGCCCACCCGCCGCGACGGATCGAGCGGCAGGCCGTAGGCTTCGCTCACGTCCCGGATGCGGGCGGCGAGAGCGCGCATCTTCGGCGGGTTGTCCATGCCGAGCGCGATGTTCTCGGCCACGTCCAGCGCGTCGAACAGGGAGAAGTGCTGAAACACCATCGCCACGCCCGAGCCGCGCGCCGCATGGGGGTTGGCCGGTTCATAGGCCGAGCCATTGACGCGCATGACGCCCTGGTCCGGCTTCACCAGCCCGTAGATCATCTTGACCAGTGTGGATTTGCCCGCGCCGTTTTCGCCAAGCAGCGCGTGGACCTCACCCGGCATGATCTCGAACGAGACCTGATCGTTCGCGACGACGCCGGGATAGGCCTTGGTCAGGCCTTCAAGCGCCAGATACGGCGTGCTCATCGCGATCCCCCATATGTCCCCGGTGCTGTCCCGACACCACGTCAGACGCTATCTGTGCCGCGACGCCAAGCGCAATCGCGGCCGGATGTTTGCCAAGCGCCTTGTCCCCGATCGGGCAGCGGATACGCTCAATTTCTGAGCGCTCGTGTCCCGCCTGCTGCAAACGCGAGCGAAACCGCGCCCATTTCGTGTGCGATCCGATGAGCCCGGCCCCTGCGAAGCCATGTCCCAGCGCCGCGTCGCAAAGTGCGAGGTCCAGCGCATGGGAATAGGTAAGGATCACGTGGTGCGCGTTGGGCGGGGCGAGGCGCATGGCCGCCGCCAGTTCGGGCGCGGGCAGGGCGGTCACGCCCGGGGGCACATCCTGCGGAAACCGCTCGGGCCCGGTGTCGAGCCAGGTGATCGCCAGATCAGGCAGAGGTGCGAGGGCGGCGACGAGCGCCCGTCCCACATGGCCCGCGCCCCAGATCCAGACCGGCGTCTTCTCGGTCAGGACCGGCTCCAGCATCCAGCCGTCGATCAGAGCGGGAGCAGGCACCTCGCCTTTCCTGCGGGCGGCAGCCAACGTGCGGGTGATGGCCAGTGGCTGGTCCCCGCCCGCGATGGGGCGAGCATGGATGGGACCCTCGGGCACCGCGTCGTAGCGTTCCCAAAGGAGCTTCACGCGCCCGCCGCAGCATTGGCCCATGTCGGGACCGAGCGCCTTGGCCTCGACCCGCTTGGCCGCTCCAGAAGCAAGCATCTCCCGTGCAACCGCGACCGCCTGGTATTCGAGCGTGCCGCCGCCGATGGTGCCGTCCTGCCCGCTCGCCTCGTCCGTGGACCATACTGTCACGGAGGCTCCCACTTCGCGCGGTGCGGACCCCCGGACTTCGGCAACCACGACCCGGATCACGGGGCCATGGGCAGCGATGAGCGCGGCCAGTCGGGCGGCGTCAAAGCTCATGTGGTCGACCCCTGCACCAATTTCTGTGCGGCAAGGTAGACCCGTTCCGGGGTTGCCGGCGCATCGAGGTCGGGATAACCCGCGCCAAAGGCTCCCACGGCGTCCGACAGCGCCATCAACGCCGATATCCCCAGCATCAGGGGCGGCTCGCCGACCGCCTTGGAGCGATAGATCGAAGGCACGTGGTTCTCGCCGTCCCAGAGCGCGACGTTGAAGACCTCGGGCCGGTCGGAACAGGCCGGGATCTTGTAGGTCGAGGGCGCATGGGTCCGGAGCACGCCCTTGTGATCCCAGACCAGTTCCTCGGTGGTCAGCCACCCGGCGCCCTGCACATAGCCGCCTTCGATCTGGCCGACGTCGATGGCCGGGTTCAAGGACTTGCCCACATCATGCAGGATATCGACACGCAGGATGCGGTTCTCGCCCGTGAAGCGGTCGATGGCCACCTCGGTGATCGCCGCGCCATGGGCGAAGTAATAGAAGGGATGACCCTTGCCGATGGTCCGGTCCCAGGAAATCTCGGGCGTCGCGTAGAAGCCGGTCGAGGACAGGCTCACCCGGTTTTCGTGGCACATTCGGGCGACCTCGGCAAAGCGCCAGACCTTGTCGCCCGCGCGGACCTTGCCATGGGCGAAATCCACCGCGCGGGGCCGGACGTCGGCCATGGGCGCCACGAGCCGCGCCATGCGGGCGCGTATCTCGTCCACCGCCGCCTTCACCGCCATGCCGTTCAGGTCCGAGCCTGAGCTGGCCGCCGTGGCCGAGGTGTTGGGCACCTTGCCGGTGTCCGTCGCCGTGATGCGCACCCGGTCCATCCCGATGCCGAACCCCTGGGCGGCGACCTGTGCGACCTTCTGGAAAAGCCCCTGTCCCATCTCGGTGCCGCCGTGGTTGATCGTCACAGACCCGTCGGCATAGACATTCACCAGCGCCCCTGCCTGATTGAGGTGGGTCAGGGTGAAACTGATCCCGAACTTGACGGGCGTCAGCGCGATTCCCTTCTTCACCACCTCGTTCTCGGCGTTCCATTTGGCGACGGCGTCGCGGCGTTCGGTGTAACGGGCGGTCTTGGCCAGCGCCTTGACCATGTCAGGCAGGATGAAGCCGCGCACCGGCTGGCCATAGGGCGTCTCCTGCACCCGGCGCTTGTTGTAGAAGTTGATCTGCCGGATCTCGAGCGGATCGCGCCCTAGGGTATGCGCGACATGGTCGATGACCCGCTCGATGCCGAGGACCCCCTGCGGTCCGCCGAACCCGCGAAAGGCGGTGGCCGAGCACATGTTCGTCTTGAGCCGGTGCGACGTGATGCGAATGTTCGGAATGAAATAGGCGTTGTCGGCGTGCAGCATCGCCCGATCCGCCACCGGGAGCGACAGGTCCGCCGACCAGCCGCAGCGCACGTAGTGGTCGAACTCCACCGCCACCAACCGCCCCTCGGCGTCCACGCCCGCCTTGTAGGCGATACGGAAGTCGTGCCGCTTGCCGGTGATCGCCATGTCGTCGTCGCGGTCATAGCGCATCTTGCAGGGTCGAGCGGTCAGATGCGCGGCCACGGCACAGGCGATTGCCAGAGCGTTGCCCTGGCTCTCCTTTCCGCCGAAGCCACCGCCCATGCGCCGGGTTTCGACCCGAACCGCGTGGAAGGGCACGGCAAGTGCCTCGGCCACCTTGTGCTGGATCTCGGTCGGGTGCTGGGTCGAGGTCAGCAGCACCATGTCGCCGTTGTCCTGCGGCGTGGCGAGGCTGATCTGCCCTTCGAGGTAGAAATGCTCCTGCCCGCCGATCTCGATCTCGCCGGTGATGACATGGGCCGCGCCGGGCATCGCCTCGGCCGCGTCGCCCCGCGTCCAAGTGATCGGCCCGCCCTCGAAATAGCTCTTGGCGGCCAGAGCTTCGTCCACAGTGAGGATCGGCGGTTTTTCCGCGATCTCGAGCCGGGCCTTCGCCGCTGCAACCCGCGCCGCGCGATGGCTTGTCGCGACGACCAAGAAGATCGGCTGGGCGTGATAGAAGACCTCGCCCTCCGCCAGAAGCGGCTCGTCGTGGGCGGCGGTCGAAATGTCGTTCACATGGGGCAGGTCGGCGGCGGTCAGCACCGCGACGACGCCCGGCGAACGCCGCACGTCGGACAGGTCCATTCCAGTAATCGTGCCGCGCGCCACCTTGGAGAGGCCAAAGGCCAGATGGAGGCAATCGGCCGGCACAGGCACATCATCGATGTAATGCGCGGACCCAGTCACATGAAGCGGCGCGCTGTCGTGGGGAAGCGGTTTTCCGACACTCATGCCCTGACCTCCCGCACGTCCGTAAGCTGTCCCTTGAGGTCGTGGAAGTAGCGTTCCAGTAGGTTGGACGCGGTCTCCAGCCGGTAGGACGCGGAGGCCCGCATGTCGCTCATCGGTTCGAAGTCGGTCGCAAAGGCCCATTTCGCGTCACGCACGGTTTCGATCGTCCACGGCTTGGAAATCAGTGCGGCTTCCACCGCTTCGGCGCGCTTGGGCACACCCGCCATACCCCCGAAGGCGATCCGGGCCCCGGTCACACGGCCCTTGTCCACGGTCACGTTGAAGGCCCCGAGAACGGCGGAGATGTCCTGATCGAAGCGTTTCGAGATCTTGTAGACCCGGAAGCGATCTTCGCCGGTCTCGCGCGGGATCACGACAGCCTCCACGAATTCGCCCTCCATGAGGTCCTGCTTGCCGTATTCGAGGAAGAAGGCCTCAAGCGGCATCTCACGCATGTCCTCGCCCCGCCGCAGTTGCAGCGTCGCCCCCAGCGCGATAAGCGCGGGCGGCGTGTCCCCGATGGGCGAGCCGTTGGCGATGTTGCCGCCAACCGTCGCGGCGGCGCGCACCTGCGCGCTTGCGAAACGGTCGAGCATGGCGGCGAAGCTCGGGTGATGCGGGGCGATGGCGATGCGCAACGCCTCCACGCTGGCCGCCGCACCCACGCGGATCATGTAGGGCGCGGTCTCGATCCGGCGCATTTCTTCGATCTGGCTCACGAAGATGACGGGCGCGATGTCGCGATGCTGCTTGTTGACCCAAAGCCCCACGTCCGTCGCGCCTGCGACGATCGTCGCCTTGGGATAGGTCATACGCACTTCGGCAAGCGCGGCCACCGTCGTCGGCTGGAAGTCGTTGGGCATCGGCCCCGCCGCCGGCCCAGCGGGAAGCGCGCGGAGCCACTTCGGCACCGGTCGTCGCGCCGCATGTTCCGCGGCGCGGATGATCGGCGCATATCCCGTGCAGCGGCACAGGTTCCCGGCCAGTTGCCGGTCATGGTCGGTTTCGCCGTTGATCTGACCCGCCGCCATCGACACGACGAATCCTGGTGTGCAGAAACCGCACTGGCTTCCGTGGTGTTCGACCATCGCTGTCTGCACCGGGTGCAGGTCCCCGTCCGGGCTGGCCAGCCCCTCGACGGTGGTCAGGCTTTTGCCGTTGATCTGCGGCAGGAAGAGGATGCAGCCATTGAGCGCCCGGGTGCCGGTTTCGTCCGTCACCATGACCGTGCAGGCGCCGCAGTCACCTTCGTTGCAGCCTTCCTTGGTGCCGGTCAGCCCGCGAACCTCGCGCAGCCAGTCGAGCACGGTCGTCGTCGCATCGACGCCCGTCAGCGACACCGTCTCTCCATTGAGAAGAAACGCGATATCCATCCCGTTGTCCCGCCGCTTTACTCTGGTCCGACGTGGTCTCTCGATGCGGCGTAGAGAGACCCGGTTCCGAAGCAGCAAAGCGCAGAAAGTGGGCGCTGTCTACCCGAGAGCGCCGCCACTGCCTGCGAATTGGGCGGGGTGTTTCAGGGAAAATGCCTGTGGCGCGGGCGTTTGGCTTGGACCGCGCCACGTTTTTGGGCAGGGGAGGGGCGCGCAATGTCCTTCTGATGGCGAGGCGTCGCCACTACCCGACCCTCTCAGGACGGGCGATACCTCAGAGCGCCTCGGCGACGTCGGCCAATTGCCCCAGCGCCGCCGTCCAGCCCGGTTCGAACCCCATCTCCTGGTGCCGCTCCCTGGTGGACGCGTCCCCGTGAAGCGCCCGGGCAACGATCCGCGTCCCGGACTCGATCGCTTCGAGCAGATAAACCCCGGTCATGAAGCCGCCCTCGCGTGGCCGGAACCCGGGGCCCATCGCGTCGGTAAAGGCGAGCACACGATCGGGTTCGGCCAGAAGGACACAGCCCGGTCCTGCGTCCTGCACCTCGCCATCGGGTCCGAACATGGGCGTGTGGAATATCCCGCCCGGTTCCGCCTCGATCACCGCGTCCCGAACCGCCCAGGGCACCGGGCAAAACCAACGCTCCAGAAGGGCGGCCTCGGTCAGACAGCGCCAGACCACGGCCGGCGAGGCGCCGATCACCCGTGACACTTCCAGGTCCGTTTCCGGGTCAAATCCTTCGATACGCATGGTCAGTCACCTCCGTTGTATCCGTCCATCAACCAAACTGCGCCGCGAGCGCGTCGATGAGTGCTTCCATCCCGCCCTTGCGCATATCGCCGCCGTCCGAGTCCTCGAAAAAGGCGCCCTGTTCGGTATAGTCGAGCCGCGTTCCCGCCTCGGTCGCCGCAAGTTCCACTGTGACCAGCGACGACGAATGCACGCGCCCGTCCCATGTCATCGAATAGGCATAGACGATCCGCTCGCCGTCCCGGATGTCGAGGTAATGGGTGCTGTTCTCGTGGATGCCCTTGGCCGGTCCGTCCTCCATCACGAAGCGCCCACGTTCCTGGCCGCCGACCCGGAAATCGAGCGCATAGTCCGCCGAGGCGATGTGCGGGTTCAGGAACCATTTTCGTTTCAGCTCTTCCTCGGCGAAGGCACGAAACACGGCCGAGGGGCTGGCGCCGATGACACGTGTGAAGGCAAAGGTCTGATGGTCAACACTCATGATGAGCCGTCCTTGTCGTCTTGAAGGGGAGGGTTCGGGAACGGATGTGTTTCCGCTTCGATCTGCCGCGCGAGCGCGTCGAGCCGGTCGAGCCGCCTCTCCCAGATGCGTTTCTGCGTGGTGAGCCAGCTTTCGACCGGGGCAAAGGCGTCGGGCGTCATGCTGACGATCCGTTGCCGCCCTTCCTTGCGCGTCGCGACAAGGCCGGCTTCCTCCAGCCGCTCCACATGGCGCAGAAAGGTCGGTAGCGCCATGTCGTGCGGGGCGGCCAGCTCCTTGATCGGTGCTTCGCCCTGCACCAGCCGCTCGATCACCGCGCGGCGGGTCGGGTCGGCCAGGGTCGCAAAGAGAAGGTTCATATGGTTAGTCATGAGGCTAACCATATGCGCAGGACCCGCCGGGTCAAGCAGAAAGTTAGTCCTGGGACTAACTTAATTCCTCGGATGCCGCCTTGGACCCCTCAACGAGTCGAAAGTTGTTCCAGATGCGCCAAACCCTCTTCCCAGCCGATGAGGGGCGAGGCTTCGGCGTTTTCCGCATGCATAAGACGCGCTTCGAGCCGCGTGCCGGACGCGATCTCGTGGAACTCGACGATCAGGGTCGCGGGCGATTTCGTCCCGGTCGGCCGATACTCGGCCCCGAGCGCCGTGGTGACTGCGAAGAGGCGGTTCTCGTCCAAGTCCAGAACGCAGCAATTGATCGTCTCCAGCCGCGCGCCTGCCCGGGTCTGGGTCAGGTCGAACCGACCGCCACGCCGGGGATCGACAAGCGCCGAGGCGAGTTCGATCCCGCCGGGGCGGAACCAGTGCACGAGCGTCGCACCATCGGTGAACCCCCGCCACAGCAACGGGGGCTGCACCTTGAGATACCGCGTAACACGCGTTTCCGTGGTCGGACCGGGGCGAAACCCGGCGCCCGTCGGGGGGCCGGGGTGGGGAAGTGCTGACATTCTGCCTCGCGAGGGAAGGGGTCTCTGGTTTCCGGGAAGGTTGCACGCCACGCCCGAGTCGTCTCAACACGTTTTTGCACCGCGCACCCGTCTTGGCTTGCTCCCGCCGACGGTGGCCTTACCTTGGGCGCATGGCTGCCGATCCCCGATTCATTCATCCCCGTTTCGTCCACCTGCGGGTGCACTCCGAGTATTCGCTGCTCGAGGGGGCCGTGCCCGTCAAGAAACTGCCGGGGCTCTGCGACGCGATGGACATGCCCGCCGTCGCGCTTACCGATACGAACAACATGTTCGCCGCGCTGGAATTTTCCGTAACAGCGAGCGGTGCGGGACTGCAGCCCATCGTCGGGTGCCAGATCGACGTGACGTTCGAGCCGCCCGTTCCCGGCGAGCAGCCCAAAGCCCCCGCGCCGGTGGTCCTGCTCGCCCAGACCGAGCGCGGCTACGAGAACCTGATGAAGCTCAATTCCTGTCTCTACGTCGACAAGCACGGCGCGATGCCGCAGGTCACGATGGAGGAACTGGCGGCGCATTCGGCGGGCCTCATCTGTCTCTCCGGTGGGGCGCTCGGACCCGTGGGCATGATCCTGCAAACAGGAAACCGCGCCCGGGCCGAAGAGCTGATGCGCCGCTTCCTCGGCATCTACGGCGACAGGCTCTATATCGAGCTTCAGCGCCACCCCGGCGACGGCGGGCGCACGACGGAGGCCGAGCAGAAGACCGAACGAGGCTTCATCGAGATGGCCTATGCGATGGAGATCCCGCTTGTCGCGACCAACGACGTCTATTTCCCCAAGACCGAGCTTTACGAGGCGCACGACGCGCTCATCTGTATCGCCCAGGGCGCCTATGTCGACCAGCAGCAGCCGCGCCGCCGGCTGACCCCCCAGCATTACTTCAAGTCGCCGCAGGAAATGGCGACCCTCTTCGCGGACCTGCCCGAGGCGCTGGAAAACACCGTTGAAATCGCCCGCCGCTGCGCCTTCAAGACCTACAAACGCGACCCGATCCTGCCCAAGTTCGCCGACGACGAGGTGGTCGAACTGCGCCGTCAGGCCAACGACGGCCTCCAAGCCCGCCTCGCCGTGATCCCCCATGCGGTATCGGTCGAGGAATACCAGAAACGCCTCGATTTCGAGCTTGATATCATCGAGGGCATGGGCTTCCCTGGCTACTTCCTTATCGTGGCGGACTTCATAAAATGGTCCAAGGAACAGGGGATTCCCGTGGGTCCGGGCCGGGGGTCAGGGGCGGGCAGCCTCGTGGCCTATGCGCTGACCATCACCGACCTTGATCCGCTGCGCTATTCGCTGCTCTTTGAACGCTTCCTCAACCCCGAACGGGTGTCGATGCCCGACTTCGACATCGACTTCTGCATGGACCGGCGCGAGGAAACGATCCGCTACGTGCAGGAGAAATACGGGCGCGACAAGGTGGGCCAGATCATCACCTTCGGTGCGCTCCTGTCGAAAGCCGCCGTGCGCGACGTCGGCCGGGTGCTGCAAATGCCCTATGGGCAGGTGGACCGGCTGTCGAAACTTATCCCGGTCGAGGGCGTCAAACCCGTGTCCATCGCGCAGGCGTTGAAGGACGAGCCGCGCCTGCGGGAAGAGGCGCGGGCGGAAGAGGTCGTGAACCGGCTCCTCACCTATGCCCAGCAGGTCGAGGGGCTTTTGCGCAATGCCTCGACCCACGCGGCGGGCGTGGTGATCGGGGACCGGCCGCTCGATGCGCTGGTGCCGCTTTACCAAGATCCGCGCTCGGACATGCCCGCGACCCAGTTCAACATGAAATGGGTCGAACAGGCGGGGCTGGTGAAGTTCGACTTTCTGGGCCTCAAGACTCTGACCGTCATCCAGAACGCGATGGACCTCATCGCGGGGCAGGGGCGCGACCTCCATACGGCACCGGATGGGAGCCAGCTTTACATCCCCGCCGAAGGGGCCGAGAACCAGATCAACGCGATCCCTCTGGACGACGAACGCACCTATCAGCTTTACGCCGCCGCCAAGACCGTCGCCGTGTTCCAGGTGGAATCGACGGGCATGATGGACGCGCTCCGGCGCATGAAGCCCACCTGTATCGAGGACATCGTGGCGCTCGTCGCGCTCTACCGTCCCGGCCCGATGGAGAACATCCCGGTCTATTGCGAGGTCAAGAACGGGCTGCGCGAGATCACCTCGGTGCATCCCTCGATCGACCATATCCTTGCCGAAACCCAAGGCATCATCGTCTATCAGGAACAGGTGATGCAAATCGCGCAGGTCATGGCGGGCTATAGCCTTGGCGGCGCCGACCTGTTGCGCCGCGCGATGGGGAAAAAGATCAAGGAGGCGATGGACGCCGAGCGCCCGAAATTCGAGGAAGGGGCGGCTAAGAACGGCGTCGACAAGAAGAAGGCGTCGGAGGTCTTTGACCTTCTGGAGAAATTCGCCAACTACGGCTTCAACAAATCCCACGCGGCGGCCTATGCCGTGGTATCCTACCAAACGGCGTGGCTCAAAGCCAATCACCCGGTCGAGTTCATGGCCGGTGTGATGAACTGCGATATCCACCTGACCGACAAGCTGGGCGTCTATGCCGAAGAGGTCCGCCGGGGGCTCGGGATCGAGATCGTGCCGCCCTGCGTGAACCGGTCGCTGGCGACGTTCAGCGTGGATCAGGGCCGCGTCGTCTATGCGCTGGGTGCGCTCAAGAACGTGGGTCTGGAGGCGATGAAGCTGATCGTGGAGGGGCGTCGCGCGGACCCGCGCGCAAAAGAGGCGGGCGAAAAGCCCTTCGTCAACCTCTACGACCTGGCCCGCCGGGTGGACCTCAAGCGCGTCGGCAAACGCCCGATGGAGATGCTCGCCCGCGCCGGGGCCTTTGACGAGCTGGACGGCAACCGCCGCCGGGTGTTCGAAAGCCTCGACGCGCTTGTGGGCTACTCCGCCGCGATCCACGAACAGCGGGCGTCCAATCAGGTGTCGTTGTTCGGGGAAGCGGGCGACGACCTGCCCGAACCGCGCCTGTCCAACTGCCCCGACTGGCTGCCCAACGAACGTCTGGCCGAGGAGCACAAGGCGATCGGGTTCTATTTGTCCGGCCATCCGCTGGACGACTATATGCCCGCGCTGAAACGCAAGGGCGTGCTGACGCTCGAGGAACTGACGAAAAAGGTCGCACGCGGCAATTGCGTGGCCAAGATCGCGGGCGCGGTCGCCGCCAAGCAGGAACGCAAGTCCGCCAAGGGAAACCGCTTCGCCTTTGTCGCCATGACCGACCCCACGGGGGCCTGCGAGATCACGGTCTTCTCGGAAACACTGGAGGCCAACCGCCAGTATCTGGAGACCGGGTCGAACGTGGTCGTGACCGTCGAGGCGACGATGGAGTCGGAACAGTTGAAACTGCTCGCCCGGTCGGCGGCGCCTGTGGACACGGTGGTCGCGGATGCCGGCGGCATGGCGCTGAAGGTCTTCGTCAACAACGCGGGCGTGGTGGCGACGGTGGCGTCGCTACTGGAGAGCGCAAAGGCACAAGCCAAGGGGGCGCGGCCCGGCCCGGTGTCGCTGTGCCTGATGGACCCGGCGCTGCCGGGGGAGGTGGATATGGACCTGGGCGTAGAGTTCCCGCTCAACCCGCAGATCAAGGGAGCGCTCAAGAGCCTGCCGGGGGTTGTGCAGGTGGAGGAGGTTTAGGGAGTTGTTGACACTATCCTTGGACTGGAATTGCGTAGTCGAGGTTGAAGAGGGGCGTTCGCAGTCGAAGGACGTTTTGCGTCTGGTTGAGCATCATCGAGCCGGCACCGCTGATGTCGCCTTACTGGCAACTTCCGCGTCTGAAAACAATCGTTCGAAACGATTTCCCGGGAGTGCAGCGGTTTTCAAAGAGCGGATTTTTGCATTGGGCTGGGACGACCTGCCTATCGTCTCAACTCCAGGAATTTTTGGGCTCACTTATTGGGATTGGTCGTTTTATGTTGGCGATGGTCCTAAGTTTAAGCGCGACATTGCAGCCTTATGGACGGTAATTTCCCCCCGCGTCGATAGGGATCTTAATTCATACTTGGTGGAAGGAACCGAACTGACAGCTGAGGCTATTCAGGGACCTGAACTGTATAAATGGCGGAACGCTTGGTGCGACGTTCATTCGGCATATTCACACATTCACGCCCAGAGATCAGTTTTCGTCACGAATAATATCAGAGACTTTCAAGCCAATGCTGCCGATCTAGGTGCCTTAGGCATGCGGTCGATCAGAACACCTAGATTGGCGTGCGCAGATTTGGATGCTGCAAGAAGTTGACTGGCGCTCAACCCACCAAATCCGCCCCCTTCCGCAGATTGGCAAGCTTCTTCCACGTCACCTCCGGGTCGATCTTGCCATACCCGGCGAACGTCCCGAACCCGCAGTCCGTGCTCGCCACGACCCGGTCTTTCCCCACGATGCCCACGAAACGCTCCAGCCGTTGCCGGATCAGTTCCGGGTGCTCGACGTAGTTCGAGCAGGTGTCGATGACGCCCGGTGCCAGCACCTTGTCCTCCGGCACGTCGGCATCCCGCCAGACCGTCCATTCGTGCTCATGGCAGGGGTTCGCGCTCTCGAACAAAATCGTGCTGGGCCGCGCGGACAGGACCACGTCGATGACCTTCTCCAAGGGAATGTCGTGGTCGTGCGGGCCCTCGTAGTTGCCCCAGCACAGGTGCATGCGCATGCGGTCCGCCGGTAGCCCCTCGGTCGCGGCGTTCAATGCCTCGACGTTGGCCGCGGCGATCTTGACGAATTCGTCCTGCGACATGTCCTGATAGCCGGTATGGGCCGACATCGCCAAATCCGGGCAGTCGAACTGGATGTCGAAGCCCGCGTCCAGAATGGCCTCGTACTCGGGCCGCATCGCCGCCGCCAGGTCGGCCAGATAGGCCTCGTGCGAGGGGTAGTATTTGTTCACCTGAAAGGCGGTAATCAGCCCCGGCGAGGCGGCGTTCATGAAGGCGCGGCCCGTGTCGCCCTCGGCCCCGAGCGCGTCCTTGAACCGGCGGATGTCGTCCAGTGCCGGTTGCAGGTTCACGAGCTTCACTTCCCCGATGCAGGAGGCGCGTGTGAACTCCTGCCTGCCCATGATGGCCGACAGTTTCTTGGCCAGATTGGGGTGCGCGGCCAAGTCTTTAGCGGGTTTGCGGTCGATGTGGCCGCCGAAGCCGCTCAACCGCTCTTGCATGTAAGTGGAATAGCCGACCTTGCCCAATTCGCCGTCCGAGATCACGGTCACGCCAGCCGCGCGCTGGTGGCGGATCGCCTCGCGGATGGACGCCTCGACGGTCGCCTCGAATTCGGCCTCGTCGTAGGCTTCCTTGTGGTCCTTGGCGATGAGGAGTTTCGACAGCTCGTCGCCGCGCGGCAGGCTGCCGACGTGGGTGGTTTCGATGGTCATGGTGGCCTCCCCGAATGGTGCTTTGGGCAACAGACCATCCGGAAAGGCGAAAGGCAACGCGGTTCGCGTCAGCCTTTATTGCTTTTGGCTATAGCCTCGGCCGAGGCCATGCCGGGCGCCTTGGATTCGCCGCCGATCTTGTCGCGCACGGCCTTTTCGATGGCCTTGCCGACCTCGTCGTCGATCTGTTTCCAATAGTCGAAAGCACGAAGCAGGACCTCCTCCGACACGCCGTCCGCCAGATGACCGGCGACATTGTCGACCAGCCGATCCCGGGCGGCGTCGTCCATCACCTCGCGCACGAGGGCATGGGCTTGGGAGAAATCGTCGTCATCCTCGCGCAGGGTATAGGCTTGGCGCACCATGTCGCCGTCGGCGTGCCAGAGACCCGCCTCCTGTGGCAAAGGCTGCGCCGCCGGACCGCCATAGGAATTGGGCGCATAGACCGGGTCGGTAACCGGCACGGTGCGGGCCTCACCGTCCTTGGAGTAGCTGTGCACGGGCGATTGGGCGGCATTCACCGGGATCTGCTTGTAGTTCACCCCCAGCCGGGCGCGGTGTGCGTCTGCATAGCTGAAGCCACGGGCCAGCAGCATCTTGTCGGGCGACAGGCCCACGCCCGGCACCATGTTGTTGGGCTCGAACGCCGCCTGTTCGATCTGGGTGTGGAAATCGGTAGGGTTCTTGTTGAGCGTGAGCTTGCCCACCTCGATCAGCGGATAATCCTTGTGGGGCCAGACCTTGGTCAGGTCGAAGGGGTTGATGCGGTAGGTCTTGGCGTCCTCGTAGGGCATGATCTGCCACGAGAGCGTCCATGTCGGAAACTCGCCCTTCGCGATGTGATCGAAAAGATCGCGGCGGTGGTAGTCGCCATCGGAGCCGGCGAGTTCGTCCGCCTCATCCTGCGAGAGATAGGCGTTGCCGTCCCCCTGATCGGTGTGGAAGTGGAACTTGACCCAGAACTTCTCGCCCTCCGCGTTGACCAGCGAATAGGTGTGGGACGAATAGCCGTTCATCTCGCGCCAGGTCTTGGGGATACCCCGGTCCCCCATGAGATAGGCGACCTGATGGGCGCTCTCCGGCGACAGGGTCCAGAAATCCCACTGCATGTCATGGTCGCGCAGGTCGTTGTCGGCACGGCGTTTCTGGCTGCGGATGAAGTGCTGGAATTTCATCGGATCACGCACGAAGAAGACGGGCGTGTTGTTGCCCACCATGTCGAAATTACCTTCGGTCGTGTAGAACTTGACCGAGAACCCGCGCGGGTCGCGCCAGGTGTCGGGGCTGCCGCGTTCCCCCGCGACGGTAGAGAACCGGATGACCACGTCGGTCTTCACACCTTTCTGGAAGAGCGCCGCCTTGGTGTATTTGGACACGTCGGCCGTGGTCTCGAAATGACCGAAGGCGCCGCCGCCTTTCGCGTGGGGCTGACGTTCCGGGATCCGTTCCCGGTTGAAGTTGGCCATCTGCTCGAGAAGGTAGTGGTCGTTGAGGACGATGGGGCCGTCGGGGCCGATCGTCAGGGAATGCTCGTCGCTCTGAACCCGGATCCCGGCGTCCGTCGTGGTGGGGGGTGTCTTGTCGTCGGTCATGGGGGCCTCCGTCCTGATGCCTTCGACTTCCGAAACCAGCGCCGGGCGGGGGAAGTTCCAAGAGCCTGCGGGTCCGAAGCGAACACGGGCGTGACGGGGACCGTGCACGCGGGCGGAATGAACCTTTCGCGCCCTGCGTTCGTTGTCAGCCCGTATCGGGACGGGACTTGGACCATGGGCGAACCAGACAATATCGAAGAGAAGGAAAAGCGCGAGGAGCAACTCGTCGAGGCCGAAGAAGAGGAACAGGTGCGCGAGGCCTCGAAGCTTTCGCCCTCGACGATCTACGAAGTGATCCGGCTCGACGGCGAGGAAGAGCTCGAACGCAACAAGCTCTCGCTCCTTTGGTCCGGGATTTCCGCCGGGATCGTGATCGCCTTCTCCGTCCTGGGCGAGGCGATCTTTCGCACCTATCTGCCCGACGCGCCCTGGTCCTATCTGCTCGAGAATCTTGGCTACTCGCTTGGATTTCTCGTGGTGATTACCGGGCGGATGCAGCTCTTCACCGAGAACACGATGACCACGGTCCTGCCGCTTCTGGAGGACCCGACGTTCCGCATGTTCCGGGCAATTCTGGCTCTCTGGGGGATCGTGCTCTTGGCAAATGTCGTGGGCGCCTTCGCCGTATCGACCTTCATCGCCTACGCCGGGGCAATCCCGGACGAGATCATGCCGGCGCTCTTCGACCTGTCGCGCCACGCGACGTCGATGCCGGCGTCACAGGGTTTTGCGCGGGGTATTCCGGCGGGGGTGCTGATCGCGGCGATCGTCTGGATGATGCCTCAAGCACAGTCGTCGAGCATGGTCGTGGTAATCCTTTTCACCTGGCTCATCGCGGCCGGAGATTTCACCCATATCATCGCGGGCTCCGTCGAAATGGCGCTTCTCGTGGTGACGGGCGAACTGCCGGTGGTCGAGGCGGTGGGTCGGTTCTTCCTGCCTGTTCTGGCCGGCAACGTGGTCGGCGGCACCGTGATCTTCACCATGCTCATCTACGGGCAGACCCGGCGGGATCGCCAGCGGCGCGAAGAAGAACGCGCCCGAGGGCGGCGCCGGATGCATGTGATCGACCTGCGCTGACGCGGGCCCCACTTGGGTAGGCGTTCCCGCTACCAGTGCGGCGGTTTCTGGTCGGCAAGCGGGATCGACGAGCCGGTATCCGCCTCTCGCTGCGCCTCGCGTTCCATCAGCATCTGAAGCCGACGGGTCACGCGGTCCATCTCCCGGTCATGACGGGCGAGCACATCCGACAGATCCTCGAGCGCGCGGGTCAGATGCGCGACCTGAATCTCGAGGTCGGTGATGCGGTCCTTGTCGGAAGGCGTATCGGCAGACATCGGCGGCTCCTTTGATCCGCGTCATAGCGGAGGGTGGCGCGGGATGCGAGACTTCCCTGACAAGGAGGTGCCACGATGAAGCTTTGGAAAACCCATTTGGCGGGTGCGGTGGCGAGTGTCATGGCCACGGCGGCGATGGCCTACTCGGGCGAGTTCTACGTCACCTGCCGGCTCGATCCGCGCGGCGATAACTGGCTTGCGCTCAAGTCCGCGCCGGACATCTCGTCCCAGCGGATCGCCAAGCTCGGACCGGGGACGGTGTTGCGCACCTGGGACCCGGCGCCGGTGGGCAAGTGGCGCAAGGTGACGGTGGTCGCCTATGCCGATGACGAGGCTCCCGTGACGGGGCCGTCGGGCTGGGTCCATACCGATTACATCTGCTACGTGGACCTGTCGCGGTAACCCGTGCTGGCGCTTGTCCTGATGGGCCGAACGGGCTAGACCCCGCGCGACACGGCGCGAGCCGCAGGAGAAGCCAGACGGGACGATCCATGGCCAAGGACAAGAAACAACCCCGGCCCAAGGCAGAGACGCCGAAGGGCTTTCGCGACTACTTCGGGGCGGAGGTCGAGGACCGCCGTACCATGCTGGACACGATTGCCGGGGTGTATCATCGCTATGGCTTCGATGCGCTGGAAAGTTCGGGCGTCGAGACGGTCGAGGCGCTGGGCAAGTTCCTGCCCGACGTGGACCGCCCGAACGAGGGCGTCTTTGCCTGGCAGGACGAGGACGAGCAGTGGATGGCGCTGCGTTACGACCTGACCGCGCCCCTGGCCCGCGTCTATGCCCAGCACCGCAACGATCTGCCGACCCCCTATCGCCGCTATGCGATGGGACCGGTCTGGCGCAACGAAAAGCCCGGACCGGGGCGGTTCCGGCAGTTCTATCAATGCGATGCGGACACGGTCGGCACCGCGAGCATGGCGGCGGACGCCGAGATCTGTGCGCTCCTGTCGGATGCGCTGGAGGCCGTGGGCATCCCGCGCGGCGACTACGTTGTGCGGGTGAACAACCGCAAGGTGCTCAATGGGGTTTTGGAGGTGGCAGGGCTACCGGAAGATGCGTTCACGGAACGGGGCATCGTTCTCCGCGCAATTGACAAGCTGGATCGGCTAGGAAGCGACGGCGTGCGCGCTTTGTTAGGTCAAGGCCGCAAGGACGAGAGCGGCGACTTCACAGAAGGCGCAGGACTTTCTTCTTTCCAGATCGAAACGATCATGGCCTTTGCTGACGCGACTGCGAGGATCAATGCGCGGCTTTCAGAGATAGCTTCCGACGCAATCGAGAAGGGCCTTCCAAATTCTCGCTTGGTCCGCGCGCTTAATTCCACTCTGAACGAAAATGCTGTTGATGCGACTGTGGCGCCACACGATCCAGAGTCTGGCCAGTATCGAATGTCAGTTACGCTCGATTATTTGAGCGAAATTGTTGGAAATTCGGACGTTGGTGCAGAAGGCGTGAACGAACTACGCGAGATCGCCGATCTCCTCGCCGCCCAAGGCTACGGCCCCGACCGCATCGTTATCGACCCCTCGGTCGTGCGCGGCCTTGGCTACTACACCGGCCCGGTCTTCGAGGCGGAGCTGACCTTCGAGATCCTCGACGAAAAGGGCCGCCCGCGTCAGTTCGGGTCGGTCGCCGGTGGCGGCCGCTACGACGACCTCGTGGCACGCTTCACCGGCCAGACTGTGCCCGCTGTCGGCATGTCCATCGGCGTTGATCGTCTGCTCGCCGCCCTTCGCGCCAAGGGGCGGCTCGACCGCGCCGCCGAGGGGCCTGTCGTCGTTACCGTGATGGACCGTTACCGCATGGCCGATTATCAGGCGATGGTGGCGGAGCTGCGCAATGCGGGCATCCGGGCCGAGGTCTATCTGGGCAACCCGAAGAACTTCGGAAACCAGATGAAATACGCCGACCGTCGCAATTCCCCCATCGCGGTGATCGAAGGCGGGGACGAGAAGGCGCGCGGCGTCGTGCAGCTCAAGGACCTGATCCTTGGCGCCGAGATCGCGAAAGACGCAACGTTGGAAGAGTGGAAGGAACGCCCCTCGCAAGTCGAGGTTTCGCGGGCTTCACTCGTCGACGAGGTTCGAAAAATGCTAGCCTCGCAAACTCCGTCGCAGGTGTCCGATGCCTGAGGCACTCGACAAGGCCGCGGTCCGGGCCGAGGCTGCGCGGCTGCTCTCGGCGTTTCAGGACGCTGGCGCCGTGGTGGTCGAGACCCCGATCCTGCAACCGGCGGAGACGCTCCTCGACCTCTACGGCGAAGACATCCGCGGGCGCGCCTATGTGACTCACGACCCGATCATGGGCGAGGCGATGCTGCGCCCGGATTTCACCGTGCCCGTCGTCGAACGGCACATGGCCGAGGGCGCGGAACCGGCGCGCTATGCCTATGCCGGTGAGGTCTTTCGCAAGCAGGAAAATGACCCGCACCGCGCGCCCGAGTATTTCCAGGTGGGCTACGAGGTCTTCGACCGGACCGATCCGGCCGCTTCGGATGCCGAGGTCTTCGCGCTGTTTCACGACCTGCTCGCGCCTTTGAACCTGCGCGCGGCGACCGGTGACATGGGGATCCTGATGGCGGCGGTGAACGGGTTGTCCACCACCGAACGGCGTCGGCGGGCGCTTCTTCGGCACCTGTGGCGGCCGCGCCGGTTCCGGTCGCTCATCGATCGTTTCTCGGGCCGCGCGCCCAACCCGGAGGGGCGCGAGGCGCTGGCCAAGGGCGATCCCTTCGCCGGGCTCGATGCGCCCTTCATCGGGCTGCGCACCCGGGCCGAGGTCGAGGAGCGCGTAGCGGCACTGGCCGAGGATATGGCGACCCCGCCAATCCCTGAGGCAGAGGTCGCTCTTCTGTCGGACCTCCTGGGCATCCGTGAAACGCTGTCCAACGCCTGCGAACACCTGCGCGATCTGGCCGTGGACATGCCCGCCATCGCCAGTGCCGTGGAACGTTTCGCCGCCCGCAACGAGGCGATCAAGGCGCGGGGGATCGACCCGGACGGGATTGATTTCGAAGGGTCCTTCGGGCGCACCACGCTCGAATACTACGACGGCTTCGTTTTCGGCTTCCATTCGGTGGCGCGTCCGGACCTTCCCGCGGTCGCCACCGGCGGGCGCTATGACGCGCTGACGCGGGTGCTGGGACGCGGCCGGGAAATTCCGGCCGTGGGTGGCGTGATCCGCCCCGAGCTGACCCATGCTCTTGGACGGCTGCGAGAGGGGAGCGCGACATGAGCGTGAAACTCGGTGTGCCGTCGAAAGGGCGGCTCATGGAAAAGACCTTTGACTGGTTCGCCCAGCGCGGCGTGACGCTGACCCGGACCGGATCGGACAGGGAATACGCTGGCGCCGTCGAGGGCATCGACGGGGTCGAACTCGTGCTTCTGTCGGCGGGGGAAATCCCGCGCGAGCTGGCCGCCGGGCGCATCCATCTGGGCGTCACGGGGTCGGACCTCGTGCGCGAAAAACTCGGGCTCTGGGAAGAACAGGTCGGGGAACTGGCTCCCATGGGGTTTGGTCATGCGGATCTGATCATCGCCGTGCCGAAGGCCTGGGTCGATGTCACCACGCTGGACGATCTGGATGCCGTGGCGGCCGCGTTCCGGCGTCACCATGGGTTCCGGCTGCGCATCGCCACGAAGTATCACCGGCTGATCCGGGACTACCTGCGCGACAACGGCGTGGCGGATTACCAGCTCGTCGACAGCCAGGGCGCGACCGAGGGCACGGTGAAAAACGAAACCGCCGAGGCCATCGCGGACATCACTTCGACCGGTGAAACCCTGCGCGCGAACCACCTCAAGATCCTGTCGGGCGGGCCGGTTCATCGCAGTCAGGCGACACTGTTCAAATCGCGCCGCGCGCCCTGGACGAAAGAGGACCGGGCCACGCTGTCGGCGCTGTTGACGCGGCTCGGACTTGGACCCTAGTCATGCAAACGGCCGGGCGATGCCCGGCCGATACTGGACCCAGGACCGGGCTTCCCCGGTCTGAACTCTTTACTGCAAACGGGTCTTCTGAACGGCGAGGATAACTTCCACGCGGTTCTTTGCGTCGAATTTCTGGAGAATTTGGGTCATGTAGTATTTGACCGTCTTCTCCGAGAGACGCAAATTCTTGGCAATGTCCCGGTTCGACGCACCGCTCATCAGCTGTTCGACGATCTGGTCTTCCCGCGCCGACAGGGCGATCTCGGGGTCGGACTTGGCGGTTTCGGCTGTGGCGCGGTTCATTTCCCGGAACAGCCGGATCGCCAGCTTCGGCGATACGAACTCGCCACCTTCCATGACGGTGTTGATCGCCTGGAACAGCTCTTCGCAGCTCGTTCCCTTGACGACATATCCGCGCGCGCCGTTGCCCAGTGCGGCCATGCAATCGTTGGGTTTTTCGGAAGCGGTAAAGACAAGCACGCGCGAGTCCTCACCCAGCGCCGAGATGGTCTCGATGGCCTTCGCCACGTCACCCGGCATGTGAAGATCCATCAAGAGGATGTCGGGCCGCAAATCGCGGGCGGCTTCCACTGCTGCGTTGGCGTCGGCCCCTGTCGCCACGACGTCGCACAGACCGGACTTCGACATGATGTCAGCAAGCCCCGAAAGCACGATCGGATGGTCGTCGAATAACCCCATTGTGTAGCGTTCCATGTCGCTACTCCCCCCTGGCAATAAGTCGCGCATCACTCGCGCGCTCTAGTCAATTTGCACCCGTAACAGGTTGTGAACGCCTTTGTGCGGCGAAATAACCGCGGCGTTCACAACATCGAAACCGTTTACTCTTACTCCCCAACTCATAATTACGAGAACTTGGGAATTTCACCAAACGGTTTAAGAACGCCGCACGCAAATCTGGAAGTCCGAACCTGCTCGAACGGCAGGGGCGATGGACCTAAATCATTGTGAAACAATGGATTCAACGAGCCTCACAAATGCGTCACTGTGCTTCAGTTGTGATTCCGATGATGTTCGATTGTTGATGTTTTAAGCGCAATCGAGCGGGTTTTTGAGCTTTGAAAACCGCCTGGCGCCGTGCCGACGAGCCCCTGACAGGCGAATCGGTTTGCTAACAGAATCATCGTGGCAAGATCATGGCGAAGATCAATCAACTTTAGGATGAAGCCGGAAGAACCAGTCTCCTTATTGGTTCTGACCTTGGTCGAATGAACCCTTGGACCAGGGTCTGGCCGCGGCCTGACCTGCGTCGCAAAAAGCGCCCGACCAATGGATTCGTTCGAATCCGAGAATCGCATCAGCTTTTTCCCCAATGATGGCCGCGATCCGTCCGGACGCCGGCTGAACTTTCTACTTGGGGGAAATTCAAATGGTTACTTTGAACACGAACGATCTCGCGCACATCCTTGCTCAGATCCAACTCTCGGAAGAACACACGCGGCTCATCAATGAAGGCATGGACCCGGGCGCGGCCCTGGCCCAGCTTCTCTCGAGCCCGCTGGTTCCCTACGGCCTTCGCACCGTCGACGGCAGCTTCAACAACTTCCAACCCGGGATGGAGCGCTTCGGCGCCTCGGACGAGGTCATGGTCCGGCTGCTCACGCCGAACTACGCGGATGCGGAAATCAACCAGCGCACCGGACAACCGACCAGCTATCAGCAGGCGGATGGCTCGGTTTATGACAGCCAGCCGCGGACCGTTTCGAACCTTGTCGCGGATCAGACGCTGAATAACCCGGCGGCCATCGCGGCCGCGCTTGCCGTGAACGGTGTCACCGGCGCCGAACAGCTCGCCGCGGTTCAGACCGTTCTCACTGCCTTCCGCGAGGCGCAGGCCGCGCGTGCCGCTGCCACCGCGGCTGGCCCTGCCGATCCGGCGGCGGTTGCCGCCGCGAATGCCGCTCTGGCGGATGCACAGGCGGCTGTCGACGCCGCACTTACCGCCCTCGCCGATGCCGTTGGCCAGAAAAACGTGACCGACGCCGCCCTTGCCGCTGCGATTTCCCGACTCGATGCGGCAAATGCCGCGCTTCTGGCCGAAGATCCGAACGCCGGCAGCGTGATCGACGCCCTGGCGGCAGTCGCTTCGGCGCAGGCTTTGCTGGACGCGGCGCAGAACGACGCCGATGCCGCGCAAGCTGATCTGGACACTGCCATCGCCGAACTTGAGGCCCGCGAGGCCACGCTCGACGCCGCACTCGCTTCCTTGACCGCCGCGCAGGCACTCGTCGCCAACATCGCTGCCCGCATCACGGCGGCTGAAATTGTTCTCGCCGATGCCGAAGCGGCTCTTGCCGCGCTCCCGGTGTCGGCAGATGTCGCGCTGGCACAGGCGGCTGTCGACACCGCCGAGGCCGATCTGTCGGCGGCACAGGCCGATGCCGCACTTGCCGCGATCACCCTGTCGGATGCGGAAGCGGCGGTTGCCGCCGCCGAAGCCGACGTCGCGGCCGCCACGGCTGCTGCCGATGCAGCGCAGGCGACCAAAGACGCCGCTGATGCCGACGCCGTTGCCGCGCAGGATGCTCTCGATGCGGCGACCGTTGACCTCGCCGCTGCCGTCGCGGCCTCCAATGCGGCCTTCGCCGACCTGGGCGCAGCGGTGGCGGGTGGCGACCTTGCCGTCATCCTCGCGGCTTCGGCCGCCTATCAGGCCGCACTTGAAGAACAGCAATCGGCCCAGACCGCACATGATGCAGCTGTGGCCGCCGATGCGGAGGCGGAAGCCAATGCCGTGGCCGCTGCCGACGCGCTCACCGCCGCGCAGGCGACGCTCGCAGATCGTGAAGCCGACCTTGCCCAAGCCGAACTGGACCTTGCCGCCGCGCAGGCCGCGCATGACGCGGCCCTTGCGGACATCGCCACTGCCGAAGGCGTGCTGGCCGATGCGGAAGCCGCGCTGGCCGACGCGATTGCCGCTGATACGGCCGTCACCGAGGCGGTCGCGGCCCGTGACGCGGCAGCTGCCGCGCTTGCAAGCCTGCAGGCCGCAGCCGGTGTCGCAGCGGACCTCGTGACCGAACAGACCGATGTCGTTTCTGCCGCACAGGCCGAAGTCGCGGTTGCCGAGCAAGCGGTCACTGACGCTCAGGCCGCGCTGGACGCGGATCAGGCTGCACTCGCCGATGCGCAGGCCGCCCTTGCGGACGCGGAAGCCGCGCTTGAGGCGGCTGGCGCCCTTGGTGACGCGGTGACCGAGGTTGCCGAGGCGCAGGCCGAGTTCGACGCTGCCCAGGCCGCAGCGCAGGCCGCCGATCAGGCGGTCGCCGATGCGAGCGGCGAGCTCGACGCGGCCAATGCCGCCCTTGCCACCGCGACCACCGATGCGACCGAGGCCGACGCGCCCGCCGCCGCGGAAGCCGCCGCCGCACTCGCTGAAGCCGCGCTCGGCGTCGTGCTGGAAGAGCACGGGATCGAGCTTGAAGGCGACTCGGTCTTCATCCGCAACGTCGCGACCGACCTTGGATCGTCGGCCTCGTTCAACGGCTTCATGACGATCTTCGGTCAGTTCTTCGACCACGGTCTCGACCTGACCAACAAGGGTGGGAACGGCAACGTCATCATCCCGCTCAACCCGGATGATCCGCTTTACGTGGAAGGCAGCCCGACCAACTTCATGGTCCTGACCCGCGCCACCAACGATCCCGGCGCGGACGGTATCCTCGGCACCGCCGACGATGTGCGCGACCACAACAACCAGACGACACCCTGGGTGGACCTGAACCAGGTCTATACCTCGAACCCGTCTCACCAGGTGTTCCTGCGGGAATACGTGATGGTGGATGGCCGCCCGATGGCCACCGGCAAGATGCTCGAAGGGGCCGCTGGTGGCCCGCCGACCTGGGCCGACGTGAAGGCACAGGCGTTCAACATGCTCGGGATCGAGCTGCACGACCTGAACGTCCATTCCGTGCCGCTTCTGGTCACGGACCTCTACGGCGAGTTCGTGCGGGGCGCCAATGGTCTGCCGCAGATGATGACCGCTTCCGGTCCGGTTGAAGGTGACCTCGACGATCCGATCTCCGGGCTTGATGCGCTCAGCGCTGCACGCGGCTTCATCGACGACATCGCGCACAACGCGGTGCCCAAGGGCCCGGTCGATCACGACCGCAACCCGGCGACGCCCATGGTCGAAGTGACCGCCGACGCAGACGACGTGATCGGCAACCCGATCATCCCGAACATGTTCGGGATCGCGACCGAATACGACGACGAACTCCTCGACGCGCATTACATCGTCGGTGACGGGCGCGGGAACGAGAATATCGCGCTCACTTCGATCCACACGATGTTCCACGGCGAGCACAACCGTCAGATCGACGCGATCATCGAGCATCTGACCTCGCCCGCCGAGGGCACCGGCGTTGTCGATATCGACTTCCTCAACAACTGGCTCCTCGTGCCGATCACCACGCTGCCGGCCGACCTCTCTTCTCTGGTGTGGGACGGTGAACGCCTGTTCCAGGCGGCGCGCTTCTCGACCGAGATGGTCTATCAGCACCTCGTCTTCGAGGAATTCGCCCGCACGATCACGCCTTCGGTCGATCCCTTCGTTTTCTCGCATTCGGCCCAGGTCGACGGCGCGATCTTCGAGGAGTTCGCCCAGGTGGTCTATCGCTTCGGCCACTCGATGCTGAACGAGACCGTCAACCTCCTCCACGCGACCGAGAACGGTGCGACCATGGAAGAGATCGAGCTTCTCGATGCCTTCCTCAACCCGATCGCTTTCGCCGAAGCGGGTGTGGATGCGGAAGCTGCCGCAGGTGCAATCCTGCGCGGCATGACGCGTCTGGCCGGCAACGAGATCGACGAGTTCATGACCGAGGCGCTGCGCAACAACCTGTTGGGCCTGCCGCTCGACCTCGCCGCGCTGAACATGGCGCGGGCCCGTGAAACCGGCATCCCGTCGCTCAACGAAGCGCGTCGTCAGTTCTATGAGCAGACCAACGACACGCTGCTCAAGCCCTATGAGAGCTGGACCGACTTCGCGGCCAACCTCAAGAACCCCCTGTCCATCGTGAACTTCATCGCGGCCTACGGCACGCATGAGGACATCGTGAATGCCACGACGCTGGCCGACAAACGGGACGCGGCCTGGGCGCTGGTCTTCGGCACCGAGGGCGAGACCGCGGCGGAACGTGCCGCGCGGCTCGACTATGTGAACGGCACGGGCGACTGGGCCGGAGTCGAAACGGGTCTCAACCATGTCGACTTCTGGATCGGCGGTCTGGCCGAGGCGCTCATGGCCTTCGGCAGCATGCTGGGCTCGACCTTCTCCTTCGTCTTCGAGATGCAGCTCCAGAACCTGCAGGCTGGCGACCGGTTCTACTACCTCAGCCGGACGCAGGGCATGAACCTGCTCACCGAACTGGAAGCGGACGGCTTCGCCGAGCTGATGCGCCGGACGACGGACACCGAACATGTCGGTCTTCATGTCCCGGGCGCGGCCTTCACCACGGCGGATTACGTCATCGAGATGAACCAGGCGCTTCAGTACAACGAAGGCCTTGGCAACGCCGATCCGACGAAAGAGGCTGACGTGCTCGCTGCACTCAATGGCCATGACAAGCTCGTGGTCCGCGAGGACCTCGACGGCGACGGCGATACCGATGTCCTGACCTATCTCGGCGACGAGCATGTCGTGATCGGCGGCACCAACGAGGCCGACACGATCACCGGCGGTCTCGGCGACGACACGATCTGGGGCGAAGATGGCGATGACCGCATCGACGGCGGCTATGGCGTCGACCACCTCCTGGGTGGTGCGGGCGACGACATCATCACCGACAGCGGCACCGATATCGGTGCAGGCGAAGTGATCGACGGCGAAGACGGCGACGACGTCATCAACGGCGGCATGGGTCTTGACCTGATCTTCGGCTCGGAAGGCAACGACGTCATCACCGGCGGCGAGGATGCCAAGGACATCTTCGGCGGCGCTGGCGACGACTTCATCCGTGCGCCCACCGGCGGTGGCGCCATCTTCGGCAACGAAGGTGACGACTGGCTCGAAAGCCAGGGCATGATGAACACGCTCACTGGCGACAACTCGGAACTGTTCTTCAACTCGACGATCGTCGGTCACGACGTGATGATCGCTGGCGAGAACGACACCGACTTTGACGGCGAGAGCGGCGACGACATCATGGTGCAGGGTATCGGCGTCAACCGGAACAACGGTATGGCCGGCTTCGACTGGGTGTCCTATCAGGGCAACAACTATGACGTGAACGCCGATATGAACATCGGCATCTTCGTCAACCAGCAGGCCAACATCCTGCGCGACCGTTTCGACCTTGTCGAAGGTCTGTCGGGCTGGGTCGGCGACGACATCCTGACAGGTCGCGAGGTGGTGAACGGTGCCGCCGATGTGGCCGGCAACGCCGCTCAGGTGGGGGCCAATGCTCCGATCGAGAGCTTCTCGAACACGCTGCTCGAGAAGAACATCGACCGGATCGCCGGTCTGCGGGAACTCGTGGCGCATCTTCAGCGCTTCGATGTCACCCATCCCGATGGCACCACGAACGAGACCCTCGTCGGCGTGATGGACACCTCGGACGGCTCGGACATCATCCTTGGCGGTGGCGGGTCCGACACGATCCGTGGCCGGTCGGGCAACGACATCATCGACGGCGACAAGTGGCTGTCGGTGTCGCTCGCGGTCAGCGCGCCTGACGGAAGCCTGATGGGACGCGCCATCAGCCTCGCCGGTCAGGTCATCGGGACCGACGGCTCGGTGCTCTTCGGGGGTCGGACCCTGGATCAGCTCCTCTTCGCCCGCGAAGTGGTCCCGGCCCAACTGAGCGCCCTGCGCGAAATCGTGGATGGTGGCCAGGACGGCGACGTCGACATCGTGGAATACTGGGACATCCAGGAAAACTACACGATCACCGAGAACGGCGACGGGTCGCTCACGGTCACGCACAACACGGCCACGGCCGGCGTCATTGACCCGACCACGGGCCGCGAACTCGAAAACGAGGGCACGGACCGGCTGACCAACGTCGAGATCTTGCGCTTTGCGGATGGCGACTGGATCGTGCCGCAGGGCGAGCCGCCGGAAGCGACGGCGGACCGGGTGATCCTGGGTCGCACCGGGACCTACAACCTCGCGGATGCGCTCCTTCTGGCGAACGACGTGGACCCCGACAACCTGGGCCTGTCGATCACGGGTGTGGACAGCAACTCCAACGGTCTGAACGTAGGCCACAACGGCTCCACGACGACGATCAACAAGACCAACAACGGAACGGGCAACTTCGACTACACCGTTGCCAACAGTGCCGGTGAGGCTCAAGGCAATGTGGTCGTCTCGGTCGACACGACCGGCACTCTGTCCGGCACAAATGGCAACGACATCATCCTTGTAGGCAACACAGGTCGTAACGTTGACGCTGGCGGTGGCAATGACACCGTGATCGGTGGCAACGGCAACGACAACTTCATCTGGTTCGTGGGCGATGGCCGGGACATCATCAACGGCGGCGGCAACGGCGGCGCGGGTGACCGGTTCACGGTGAACGGCAACAACTCGAACGAACAGTTCTACATCATGCCGCGCAGCACGTTCCTTGCTTTCTTCCCGACTGCCACTCTCGCTGCTGGGACCGAGATCGTGATCACCCGGAACGGGATCAACGCAAACGCGGTGATCGCCGAGCTTCAGAACATCGAGGAAATCACCATCAACACCGGACCCGGTTTCGACCTGGTCATCCCGATAGGAGACTTCTCGCCGACCAGCCTCAACTTCAACACGATCACCATCAATGGCAGCAGCGATGATGACACGGTGGATGTGGGTCTGCTCGACTCGGCGCACCGGATCGTGTTCCGGGGCGAGGGTGGCAACGACATGATCGTCGGTGGGATGCGTCCGCAGGACGTCATCCTCCTGCCGGAAGGCAGCGATGCGGCGGCCTTTGTCCGCACCGTGGACGAGAACGGTCTGGTCACCCTGTCGGATGGCGTGAACTCGATCCGTTACACCGAAAGCGGCGGGCAGCCGAGGCTTGCGGTGGACGGCACGCCCGAGGCGGCGCAGCTCGAACTGCTGGGCACCCTCGACGAGGAGACCGGCGAGCTTCTGACCGGCGAACAGCCGGGGGCCTATGAACTCACGCCCGAAGACATCGCGGCGCTCGAGGCCATGGTCCGCGGCGTGATGCCGAACGCTCCGCAGGGCGACGACGACGATGAAGACGACAATGGCGTGGATGTGCCGGTGGTTGGTGTGCGTGACCTCACGGGTCGCGACAACAACGAAACCAACGCCGGCTGGGGCGCGGCGGGGGAGGCCTATATCCGCCTGACCGATGCCCGCTACGGCATGGTGGATGAAGAGACCGGCAACCGGCTCGTCAACCCGATGTTCGAAGGTCTGGATGCGCGGGATATCTCGAACCTGCTGGGCAAGCAGGCGGAAGGGACCGCCACCGAAACCGACGCCAACATGTTCTTCATGGCCTTCGGTCAATACTTCGACCACGGCCTGACCTTCATCGAGAAGAACGCGGCGAACGGGACCATCGAGATCGGCGGACCGGGATCGCTTCGCTCGCCGACGTCGGACAACCCGGCGGACCTGACCCGCGCGGAAGTTGTGGGCTACGACGAATACGGCAATCCGGTGCATAACAACATCACCTCGCCCTTCGTCGACCAAAACCAGGTCTACGGCTCCTCGAGCCTGATCGGCCAGCTCCTGCGCGAAAGCGACGGAGAAGGCGGTGTCGGGATGCGGGTGCTCCTTGGCGAGGATGATCCCTCGGCACCGGGCCACCAGCTGCTCTCGACGCTGCGCGAAGCGCTCGATCACCACATCGAGGCCGGAACGGTCTTCCGTGGAACCGACATGGGCGACGTCACCCTGCTCGAGTACTATCCCGACCTCGTGGTGAACGGGTCCTACAACCCGCTGGTCGTGGCCGAACTGTCCACCGACTTCATGGGGCAGGGCTGGCCGCTTCTGATCGACACCAACCCCTATATGTCGCTGCTTGATCACTACATCGGTGGCGACGGCCGGGTGAACGAGAACGTGGGGCTCACCTCGCTCCACACGATCTGGGCACGCAACCACAACTTCCACGTCGAAAAACTGATCGACGCGGGCTTCGAGGGCACCCAGGAGGACCTGTTCCAGGCGGCGAAAATCCTGAACGAGACCGAATATCAGCGGGTCGTGTTCAACGAGTTCGCCGACAAGCTCCTCGGCGGGATGATGGGCGACGGCACGCATGGCCATTCCGAATACAACCCGGATGTCGATGCGCGCATCAGCTACGAGTTCGCGGGTTCGGCCTATCGCGTGGGTCACACCATGATCGGCCAGACCCTCACCATTCTCGACGAGAACGGCCAACCTCGTGACGTGCCTCTCTACGACGTGTTCCTGAACCCGACGAACGATCCGATGGCCTTCGCCATGGATCCCGACGGGGCCGGACCGGCGCCGATGCTGACGGGTCAGGACGCTCTGGACGCTCTGTCCGCCTATGGCTACGCACCGCAGCCGGGCTATGCCCAATACGGCACGGCGCAGATCCTTGGCGGTCTGGCAGGTCAGGCGTCCGAGGCGATCGACGTGGCGATGACCGACGCGGTGCGCAACGACCTCGTCCGGATCAACGCTGATCTCTTCTCGTTCAACGTGGCACGGGGATGGGACCTCGGGATCGGCACCATGAACCAGGTGCGTGCGGCGCTCTCGGCTTCGGACAATCCCTATGTCTCCGAAGCGGTCGGTTTCGCCGGGGATCTGAGCCCCTACACCTCGTGGGAGGACTATCAGGAACGCAACGACGTGTCCGATGAGCTGATCGCGCGGTTCAAGGAGGCCTATCCGGACCTCATCCTTCAGGGTGAATCGATCGGCATCTTCATGGCGGCGAACCCCGATGTGCCCTTCCTGATCAACGAGGACGGCACGGTGACCATCAAGGGGATCGACCGGGTCGATCTCTGGGTCGGCGGGCTGGCCGAGAAGCGGATCAACGGCGGTGTCGTGGGGCAGACCTTCTGGGTCATCATCCACGAACAGTTCGACCGTCTGCAGGAAGGTGACCGGTTCTACTACGCCGAACGGATGGACAACGTTCCGGTCTACGAGAACTTCCTCGAAGGGCAGAGCCTGGCCGATATCGTGATGCGTAACACTGGCATCCAGGGCCTTCAGGAAGATGTCTTCTCGCAGGACATGGAAGACGCGGGCATCATCCTGCCGGTGATCGAAGTGGACGCCGACGACATTCCGGGGACGGGCGAGGAAACCGGTGGGGAAGAAACCCCGACGGATGAGACGCCCGACGAAGAAACGCCGACCGAAGAGACGGGCGGCGAGGAAACCGGAGGCGAGGAAACCGGCGGTGAAGAAACCGGCGGCGAGGAAACGGGTGGGGAAGAGACCCCGACCGAAACCGCTACCGCCCAGGTCCTTCTCGGAACGGACGGCAATGATGTCCTCACCGGCGGTGCGGGTGACGATCTGATCCGCGGCGGCGAAGGGCGTGACACGCTCGAAGGCGGCGAAGGCGACGATCTGATCCTCGGCGAAGGCGGCGACGATGCCCTCGTGGGTGGTGCCGGCGACGACATGCTCGACGGTGGCGACGGCTCCGACGCCCTCTTCGGCGGCCTTGGCAATGACCGCTTCTTCCTCTCGGATGATGCGACCATTGACTTCGTCTTCGGCGGAGAAGGGACCGATACGCTCGACATCACGGCCGTCAACATCGGCGCGCGGGTCGACCTGTCGGCACCCGACGTGGGCACGCTCACCATCGGGGACACCGTGGACCGTCTGGTCTCGATCGAGAACGTGGCAGCCGGCAGCGGCGACGACGTTATCATCGCGGGCGATGCGGCGAACACGTTCTCGGGCGGCGAAGGCAACGACACCTACCGCTTCAACAGCGAGACGGCCGCAGATGGCGACCACATCCTCGACTTCGAGCCGGGCGATACCATCGACCTGTCCGGGATCGACGCTGTGCGCGGTGTGGTGGGCAACCAGTCCTTCACTCTGGCCGCCCAGGGCGCCAGCCCGGCCGCGGGTCTGGTCACACTCTCCGAGACCGAGGACGGCGCCACGCTGGTCCAGGGTCACGTCGACGATGACGGCGAAGCGGACTTCTCGCTGACCGTCAACAGCCGTCACACGCTTGGGGCTGGCGACTTCACATTCTGATCCGCCAGCACCACCGGCCCCCCCGCACCCCACAAGACCCCTCAGGGGGGGCCGGACCAAACAAGGACCTGAAGGTCAGTTTTTCGGAGTAGTTTCATGCAAGGTTCGCGCAACACCACCGATTTCCGCAGCCGCCTCAAGGCCGCTGCGATGATCCGCAAGGACTTCAGTCGGCTTGCAATCTTCCTTTTCATCCTGTCCGGGATGATCAACGTTCTGGCGCTGACCGGTTCGATTTACATGATGCAGGTCTATGACCGCGCGCTCACGTCGGGGTCCGTCGAGACGCTGGGTTTCCTGTCGATCCTCGCGCTGTCGCTCTATCTCTTCCACGGCTCGTTCGATGCGATCCGGTCGCACATCCTCGTCAAGCTCGGGGCGCGGCTCGATCATCGTCTGACGCCGATCGCCCACCGCATCGCCATCGACATGCCGCGTTTCGGCTATTCGACGACCGAGGCGCTGGAGCGGTCGCGCAGCGTGGACAACCTGCGCGGGTTCCTGAGCAGCGGAGCGCCCTCGGCGGTCTTCGACCTGCCCTGGATGCCGATCTTCCTGATCTTCGTCTACATGCTTCACCCGGTTCTCGGGCTGGTGACGGCCGCCGGCGCCGTGGTTCTGGCGCTTCTCACGGTCGTGGCCGAACTGCGCTCGCGGCATCTGACGCAGGCGACGCAGTCCGCCTTGGTCGCCCGCAACGCCGCAGCAGAGTCGAATGCCCGGAACGCGGACGTGATCGCGGCCATGGGTGTCGCGGATCGTGCGGTGCACCGCTACGAGGCGCTCAATGACGAACATCTCGGCTATCAGACCCGTGGCGCAACCGCGGGATCGACGATCTCGTCTTACAGCCGCGTGCTTCGCATGATCCTGCAATCGGGCCTGCTCGGGCTTGGTGCCTATTTCACCATCAACGGCCAGATGTCGGCAGGTGCGATCATCGCGGTCTCCGTAGCCTCGTCGCGGGCGCTCGCCCCGATTGACCAGGTGATCGCGAACTGGCGCAACATCCTTGGAGCGCGTCACTCCTACCAGCAGCTTCGCGACACGCTCGCTGCCTGGGACCGGTCGCGCGAAACCATGGCCCATCCGCTGCCGAAGGCGAGCCTCAAGGTCGAGAACGTGACCGTGGCTTCGCCGGAATCCGGCCGCGTGCTGATCAGCGACCTGACCTTCGACCTGAAGGCGGGCCAGGCGCTTGCCATCATCGGGCCGAGCGGCGGCGGGAAATCCACGCTGATGCGAGCATTGGCCGGGGTCTGGTCGCCGCTGCGCGGGAGCATCCGCCTCGATGAGATCGCGCTGGATCACTACGACCCGTCCATGCGCGGGGATTTCATCGGCTACCTGCCGCAAGAGGTGAACCTCTTCACCGGCACAATCGCCGACAACATCGGCCGCATGGCCGAGAACGGAAACGGCGAGCTCGTGCGCAAGGCGGCGGATTTCGCCGGGGTGCACCAGATGGTCGCCCGGATGCCCGACGGCTACGAGACCCGCGTCGAATCCGGCGGGGCAGGGCTGTCGGCTGGTCAGCGTCAGCGGATCGGTCTGGCCCGGGCGCTTTATGGCGAGCCCTTCGTCGTGCTTCTCGATGAACCCAACGCCGCGCTCGACGCGCAGGGGGAACAGGCGCTGAACACCGCCATCACCGCCATCCGCGACCGCGGCGGCATCGTGATCGTGGTTGCGCACCGGACCAACGTGCTGGCCGCCGTGGACACGGTCGCCGTCGTGCACAACGGACGCCTCGCTGCCTTTGGGCCGCGCGACGAGGTCCTGGGCAAGTCCGGCAGCCTCGTGACCTCGGTCGATTTCCAGAACAACACCCGTGCTCCGGCAGCGGGTGCATAATCAGGAGGGAATGTCGTGACCAGCCGTATCGATATCGCAAGTCGCGCAGGGCGGAAGGCACAGCCGACCACGCCGCCGACCGCGGCAGAAGAAGCGGCAAAACCCGTCGACGAGCGGCCCAGCCGCGCTGCCCGGATCTTTGCGCTCATGCTGCTGCCTTTCGTCTACTTCGCGAACACACTGTTCTCGGACGCGAAAGACGCGAGCGCCATCGAGGTGGACAAGCAGGAAAGCGACACCGGCGAGGATGACGCCGCCGCGGCGGGGCCCGCCCCGTCCGGGGATCAACTCGCCGCCGTCGATCCTCTGCGCCTCGACGGGATCAACGCAGAGAAGGACAAGTCAGACATGGATGGTGGCGGTCGCGACTTCTCGACCTCGATCCATGCGTCCAACGGGCGGCAGGGGTCCGATCGCCTTGACGACCTGATCAGCCGCGCGCTGGGCGAGGGCAACACATGGCCCGATCCGATGGGGCCCCTGTCGGGGCCCGATCTGGCGGCCTTCACGGGCACCAACAGCACCGGCGCCGCGCCGGTGAACCGTGGCGGCGGAGCGAACGCGGCGCCGGGCCAGACAGGAGAGAACGGCGAAGGCCAGACGGAACAGCCCGGCGAAAACGCCGGCCCGGATGGTCCCGCGCCGGCACAGCCGGGGGGCGATGCCATCGCCCGGCTGTTTGAGGACATGGGGCACTGGTTTGGGGACCTGCCCGATGAAACGGTGGGCCGGGTCACGGATCTCGTGGTCGGTGATCTGATGCAACATCTGCCGATGGAAGAAATCCTGCGGCAATCGGGGCTGGTGGACGATCCGTCCGGTCTGCCCTTCCTGTCTCAGGTCATCGTGCTGCGCGATCCGTCGGCACGGGACGCTTTTGCTGACCGAATGGGGTTCGGTCAAAACGCAGCGCCGGCCGAGGCCGCGATGACGGTGGAGCCGGTCGATCCGGCCGACCTTCACTCGACGGATCTTGGCTGAGCGCTGCACTTAATTTGAGGGGGTAATTGAAATGACAGAGATGACGATGAAACAAGCGGGACCGTCGCTGCGGCTTGGCTTGGGGTGGCCGATCGCCATATCCGGCGTCCTGATGGTGGCGCTGGTCGCCGGACTTGGCAGCTGGGCGATGGAAGCCAAGCTGAACGCCGCCGTGATCGCGAGCGGCAACGTGCAGGTGGACCGCGAATTGCGCACGGCCCAACATGCCGAGGGCGGCACGATCAGCGAAATCCTCGTGTTGCCGGGGCAGGAGGTCGCAAAGGGCGATCCGCTCGTGAAACTGGAAACCCACGAGACCGAAAGCGAACTTGCCATCCTGCGCATGCAACTGCGCGAAGCCCGTGCTCAGGCCGCCCGCTTCGAGGCCGAGCGCGAGGGATGGGATGCACTGGCGGCACCTGCCGGCGCGGATGCGGCCGATGTGGAACTCGTTGCGGCCATGGCTGGCGAGATGATGCTTCTGGACAACGAACGGCAGGAGCGGACCGCGCGCAAGCGGGCTCTCGCGCTTCAGTCTGAGCGTCTCTTGCTTGAGGAAAAAGCGCTCAAGTCACGGCGCGATGCGCTGCTCAAACAGCTTGAACTTGCCAATGAGGCCCTCGAGCGCAACACCGAACTGGTGGCGCGCGGCGCGGTGGCCGAAAGCCGTCTGACCGAGTCCGCCTCGGCGCAGGCGCGGCTCACCGGGGATTTCGCGGAGGTGGAAGCCCGGCTCATGACCAACCGGGTCGAACAAAGCCGCGTCGAGCTCGAGATGTCCGAACTGGACACGGCGGCGGTGTCGAATGCGCATAAGGAACTGCGCGTTTTGACCCCGAAGATCGCCGAGCTTCAACTCCAGATCCTGTCGCGCGAAGACCTTCTGGCGCGCAGCGTCGTGCGTGCGCCGGTGGCCGGCACCGTGAACCAGGTTCCGGTGAACACCATCGGCCAGGTCGTGGCGCCAGGGCAGACCATGGTGACCATCGTGCCGCGTGACGCCAAGCTCGTGATCGAGTTCAAGGTGGCCACGACGGACATCGACCAGATCGCCTTGGGCCAGGCCGCACGTCTGCGCTTTCTTGCGTTCGATCAGCGTTTGACGCCCGAGTTCGACGGGGTCGTGTCGCACATCGCACCTGCGAGCGTGACGGATCAGGCGGCGGGGGCATCCTTCTACCTCGCCAATGCCGAGCCGGTCGAGAACATCGAGCTGCCGCATGGTGCACGTCTTGTGCCGGGGATGCCCGTGGAGGTCTATCTGACCACGAGGGAACGGAGCCCCTTTGACTACATCGTGCAGCCCATTCGCGACAGCATGTCTCGTGCGATGACCGAGTGGTGATACCCACTCGTAACCTCGAAACGCTTAATTTGTTGCCACAAACACCTTCTCAGGGCATGATTTGGTCCAGGATTGGGCATGGGGTATCTATCTATGGCAACTGACGCGGTCCGTTCGGTGCTCATGTCGCTCGGCGTGCACGTGTTCCGTGTGCGGGACCATATTGCCGACCTCTGGCGTTCGAGCGGGCTGTTGACGCAGTTCCTGTTCCTGATCGTGTTGATCCTGTGGAGCACGACGCAGATCACCTCTTTCGTGCAGCGGGGGATCGCTGCACGAAACATGGTGGAAAGCTCTCTCGAGGTGGAACAGGCGCTCGCGCGGTCCATTCTCGTGCCGCTGATCGGTCAGGAGCCGCTGACTGGCACCATCGACCCGGCCATCAGGACGGCGATCGACAACGTTTTGGAAAGCAGCGTCGAAGACGGTTACATCAACCTGATCAAGCTTTGGGGCCTCGATGGCCGGTTGCTCTACTCGTCGGAAGGCGGACCCCTGCGCGACTACATGATGGATCCGCAGGACATGCGGGTCTACGACGGCGAGACGGTGATCAACCAACTCGACCTCGAAAGCGTCGAGAACGAGGAAGACGTCTGGATCGGGGACCACGTCTACGAAGTCTATATGCCGATGTACAACACCGCGGGCGAGCTGATCGTCATCGCGGAAATCTATTGCTCGGTCGAACTTCTGGTGGCCCGGATCGAACGCATGGTCGGCGAAATCGACCGTATACGCACCATCGTCATCGTGGTCGGGATCATCCTGCTCTCGCTCCTGATCCTTTTCGCCCAAAGGCGGCTCACGCGGCAGGAAAACAAGCTGCTCGACGTGCTGAAGGAACAGGAAGCCCTGACCCTGCACAACTCGGAACTCCTGGACGAATCCGAAGGCCTTCGCCGGGCGCTTGCAGATGAAAACGACAGGTTCCTGAACCACGTCGGGGCCGAACTTCACGACGGGCCGATCCAGCTTCTGTCGCTCTCGTCGCTTTACCAAAGCCAGGTGCCCATCGACCCCAAACATGTGGAAGCCGAACGCAAGGCGCGCGAACTCGTGTCCCAGGCGCTCTCTGATCTGCGCAATATTTCTGTCGGGCTCATTCTTCCGGAACTCGAAGGAGCCTCGCTTCTGGAAAGTGTGCGTCTGGCGATCGACGCTTTCGAGGATGAAACGGATATTCACGTTCCGCGCCGGCTCGACGGGGAAGAGGTCTTCGCCGACAAGCCCCTGCAGGTGGTGGCTTACCGCACGGTCTATGAAAGCCTGAACAACGCAAAGAAACACGCCAACGGCAAGGGCATCTTCGTGGACGCCAAGGTCACCTCCAAGCGGCTGACCATCGAAATCCGGAACGAGGCGCCGCAATCGGCCAAGACGGCCGAAGGTGCGGCCAAGGCCGACCCCGGGGCTTCGGGCATTTCACTTGGCATCATCGGCATGGCCAAGCGGTCGCGCAGCGTGGGCGGGCAACTGTCGGTGAGCCAGGAAGGCGACATGTTCCGCGTCCGCCTGTCGTTGCCCCTGAAGGTCCGCAACCGTCGGCCGCTCACGGCGCCGCGCGCGCCGATCCGGCGCCGGGCCTGAGGCCCAAACCCCATCGAGACCAGACGGTCGAAGCCCAACTACGGAGACAAGCGATAGAACCCCGTGGATGGCCCGGTTGAGCGGGCGATCTGGAACCTTGGCCGGTCTCTTCCTATGTTCATCGAAACAAAGGGGGATTCCTTGGGTCTCGGTGACATAGCAGACGGCATCTATCGCCAGATCGAGGCGGTGGGCGACGGGGTGAACGAGGCGCTGTTCGAGCCGGTGATCCGGCTCGGCGTCACGGGTCTGTCTCGATCCGGCAAGACGGTCTTCATCACCTCGCTGGTCGCGAACCTCATGAACCGGGAAAGGATGGTCGGTCTCGTGCCCGCCGCCGAGGGACGCATCCTGACCGCCTTCCTGCAACCGCAGCCCCACGACGATGTGCCACGCTTCGACTACGAGACGCATCTCTCCGCGATGACCGGACCGGACCCCCATTGGCCGGACTCGACCCGCGCGATTTCCGAGTTGCGCCTGTCCTTCCGGATCAAGCCCGGCGGGCTTCTGGCCGGGGTGCGCAGCCCGCGCACGGTGCATCTCGACATCGTGGACTATCCCGGCGAATGGCTTCTGGACCTCGCGCTCCTGGATCAGGACTATGCGACATGGTCGGCGGACGCGCTTGCCCGCGCGGCGCCGCGCGGCAGTGCATCGGACTTCTTGGCAATGGCCCGCGAGACCGAAGCCAAGGACCGTTTCGAGGAGCCGGAGGCCAAGACGCTGGCCGATAGCTTCGCGCGGTATCTGCGTGACGCGCGGGAGGCAGGGTTCTCCGACTGTACGCCGGGGCGCTTCCTCCTGCCCGGCGAGATGGAGGGATCGCCCGCGCTGACCTTTGCGCCCCTTCCCAAGCCCGACCGGACCCCGCGGGGATCGCTCTACCGCGAGTTCGAACGGCGGTTCGAAGCCTATAAGTCCAAGGTCGTGAAACCCTTCTTCCGCGACCACTTCGCACGGATCGACCGGCAGGTGGTGCTGGTCGATGTGCTGGGGGCAATCCATGCGGGGCCGGCTGCGCTCGAGGACCTGCGCCGCGCCATGGCCGAGATCCTGTCGGCCTTCCGACCGGGGCGCAACGCCTGGCTCACCCAGCTTTTCGTAGGGCGTCGGGTCGAGAAGATCCTGTTCTGCGCGACCAAGGCCGATCACTTGCACCATCTCCAGCACGCACGGCTGACCGCGATCATGGCGGCCCTCATGCGGGACGCGCGCGACCGGGCGGATTTCGCCGGGGCGCAGACCGGGGCCATGTCGATCGCGGCACTGCGCACGACGACCGAGGAAACCATCGACCACCAGGGCGAGAAACTCGACTGCGTGCGCGGCACCCTTCTGGACGGCGACAAACGCGCGGCCTTCTATCCGGGCGAGCTGCCCGAGGACCCGGCGCAGCTCCTTAAACCTGCGCGGGACGGGGCCGTCGACTGGCTCGACGCCGACTACGGGATCATGCGGTTTCGGCCTGCCGAGATCACGCTTCGTCCCGGCGAAGGGCCGCCGCATATCCGGCTTGATCGGGCAGCGGACTTCCTGATCGGGGACCGGTTGTGAGGGGCCTTCGCATAACACCCGCCCGGCGGTGGGACGCGCGGGCCGTGGCGCGCATCCTGTCCGATGCTCTGGACGAACCGCCGTGGTTGCACCGGACCCGCAGCCGGGCCGAAGAGGCGCGGATCGCACGCGACATGGTGGCGCGTGGCTGGGTGCGGGTGGCGCGGCTCGGGGCTCGGGTCGTGGGCTTCATCGCGGTGGAGGATGGCCAGGTGCATGCGCTTTACCTTGCCCGGGTGCACCGGGGCCACGGGATCGGGCGCGCGCTCCTGTCCCGGGTCCAGTCGGAACACGCTTGCCTGTCGCTTCACACCCATGCCGCGAACCACGAGGCGCGGCGTTTCTATGCGACGATGGGCTTTCGCCCGACCGCCATCGGCACGGCCAACGACGAAGGGCTGACCGACATCCGTTTCCAATGGGAGAAGGCGACATGAGCCGCAAACCCGGTCCGGTGCTGATCGACCTCGACGACAAGGCGGATGCGCCCGAGACCCCGGCGAGCGCCCCCCCGGTGCCCGACACCGATCTTGGCCTGCCTGAGCCGCGCGCTATGGAACTGGCGGCACGGATCGCGGCACGCAAACCGTCGAAGCTGTCGCGCTGGTTCTGGGGCTTCGCGCTGTCGCTTGTCGGTTTCATGGCGTCCGTTGCAGCCTGGAACTTCGTGACCGACCTTCTCAACCGCAATCCGGTTCTGGGCCTTGTCGCGACCGTGCTTTTCGCCGGGTTCCTGATCGTGCTTCTGGTCATTTCGATCCGGGAGCTCGCGGCCTTTGCCCGCTTGCGCCGGGTCGATCACATCCATTCGGCGGCCGAGGCCGCCATCGCGCATCAGGACCTGGCGGAGGCGAAAGTGGTCGTGGGCGAGCTCAAGCGTCTGTTCCGCACCCAGAGCGAGATGCGCTGGTATCTCGACCGGATGGAAGAGCGCGAGTCGCAGGTGTTCGATGCCGACGGGCTCATTCATCTGGCCGAGGCGGAACTGCTTCTGCCGCTGGACGAGGCGGCCAAACGCGAAGTCGAGGCGGCGACGCGACAGGTCGCGACGGTGACGGCCGTGGTGCCCCTCGCACTGGCCGACGTGGCGACCGCGCTTACCGCGAACATCCGCATGATCCGGCGCGTGGCCGACATCTATGGCGGACGCTCCGGGGCGCTTGGCGCGTGGCGACTGACGCGGGCGGTCATGACGCATCTCGTGGCGACGGGGGCGGTCGCGGTCGGCGACGACCTGATCGGATCGGTGGCCGGGGGCACGGCGCTGTCGCGTATCTCCCGCCGCTTCGGCGAAGGCGTCGTGAACGGCGCCCTGACCGCGCGCGTTGGCGTCGCCGCGATGGAGGTCTGTCGTCCCTTGCCCTTCACACGAGGCAAACGTCCGTCCGTGTCCAACCTGATCAAGCGGGCGCTGACGGGGCTCTTCGGTTCCTCCTGACGGGTGCGGGCTTGCCCGCTCGGGGGCCGCGCGCTATATCGCGGTCATGTTTTCTAAGGCGATCATCATTCGAATTACTGGCCCGGCGCTCTGACAGGAGTCGCCGGGACAAGGCGTATGGACCCCGCGCCGCCTGTTCAATAAAACCAGCGAAAATACGATCCGCCCGAAACGCGCCGTGAGCCGCTTCACCCCGCGCGGGCCAAGCCGAAGGACGCCCCAGATGTGCGCCGACACCACCGAAACCGTCACGCCCGACTACAAGGACACGCTGACGCTCCCTGAAACCGACTTTCCGATGCGGGCAGGTCTGCCCAACCGCGAGCCCGGCTGGCTCGCCCGGTGGGACAAGATCGGCGTCTACGACCGTCTGCGGGAAAAAACGGGCCGCACGCCCTTTACGCTTCACGATGGCCCTCCCTATGCGAACGGGCATCTGCACATCGGTCACGCATTGAACAAGATCCTCAAGGACATGATCGTGCGCTCGCAGCAGATGATGGGTCGCGATGCGCGATATGTTCCCGGCTGGGATTGTCACGGTCTGCCCATCGAGTGGAAGATCGAGGAAGAATACCGCAAGAAGGGCAAGTCGAAGGACGATGTCCCGGTCATCGATTTCCGGCAGGAGTGCCGCAAGTTCGCCGAGGGCTGGATCGACGTTCAGCGTGAGGAGTTCAAGCGGCTGGGGATCACCGGCAACTGGGCCGATCCTTACCTGACGATGAACTTCCACGCCGAGGCCGTGATCGCGGAGGAGTTCATGAAATTCCTCATGAATGGCACGCTCTATCAGGGGTCGAAGCCCGTGATGTGGTCGCCCATCGAACAGACCGCGCTGGCCGAGGCCGAGGTGGAATATCACGACAAGGAGTCGTTCACTATCTGGGTGAAATTCCCGGTGATCGACTTTGCCGTGGCCGAAGAGGATCGCCCGTCGGAAGAGGAAAGCTCCGAGGCGCGTGAAGCCGTCGCGGCCACCATCGCCGAAACGCGCGAGAAATTCCTCGGCGCAAAGGTCGTGATCTGGACGACGACGCCCTGGACCATCCCGTCCAACAAGGCCGTCGTCTTCGGGGCCGACTATGCCTATGGCCTGTACGAAGTCATCGCGACGCCGGACGAATGCTGGGCCTCCGTGGGTGAACGGTTCATCCTTGCCGACAAGCTCGCCGCGCAGACCTTTGCCAAGGCCCGGCTCGAAGAGGGCCAGTGGAAACGTGTCTCTGACGTGACCTCGCATCAGCTCGCGGCCATGACGCTTGCCCATCCGCTCGCGGGGGCCGAGGGCGCGAACGGCGAATGGGACCAGCCGCGCGATTTCCGCGCCGCCGATTTCGTGACCGACGAAGAAGGCACCGGCTTCGTCCACTGTGCGCCGTCGCACGGGATGGAGGAATACGAGCTCTACCGCGATCTGGGGATGCTGTCCGAGGTCATCACCTACAACGTGATGGACGATGGCGGCTTCCGGGCCGATCTGCCGTTCTTCGGGGGCAAATACATCCTCAACCGCAAGGGCGGCGAGGGCGATGCCAACAAGACCATCATCGACAAACTGGTCGAAGTGAACGGTCTGCTCGCCCGCGGCAAGATCAAGCACAGCTATCCGCATAGCTGGCGCTCCAAGGCCCCGGTCATCTACCGCAACACTCCGCAATGGTTCGCCGCCGTCGACTACAAGCTCGACGACGGCATGGGGACCTATGGCGATACGATCCGCGAACGGGCGCTGACCTCGATCGACCAGCTCGTGACATGGACGCCCCAGACCGGGCGCAATCGGCTTTACTCCATGATCGAAGCGCGCCCGGACTGGGTGCTGTCGCGCCAACGCGCCTGGGGTGTGCCGCTGACCTGTTTCACCAAGAAAGGCGCCTTGCCGACCGATCCCGATTTCCTGCTGCGCGACGCCACCGTGAACGCGCGAGTGGTGGCCGAGTTCGAGGAAAAAGGTGCCGACGTCTGGTATGAAGAGGGCTTCAAGGCCCGGGTGCTGGGCAATGTCGTGAACCCGGACGACTACGATCAGGTCTTCGACGTGCTCGACGTGTGGTTTGACTCCGGCTCGACCCATGCCTTCGTGCTTCGGGATCGCGAGGACGGCACCGAGGACGGCATCGCCGACCTTTACCTTGAAGGCACCGACCAGCACCGGGGCTGGTTCCATTCTTCGCTTCTGCAAGCCTGCGGGACCAAGGGCCGCGCGCCCTATCGCGGCGTGCTGACCCATGGCTTCACCCTCGACGAGAAGGGCATGAAGATGTCCAAGTCGCTGGGCAATACCATCGCGCCGGAAGAGGTGGTGAAGCAATACGGGGCCGACATCCTGCGGCTCTGGGTGGCGCAGTCTGACTACACCGTCGACCTGCGCATCGGGCAGGAGATCCTAAAGGGCACCGCCGACAGCTACCGGCGCCTGCGCAACACCATGCGCTTCATCCTGGGCAACCTCGCGGGCTTCTCGGAGGCCGAGAAGGTCGCGGTCGAGGAGATGCCGGAGCTGGAGCGCTGGGTGTTGCACCGGGTGGCGGAACTTGACGAAATCGTACGTGAGGGCTTCGATTCCTACGATTTCCAGGGACTTTTCCAGCAGGTCTTCAACTTTGCGACCGTGGACCTGTCGTCGGTCTATTTCGACATCCGCAAGGATGCGCTCTATTGCGACGCCGCCGACAGCCTGCGCCGCCGTGCCGCGCGCACCGTGCTCGACATCCTGTTCCATCGGCTCGTGACCTGGCTCGCGCCGGTGCTCGTCTTCACGATGGAGGAGGTCTGGCTCGAACGCTTCCCGGGCGACGACAGCTCGGTGCATCTCGTGGATATCCCGGACACGCCAGCGGCCTGGAAGGATGCGGCGCTGGCCGAGAAATGGGCCGGCATCCGTCGGGCGCGCCGTGTCGTGACTGCGGCTCTCGAGGTGCAGCGTCGGGACAAGGTGATCGGCGCGTCGCTGGAAGCCGCCCCCGTGGTGCATGTGGAAGATGCGGCGCTCGCCGCGGCGCTTCGGTCGGTCGATTTCGCCGATATCTGCATCGTGTCGGATGTGTCCGTGACCACCGATCCGGCCCCGTCCGAGGCGTTTCGCATGACGGAAGTGCCTGGAATCGCCGTGGTCTTCGAAAGGGCAGATGGCGAGAAGTGCCAGCGCTGCTGGAAAATCCTGTCCGACGTGGGCACGCACAGCCACGACGCCACTTGCCACCGCTGCGACGAGGCGCTGGGGTGACGACCGCCCGCGTCGAAAGCCCCGTCGGGCCTCTGTTCGTGACAGAGGAGGACGGGGCGATCATGCGGTTGTCGTGGCGGGGCCGGGAGGAGGGGCAAAGTCCCCTGCTGGCCGATGCGGCGGCGCAGTTCGACGACTATTTCAAAGGCAAACGGCAGGCGTTCGACCTGCCGTTTCGCGTTTCGGGGACCGCGTTCCAGCGTGCCGTCTGCGACGCGATGTTGGCGATTCCCTTCGGCGAGACGCGGACCTATGGCGATCTCGCACGCGAGCTTGGCGTGACCGCGCAGGCGGTGGGGCAGGGCTGCGGTGGCAACCCGATCCCGGTCCTGATCCCCTGTCACCGGGTTCTCGCGGCCTCGGGCCTTGGGGGATATTCGGGCGAGGGCGGGATCGAAACGAAGGTCGCGCTCCTGCGCCTCGAAGGGGCCGGGGGGCTGCTGCTCTAGGCGGTCTTGCGCGCGGGGATGATCTGCTGCGCGACGCCGGCGAAAAGCAGGTAGATCGAGGTCGCGGTCAGGCCCCAATGCGCCCAGCTTCCGGCGGCGAAATCCACCCAGGCCGACCAGCCCGCGAAGATGGTCCAGGCAATTGCGACAGGAAGCGAGACACTGCGCCAACGTTCGGTGCGTGCGGGGTGAATGAACTTGAGCGGCGCGAACATGGCGACGGCCAGCGCCACAACCAGCGTGAGAGTCACCCAGAAATTCGGCGTGAGTGCGAAGAGCACGATGACCACCATATTCCAGCATCCCGGAAAGCCCGCGAAGGAATTGTCCTTGGTCTTCATCCGCGTGTCCGCGAAGTAGAGCGCCGAGGCATAGGTAATGACGATGATCGCAATCCAGCCGGTCCAGCCGGGCAGGATACCAGACTTGAAAAGCGCATAGGCCGGGATGAACACATAGGTCAGGTAGTCGATGATGAGGTCCATGAGGACCCCGTCGATCTGGGCTGCGTAGCGCTTGACGTGATATCGGCGGGCGAGAGGCCCGTCGATCCCGTCCACTACGAAGGCGACGACGAGCCAGAGGAACATGAGCCCCCATTCCTCTTCCACCGCGGCCAGCATGGCCAGCATGGCGAAGATCGCCCCCATGGCAGTGAAAAGATGGACGGCGAGGGCTTTTGCAGTCTGGGTCATGCCCCCTCATGGACGAAGGCATCCGGGCTGGCAAGGGGCCAGTGTTGACGCCGGCTCAAGATACGGCGTTGGTGTCGGACCAGGCAGGAATGGTCCTCGCGCATTTCTTCCAGGATCAGCGAAGCGCGCGCAATTGGTCGTATAGCTGGTGAATGCCTGCGATCGTAGGCGGCACTGTCCCTGAGGGTAACACCGCCGGATGCGCCGGTTTTGTTCCCTCGTCCGCCTGCACATCTGCATGTGACCCACGTTGTAGCATGGTTGGGTCATCGCGCCCTGAAGTGTCGATCTCGACGCCGGTGAAGGCGGAAAAGACCCGGGCCGCGCCGCGACCGGCATGGCCGATGGCGTCGATCCCGGACAAATGCCCGTCCCGGTTGGCATCGAGCGCGTCCATCATACCGGCGAACCCCTTTCCCTCGGGGCCATGCCTCGGTTCAGCGGCCATCTGTCGCGCCGCATCGACGGCCCGACCGGCCAGGGCAGCCGGACGCATGTCGGAAATCAGGGATAAAGGGGACAAGGCCATCTGCGCCTCCGGTCGGTAATGATCGGTGACACCATCGCAGGGCGGCGTGAAGATTCCGCTAACGGCAACCCTGCCTAGCGTGCGCGGGGGTGGGCCTTGTCGTAGACCTCCATCAACCGTTCGGTGTCGATGGCGGTATAGGCTTGAGTCGTGGATAGCGAGGCGTGACCCAGCAGCTCTTGAATCGCCCTGAGGTCGCCCCCCGCGTTGAGCAGGTGGGTCGCGAAGCTATGGCGCAGCGCATGGGGTGTGGCGGTAGAGGGGAGCCCGAGTTGCAGCCGCGCGCTCTCCATCGCCATCTGCACCGCGCGCGGTCCCAGCGGCCCGCCCCGTGCGCCGTAGAACAGCGGTGTCGCCGGCGTCACCGGATAGGGGCACAGCCGGACATAGGCGGCGAGCGCCGAGCGCGCGGCGGGCAGGACCGGCACGATCCGCTCCTTGCCGCCCTTGCCGGTGATGCGCAGCACCTCGGGGAGGGGATGATCGGCGCCGGTTAGCCCGAGCGCCTCGGAAATGCGGAGCCCACAGCCGTAGAGGAGCGTCACCACCGCCGCATCGCGCGCCCCGATCCAGCCGACGCGCGCCTGCGTTTCGGTGAGCGCGATAACCTCCCGCGCGGCTTCGGCGCTGACGGGGCGGGGGAGTTTCTTGGTGAACTTGGGCGCCCGGGTCATCAGGACGGCGGAGGCATCGAAATCGTCCCGGTCCGACAGCCAACGGTAGAAGGCCTTCACCGCCGACAGCGCCCGTGCAAGGGATCGCGACGACAACCCGTCGGCACGCTCCCGTGCCATCCACGACCGCATGTCCGACAGCGTCACATCGGCAAGCGCGACGCGTCCGAAGCCGGTGCCATGGTGTGCAGACAGGAACGCAAGGAAGCCGACGACGTCCTTGCGGTAGGCCTCGATCGTGTTGTCGGCGGCCCCGTCGATGGCCCGTATGTGATCGAGCCATCTGGATAGGGCGTCACGGGCGCCGGGCGAAATGTCTATACCGTCTGACATGGTGGGATCGAACAAATCAGGGCCGGAATTGCCGCAGTTCTATCTCGGTGCTTGTCTTCCTCGAACATTCGCTCAGGCAAGCCAGCGGCGCATGGCCCGTTCGAAGACACCGCCGAAAAACCCGAGAAGGTCGGTTCCCTGTCCCGACTTGAACTGGTGCGGGTCCTCGGCGCCGAGCACCAGCAGGCCCGGCAGTCGGCCTTCGCCCAGATCGAGCCTCAGGATCGCCTCCGACCGGATCCAGAAGCCCGTGTCACCATAGAGCTTCTGGTCCTGATCCTGCACCTGCCGCAGCACTACCCCGGGCCCGCCGGCTTCGCGCGAACGTCCGATATAGCGGTCGGAAAATCCCTTGGGCGCAGTGACCAGCACGTCGCCCAGCTTCTCGATCGCGGCGCTTTGTTCGTCCTGCTGGCTTTCCAGCACCAGTCGCACGCAATCGACACGCAGGATCTGGGCCACCTCGCCGCCAAGATCGCGCATGAAGACCTCGAAATCGGCGGGGTCGAGCATCCGGAGCACGGCGCGGTGGATGATGTTCATCCCGGCCAGATTGTCATAGGCGGCAGCGATCACGCTGCGGTGCGTATCCTCGAGCCGGTCGAGTCGCGCTTCGAGCCGTTCCATGGCGATTCCGCGCAGATCGACGATATTCGACCCCATCGCGCGTTCGTTGGCCGCGATCAGCGCCCGCATGAGATCCTGATCCTCGAGGATGTATTCCGGGGACTTGATCAGCGCCTCGCGCGTGTCTTCGCTGATCGGGGCAAAACTCGACTGCTGCGTCGTCTGCGTTGTCATGGGCCTGTCCTGTGACTGCTTCGTTTTTTTGTTGAGCCAAGCTTAGCAGGCTTGATGCGTGATTTCTGCAATTATTTCACGAAAAACGGGGGCCGAGGCCCCCGCGTCTGTCGTGTTCGTGCAAGCAGACCCGATCAGAGGATCTTGATCCCTGCCGATTTGATATCCTCCAGGAAGGCGTCGAGGCCCTTGTCCGTCAGCACGTGATTGGCCAGCGCCTTGATCACGGCGGGAGGCGCGGTCATCACGTCGGCACCGATCAGGGCGCAATCCTTGACGTGGTTCACGGTGCGGATCGAGGCCGCGAGGATCTGGGTCTCGAAGCCGTAGTTGTCATAGATCGTGCGGATATCCTGGATGAGGTCAAGCCCGTCGTAGGAGTTGTCGTCCAGACGCCCGATGAAGGGCGAGATGAAGGTCGCGCCGGCCTTGGCCGCGAGCAGCGCCTGGTTTGCCGAGAAGCAGAGCGTCACGTTGACCATGGTGCCTTCGTCCGTGAGCGTCTTGCAGGCCTTGAGCCCGTCGAGCGTGAGCGGCACCTTCACAGCGATGTTGCCCGAGATCTTGGCGAGCTTGCGGCCCTCGGCGATCATGTCGGCGGCATCGGTGGCGGTCACTTCCGCCGAGACCGGGCCCGAGACGATTTCGCAGATTTCCTTGGTGACTTCGATGATGTTGCGGCCGGATTTCTTGATCAGCGAGGGGTTCGTGGTCACCCCGTCAAGAAGGCCAAGGTCGTTGAGTTCGCGGATCGCGTCCACATCGGCAGTGTCGACGAAAAATTTCATGGGGGTCCCCCGGGTAAACGATGGCAGATGTTGGCGCTCTCATACAGGAGGCGACTGGGCGCGGAAACCCCTCGGATCGCGAATTTGAACGCGGAGGCGGATGGAAAGTCGGCGTCGTTTGGGCCTATGTGGACCTCATGAGGATCGGGCACGAATGATAGGCGGTTTCGGACAGGACGAGAGTATGACCTTCTTCGAGGAAGGCGCACGGGTGTCGGTTCTGACCGCGCAGCCGCTTGACCGGCTGCTGACCTACCGTGCGCCTGAAGGTGGCTGTTGGCAGGGAGCTTTCGTCGAGGTGCCGCTCGGCCCCCGCCGGGTGCTGGGGGTGGTCTGGGGGGCAGGGGAAGCGGGCTTCGACGCCGCAAAGCTCCGTGCCGTGGGCAAGGTGCTCGACGTGGCGCCCATGCGTCCCGAGATGGCCGAATTCCTGCGGCGGGTCGGGGACTACACGCTCACACCCATGTCGCAGATGTTGCGCCTCGCGACCCGCGCGCCGGGGCTCATGGACCCGCCCTCGATGCGAAAGATCTACCGTCTGGGGGGCCGCGAACCCGACCGGATGACCGAGGCGCGGGAGCGGGTGCTCGAAGTGCTCGAGGCCGAGGGGCGGCTGGGCTTCACGCTGGGCGAACTGGCCGAAGAGGCCGGGGTGACGACGAGCGTGGTCAAGGGCCTCGTCAAGCTGGGATCGGTGGAAGAGGTCGAAAGCCCCCGCGACCTGCCGTTTCCCTTCCTCGACGCGGAGATGGCCGGCAAGCCCCTGGCCGAGGATCAGGCACGCGCGGCAAAGGCGCTGCGGGCGGGGATCGAGGGCGGGCGCTTCGGCGCGACGCTTCTGCGCGGCGTTACCGGGTCGGGCAAGACCGAGGTCTACCTCGAAGCGGTCGCGGCCTGTCTCAAGGCCGGACGGCAGGCGCTCGTGCTCTTGCCAGAGATCGCGCTTACCTCGGAGTTCCTCAAGCGTGTCGAGGCGCGCTTCGGTCAGAAGCCCGCCGAATGGCACTCGGGCGTCACCATGACGGAGAGGCGCCGGGTCTGGCGCATGGCGGGCGAGGGAGGCTTCGGGCTCGTCGTCGGCGCGCGCTCGGCGCTGTTTCTGCCGTTTCGCGACCTTGGTCTGATCGTCGTCGATGAGGAGCATGACACCTCCTACAAGCAGGAGGACGGGGTCCTCTATTCCGCGCGCGACATGGCGGTGATGCGGGCGTCGATCTGCGAGGCGCAGGTCGTGCTGGCAAGTGCGACGCCCTCGCTCGAGACATGGGCCAACGCCGAAGCCGGGAAATACAAGCGCATCGACCTGATCAGCCGCTTCGGTCATGCCGTCCTGCCGGAAATGGCTGCCGTGGACATTCGGTCGGAGGACCTGCCAGCGAACCGCTGGATTTCGCCAACGCTCATCCGCGCGGTCGAAGGCCGGATCGAGGCGGGCGAGCAGGCGCTCCTTTTCCTCAACCGTCGCGGTTATGCCCCGGTGACGATCTGCCGGGCCTGCGGACACAAGGTGGGCTGCGATCATTGCGATGCGAATATGGTCGAGCACCGGTTCCTGAAGCGCCTTGTCTGCCACCAGTGCGGCGAGTCGAAACCGATGCCCGATGCCTGCCCGAGTTGCGAGGCTGAGGGCAAGCTCGCGCCGGTGGGGCCGGGGGTCGAGCGGCTGGCCGAGGAGGTGGCAGAGGTCTTTCCGACGGCGCGCGTGGCGGTGCTGTCGTCCGACCTCTTCGGATCGGCGCGGGCGCTCAAGGCACAGATCGAGTTGATCGCGGGTGGCGGGGCCGACATCATCATCGGGACCCAGATCGTGGCCAAGGGGCACAACTTCCCGCTCCTCACGCTGGTTGGCGTGATCGACGCGGATCTCGGGCTGCAAGGGTCGGACCTGCGCGCGGCGGAGCGGACGTTCCAGCTTATTCGGCAGGTGGCCGGCCGGGCCGGCCGGGGCGACATTCCCGGCAAGGCGATGCTCCAGACCTTCCAGCCCGAGCATCCGGTGATCCGGGCGATCCTGTCGGGCGACGAGGAGGGGTTCTGGAAAGCCGAGGCGGGCGAGCGGCAGGCAGCGGGTGTGCCACCCTATGGCAGGCTCGTGGGCGTCGTGATCTCCTCGCCCGATCTTGACGCGGCGATGGCGCTGGGAACGGCGCTGGCAAGGGCCGATGCGCCGCTGGTGCAGATCGGCGCGCAGGTCTTCGGGCCTGCCCCGGCGCCGATCGCCCGGGTCCGCGGGCGCCACAGGGTGCGGCTCCTGATCAAGGCGCCCAAGTCGGTGGCCGTGCAGCCGGCGCTTCGGGCGTGGCTGTCCCGGGTGCCGGTGAAGGGTGATATCCGGCTGTCGGTCGATATCGATCCGCAGAGCTTCTATTAACCGGAGCTTTCATTAGCGAAAGGCGCGGGCTCGCGCCCGCACAGGTCTTGCGCCCCCTCGCCTTCGGCGAGAGGGCACGAGGGGGGCTTCGCCCCCGCCCCTGCGGGGCTCCCCCGAGCGTATTTGGAGAAAGATGAAAGGGTCAGGCCGGCAGGCCCGCGGGCGTCGCGCGTTGGTCGATGAGGCGGTCGGTCGCCATGGCGCCCACCCACATGAAAAAGAGCGCGAGCCAGGCGGTGCCCACGAAGATCGAGCCGCCGGTGACGCCTGCGCCGATGGCGCAGCCGCCCGCGAGCATGCCGCCGAACCCCATGAAGGCGGCGCCGGTGAAGGCACGGCGCATGTTGGCCTCGTTCTCGAACCCCTGAAACCGGAACTCGCCCTTGAGCCAGGAAGCGGCGAAGGCGCCGAGGACGACGCCCGGGACGAGGCCCACGTCGAACTCGAGGACCGGGTGTTCGGTGAGGAAGAACATGAGCGTGTTGGCCGAAGGTCCGGTGAAGGTGGCGGAGCTGACAGTGACCGGCTCGAAGGCCGATTGCGCGAGCGTGAATGTGAGCACCCAGCCCAGCGCCACCGAGAAGCCGACGCCGGAGGCGAAGACCAGCCGGCCGGGCCCGATGCGGTTCCGCCGCGAGATGACGAGGGCGAGAACCGCGAGCGCGAGGCCGATGGCCAGACCCGATCCACGGGGTAGGTGGAGGAGGGTGAGCAGGTTCACGTTTGCGCCTCCTGGCGTGGTCCAGAGCTGGGCGATCTCGGTCCTGACAGGGGAGAGCCAGCCGTGCAGCGACATCTGCGCCACGACCGCGAAAATGAGGCCAGAGACCACAGAACGCAGGTTGCCGGTGGCGGCGAGGACGAGAAGCCGGCCAGAGCAGCCCCGCGCGAGGACCATGCCCACGCCGAACATGAGGCCGCCGAAGATGGCGCCGGACCACGATCCGGTGACGGCCATCATCCGCGCGTCCTCTGGCCGAAAGAGGCCCAGGAGCGTGGCGCCCTGAACCCAGACGAGCGCGGTCGAGAAAGTCAGGAGCCAGACCGCGACCGAAGGGCCCATCTGGCGACGGGCGAATTCCACGGTCGCCGCGCGCAGGCAAAAACGCGAGCGTTGCGCGGCCACGCCGAAGACCAGTCCGGTGAGAAGGCCGAAGAGTGCGCCGGTAGGGGCTTCGCCGATGCGGTCGATAAGGGGGATGATGTCCATGGCGCGTCTCCTTCGCGGGAGAGAATGGCGTCAGACGGGTCGCGGTGCCTTGATTTGGATCATGACATATCGGCCTGATTGAATGTGACCGAATGTGCGGAATTCTTGTGCTGGGCTGCAGATTTGTTCAATCCGGCACAGTCGGGCGGCTCGCCGCAGGGGCGCCCGCGCTTTATGGAAGATCATGGCCTTCACGAAGATCACCCTCGAAGAGGCGAAAAGCCTTCCCCGCTGGCGGCAGCCGCAGGTACTGCTGGGCGTCATGGCGGCCGCCATGCCCATCGCCTTTGCGACATGGAACGCGCTTCTGAACAACTTCGTCATCGAAGTGGCAGGCTTTACCGGGGTCGAGATAGGCTGGCTCCACACCGTGCGCGAAATCCCCGGCTTCCTCGCCATCGGGGTCATCGCGCTTATCATTTTCATCCGGGAACAGGTGCTGGGGCTCGTCGCGCTCCTGATGCTCGGGGTCGCCACGGCGATCACGGCGTGGTTTCCGTCGCTCGGCGGCATCCTTACCATCACCATGCTCTCGTCCATCGGGTTTCATTACTTCGAGACGATCAACCAATCCCTCCAGCTTCAGTGGCTCGACCGCAAGCGGGCACCGCAGGTCCTGGGCTGGCTGGTGGCGATCGGGTCGGGAGCGTCGTTGGTGGCCTATGCGCTTCTCGTGGTCACGTGGAAGACCTTCGACCTGAGCTACAACTTCGTCTATCTCGTCTCCGGCGGGATCACGGCGCTGATCGCCGGGGCCGCGTTCTTCCTCTACCCGCAGTTCGAAAGCCCCGAGCCACAGCTCAAGACCTTCGTCCTGCGCCGGCGCTACTGGCTCTACTATGCGCTTCAGATGATGTCTGGCGCGCGGCGGCAGATCTTCGTGGTCTTCGCGGCCTTCATGATGGTGGAGCGGTTCGGCTTCGAGGTGCACGAGATCACGGCGCTTTTCATCATCAACTTCCTCGCCAACATGATAGCCGCGCCCTTCATGGGCAAAGCTGTCATGAAATACGGCGAGCGGCGGGTGCTCATGTTCGAATACATCGGGCTGATCGGTGTGTTTCTCGCCTATGGCGGGATCTACTACTTCGGCTGGGGGGTGGCGCTGGCCGCGACGCTCTATGTGCTGGACCATCTGTTCTTCTCGCTGGCCTTCGCGCTCAAGACCTATTTCCAGAAGATCGCCGATGTGCCGGATATCGCGCCGACGGCGGCGGTGGCCTTTACCATCAACCACATCGCCGCGGTGTTTCTGCCGGCGCTTCTGGGCTATCTCTGGGTGCAGTCGCCGGGCTCGGTCTTCGGGCTGGCCGCGGGGATGGCGGGCGTTTCGCTTCTTTTTGCCATGCTGATTCCGCGTCACCCGGAGAAGGGCAACGAAACGGTGTTGGCCGGGACCGTGCCGGCCCCCGCCGAATGAGACGTGCCGCCGGGTGACGGATGCGCGAGCGGGGTTTCGGGGTGACCGGAGGCTGCCTATATCTCACGCAAACGCGACAACTGATCGACACATCTGGGAGAGACGCAATGTTCGGATTGTTTGAGAAAAACGAAATGGTGAGCGCGGATGCGGCCCTTCCAGGTCGGGACCGTGCCATTCCGACGGCTTCGGAGCACGCAGTGTTCGGGCGGCCCCTGAGGCTCGACGTGCCCGAGGGGATGGAAGTCGCGATCTTCGCGATGGGCTGTTTCTGGGGTGTCGAGCGCAAGTTCTGGCAGGTGCCGGGGGTCTGGTCGACGATGGTAGGGTATGCCGGTGGCTTCACGCCCAACCCGACCTATGAGGAAACCTGCACCGGGAAGACAGGCCACACCGAGGTGGTGCGCGTGGTCTATGATCCCGACGAGGTGAGCTTTGACGACCTTCTGCGGGTGTTCTGGGAGGGTCATGATCCCACCCAGGGAATGCGGCAGGGCAATGACCGTGGCACGCAGTATCGTTCGGCGATCTATGCGACGACACCGGATCAGCTTGCGGCGGCCAAGGCGAGCGAAGCAGTCTATCAGGAACGGCTGCGCGGGGCGGGTTACGGCACCATCACGACCGAGATCGCGGAGGCAGGGCCATTCTACTGGGCCGAGGACTATCACCAGCAATATCTCCACAAGAACCCGAACGGCTATTGCGGGATCGGCGGGACCGGCGTGAGCTGTCCGATCGGGGTGGGGGTCTAGGCCCCACCAGTGGACTGGGCGCGCCGGAGCGCGCGTTCCAGTCCGTCGCGAAACCGCGACTTGTCCGCGTTGGAAAACGGTTTCCCGCCGCCCTGACGAAACGAGTCGGCAGCGCGCATGTCGGCCATCAGATCGCGGGTGGCCAGCACCTGTCCGATGTTGCGCTCGGTAAGCGCTTCGCCGTCGTGTTTCACCACCTGAGCGCCCGCCGCCACGCATTTCGCTGCGAGCGGAATGTCCCCCGTCACCACCACATCGCCGGGACCGGCACGATCCGCGATCCACATGTCGGCCACATCCGGCCCGTCGGGCACATAGACGACCTCGACCAGCGGGTTTTGCGAGGGGCGCAGCCCGCCGTTGCAGACGAGCTTCAGCCCGACACGGTGCCGGGTCGCGACCGCTTCGGCCTCGGCCTTGACCGGGCAGGCGTCGGCATCAACATATATCACGCGTAGAGCGCCTCGGCATGGAAGGCGATATGTTCTTCCATGAAGGTCGAGACGAAGAAATAGCTGTGGTCATAGCCCGGTTGCAGTCGCAGGATCGCCTGCTGGCGGCGCTGGGCGATGGCCTGCATGAGGGCTTCGGGCATCAGGAGGTCGATGAACTGGTCCTTTGTGCCTACATCCACCAGCACCGGCCCGTCGAAACCCCGTTCGCGCATGAGGAGCGTGGCGTCATGCGCCTCCCAGGCGTCCTGATCGTCGCCCAGATAGGCGGTGAACTGTTTCTGCCCCCAGTCCGATGCCGTCGGATTGCAGATCGGCGAGAAGGCCGAGATCGAACAGAACCGCTCGGGAAAGGTCATGCCGATGGTCAGGGCCCCGTGACCGCCCATGGAATGGCCGGTGATCGCCTGCCGCTCGGGATCGAGAGGGAAATTCTCGAACAATAGCGCGGGCAGGTCCTCGGTGATGTAGTCCCACATGCGGAAATGAGGCGCCCAGGGGTCTTCGGAAGCGTTGACGTAGAAACCCGCACCCTGGCCAAGGTCGTAGGCCTCGTCGTCGGCCACGCCGGGACCGCGCGGCGAGGTGTCCGGGAAGACCAGCGCGATGCCGTGCTCGGCGGCCCAGTTCTGGGCGCCGGCTTTGACCATCGCGTTCTCATGGGTGCAGGTCAGGCCCGAGAGATACCAAAGCACCGGCACTGGACCTTCAAGCGCCTCGGCGGGCAGGAACAGGCCAAAGGTCATCTCGGTGCCCGTGGCGGTGGAGGCGTGGCGATAGACACCTTGAATGCCGCCGAAACAGGCGTTCTCCGATATGGTTTCCATGTCCGTCTCCTTTTGATCTCGGCGCAGATGATCATGGAGGGCGATAGAGGGCAAGCCGATTGGCCCAGGTCGGGGACTGGTGTGGGAGGCATCGTGGCGATCGCCTTTAAGCTCTGGCTTGACGGTGCCAGAGAGGATGGAAGGCATCATATTCAAGATTCTAGTTTTCTAGAATTCCGGAATCCTGGAATGTCAGAACTCTGGAATTCCAGTAACGCGGAAGACCCGAGCCACCCGTCACCCGTGCCGTCCTGAAGACGCGCCGCCAGAAGGACACCGCCCATGATCGAGAAATTCGACCAGCACGCTTCAAACGAACGCACTTTCCTTGCTTGGGTGCGTACGGTGGTCGCCATCGTCGGATTCGGGATCGCAGCCGCGCGGCTCGATGGACGGGCGGGACCCGGCTGGCCCGATGCCGTCGTTCTGGGGACGGGGGCTTTCGTGATCGTCGTCGCCTATCTGCGCACAAGGATCGTGGCGCGGCGGATCGACTCTGCGACGATGGCCAATGACGAAGGCAGCTTTGCCGACCTGCTCATTGTACTCGTCATGCTGGCGCTCTTCGCGCTGCTCGGAGCCTTCGTGCTGCGGGTGTCGGTCTGACCCTAGCTCAGGATCGCGATGACCGCGGATACCGTGAAGATGGACAGGGCCGTCGAGACGAGGATCGAGGCCGACACCCGCGCCGGTGCGACGCCGTAGTGTTGCGCGAGGATATAGACGTTGCCCGCCACGGGCAGCGCGGCGGCGGAAATCATGACCTTGGCCGAAAAGCCGTCAATCGCGAAAACGCCCAGCGCCATCACCGCCACCGCGGCCGGGTGCAGCACCAGTTTGCAGAACGACAGCCAGGCCGCGACCGACAGGCGTTCGGCCGATTTGGAGGCGAGCGAGGCGCCGATGGCGAAGAGCGCGCCGGGGGTGGCGGCGGCGCCCAGCAGTGTGAGCGACTGGTTGACCGGGCCGGGCAGGGGAAGGCCGGTGGCCGACCAGGCAAACCCCAGCACGATCGAGACGATCATCGGGTTCTTCACAAGCCCCAGCGCCACGGTGCCCAGCACCCGCGGGCTGACGCGCCCGTCGCGGTGTCCGGTGATCAGGATCACGATCAGCGAGGAAAAGACGACGAGGTCCACGGCGAGCACCAGCATCACCGGGCCGATCGCCTCGGGTCCGAAGAGGAGCGCGAGCATCGGGACGCCCAGAAACCCGGTGTTGCCGATGGCGGCGCATTGCGCCTCGACCGCCGCTTCCTCGATGCCGCGCCTGCGGATCAGGGCGACGGCGGTCGCCACGAGGTAGACCGCCGAGGTTCCGATGAGATAGGCCCAGACGAAGGGCCAGTCGAGCACGTCCCGCAGGTTCAGGTTGGCCGAAAACCGTAGCAGCATAGCCGACAGCGCGAAGTAGAAGACGAACTTCGTCAGGGCCGCGGTCGCCTCGGCGGAGAAGAAGCTGGTGCGCCCGGCGAGGTAGCCAAGGCCGATGAGGGTGAAGAACGGCAGGGTCTGGATCAGGACGTCGAGCATGTTTCGCCCGTAGCATGGGGGCCCGCGCGGGGGAATATGCAAAGGGCGCTCGCCCGTTGAGGCGCCTCAGCCGAAGTCGCCCTGGCAGAACCAGCCCGCGCTCATCTCGCCGCCATGGGCATAGTAAAGCCAGAGCCGCTCGCCCCTCTCGGTGGTGACGATCCAGTAGTCGCGCGGACCGCTGCGCCATTCGGGACTGTCGAGCCACCATTCCGGCAGGATGCGTTCCGGCCCCCGGCCCGCCAGAACCCGATGCACCCGCCCGCGCCAGCGAAAGCAGGCGGGCAAGGCGCGCTCCCGCTCCGGCCTGCGTTCTGGCCTGCGTTCTGGCCAGCGTTCCGGCACAACCCCCGCGACCTGACCCGTCTCGGGCGCCACCGGCGTGATGGGCTCCGAGGGCCAGAGCCGCAGGGGCCGGTCGCGCGGGGGTGGGGCCCAATGGGTCGCGGGTTCGGAAAAGGCCGCCGACAGGACGAGCGCGGTCTTCTCGGGGATATGGCTTTCCGCCGGATGCAGCCGGGTCATCGCGTCGAGCCCCAGTCGTGCGCCGATCCGGCCCAGAAGATCGTCGAGCCGCGCGGTCGCGCCGCGTGAGGATACCGCCGCCCCGGCGTTGGCGTGTCCGGCATGTTCGCGCAGGTGGATGGCTTCATGGACCGTGGCGATCACCCGGACCTGATCGATCCCGAAGCCCGCATCCAGATCCGATAGACGAAGCGCCAGCAGCGGCCGGATCCGGTCGGGGTCGGCCGAGGGCCGGGCGAGGCCCACGTCGATCCAGTCCATCGTGTGATCGGCGCGGAAGAACTCGGCCCGGATGCGCCGCGCGCCGCGACCGGCCCGCGCGAGCCGCTCGCCCAGTTCGGGCAACAGCCGGTCGAGCGCGGCGGAGATGTCGTCGAGAAGCCCGATGGGGTCGGGCATCCGCATCCGCACGGCAAAGACCTGGGGCGGCCGCGCGGGCGAGACGGGCTCGGGTTCGACCCCCAGCGCCTGATCCAGCCTTTGCACCATATGGCGTCCGAACCGCCGGGCGAGCCCGGCGCGGGGCGTGCCGATGAGATCCTCGATCCGGCGCAGGCCAAGGCGATTGAGCCCGGCCACGGTTTCGGGATCGAGCCGGAGCGCGGCCACGGGCAGGGGGCCGATCGCCTGCCGGGTCTGGCCGACGGCGGCGATCCGGGGCGCGATGGGCCGTTCGACGCGCAGTCCCGGCACCTCGCCACCGCGTGTCCAGTGCCGGCGCTTGGCCGCGCGGGAGCGGGTGGCGCGCGCTTCCTGGTCGATGGCGTCGCTGTTGCGGTATCCGCCCGCCGCGCTGCCCGAGAACCGCGCCAGCGCCCAGGCCGCGCCCAGGCTGTCGGCGATCCCCAGCCGCACGGTCAGCCCCAGTGCGGCGCAATCCTCGTCCACCGCGCGGGCCAGCGGTTCTTCCCCGCCGAAAAGATGCGCGCAACCCGTGATGTCGAGGATCAGCCCGTCGGGCGGTGCTTCGGCCACCCAGGGCGTGAACTTGCCCGACCAGCGCCGGAGCGTGGTCAGGAAACCGGCCTCCGCCACCCGGTTCGCGGGCCGCGCCACCAGCCCCGCGCACATGGCCCGCGCATCGCGCAGCGGCTGCCCCGGGGTCAGCCCGGCCTGCGAGGCTTCGAGATTGAGCGAGGAAATCACCTGCGCGCCACGCTGATCCTCGACCACCACGAAGGGGCCCGGCGGCAGACCGCGTTCGAGCCGGATCAGCCGCTCGGCGGCGAGGCGGGGAAACCACAGGGAAAGGTGGCGCTTGGGCGGCATGGCAGATCGCAGGCGAAGGTGGGGCAGCGGAGCATTTGTTCGTTATTTGTTCTATTCGAGTCGCCCCCGAAGTGTCGAGTCCCGCCTATGACGCGGATGTTACTGTCCTGTCACGAGGCGAACCGTAGAGTGGGCCCGAACAGAACACCAACAGACGAGACAACCATATGAAAACGTTCAAACTCATCCTCGCCGCCGCCACCATGACCGCCATCGGCGCGGCCTATGTCCACGCGCAGGAGGATGTGATCAAGGCCCGGCAGGCCGCGATGAAGACCATCGGCGCGCAGATGAAGGTTCTGTCCGACATGTCCAAGGGCGCCGCGCCCTTCGACGCGACGGCCGCGAACGAGGCGCTGGCCACCATGGCTGCGACCGCCGAAACCGTGCCGGTGCTCTTCGAGACCGAGGCGATCGAAGGAACGGACACCGACGCCTCGTCGGACATCTGGGCCAACTGGGATGACTTCGTGTCCAAGGCCGAGGCGCTGCAAACTGCAGCGCAGGGCGCCAGCGTGTCCGACGAATCCTCGCTGGGATCCGCGATGGGCGCGGTCGGCGGTGCCTGCGGGTCCTGCCACAAGCCCTACAAACTCTAGGAGCCGACTCGATCTATCAGGACAACAAAGCCCCGGCCATCGTGCCGGGGCTTTTTCGTGGGCGTGCAGGGTCGGCAGGCTGGGGGACGAAGCCGCACCTGTCAGCCGCACCAGATCCGCGTGATCCGGCTGCCCGCGTCGAGGTCGATGTTGAGCCGTCCTTCGCGATAGTCCCGCGTCACCGCGTCACCGGGGCGAATGACCCGAAGCTCGGGCCAGTCGAACCGCGCGTTGGCATAGGGTTGGCCGACGAATTGCTGAAAGGCCGGGGCCGGGCAGACGCCCAACTGCCCCGTGGGGTCGCGGTCCACGCGGTAGCCGTCGCCACAGGCGGCGAGCGCGACCAGCGCGGTCAGAGCCAGCGCCCTCATCCGCAGTAGACCCGGATCACCTTGCCCGACGCGTCCAGCTCCACATTGATCCGGTCCGACCGGTAATCCATCGTGAGAACTGCATCGGGGCCAAAGACCCGGGCCTTCTGGCCAGGGGTGATCCCGGCCGCCGCGACGGCCGCCTCGTCCTGACCCACCAGGTCCTGATACTGCGAGGCACCGCAGAGATCGTCGGTGGGCGTGGCCCCGGCGACCTCCTCCTCCTGACAGGCGGCGAGGGTGGCAAGGGCCAGAACGGCGGGCAGGGCAAGGGCGAAACGTGTCATGCCAGTCATTTGGGATGAAACGACAATTCCCGCAAGTCGAGCGGTTGAAACCCGGCGGGTTTGCGCCCAAGGTGTCGCCAGAGCCTTTGGAGGATCCCATGAGAACACGCGCCGCCGTCGCCGTTCAGGCAGGCAAACCCCTCGAAGTGATGGAGGTGAACCTCGCCGGCCCCCGGGCGGGCGAAGTGCTGGTCGAAATCAAGGCGACCGGCATCTGTCATACCGATGAGTTCACGCTCTCGGGAGCGGACCCCGAAGGGCTTTTCCCCGCGATCCTCGGTCATGAAGGCGCCGGCGTCGTGGTCGAAGTCGGCGAGGGGGTGAAAAGCCTCAAGCCCGGCGATCACGTGATCCCGCTCTACACGCCCGAGTGTCGCGAATGTTACGCCTGCACGAGCCAGAAGACCAACCTCTGCACCTCGATCCGGGGCACGCAGGGGCAGGGGCTCATGCCCGACGGGACCAGCCGCTTCACGACGCTCGATGGCGACCCGATCTTGCATTACATGGGCTGCTCGACCTTCTCGAACCACACGGTCCTGCCGGAAATCGCCCTCGCAAAGGTGCGCGAGGACGCGCCCTTCGACAAGATCTGTTACATCGGCTGCGGCGTGACCACCGGCATCGGCGCGGTGATCAACACGGCCAAGGTCGAGGTCGGTTCCACCGCCATCGTCTTTGGTCTGGGCGGCATCGGGCTCAACGTCATTCAGGGTCTGCGCCTTGCCGGGGCCGAGATGATCGTGGGCGTGGACCTGAACGACTCCAAGCGACCGATGGCCGAACGCTTCGGCATGACCCATTTCGTGAACCCGAAAGAGGTCGAGGGCGATATCGTTCCCTACCTCGTGAACCTCACGAAACGCCGGGGGGATACCTTTGGCGGGGCGGACTACACCTTTGACGCGACCGGCAACGTGACCGTGATGCGGCAGGCGCTGGAATGCGCGCACCGGGGCTGGGGCGAGAGCATCATCATCGGCGTGGCACCGGCGGGGGCCGAGATTTCGACCCGTCCGTTCCAGCTCGTCACTGGCCGTGTCTGGAAAGGCACCGCTTTCGGTGGCGCGCGTGGCCGCACCGACGTGCCGCAGATCGTCGACTGGTACATGGACGGCAAGATCGAGATCGACCCGATGATCACCCACACCATGGGACTCGACGACATCAACAAGGGCTTCGACCTGATGCACGCCGGGGAATCCATCCGGTCCGTGGTGCTCTACTGACCGGACCGGCCCAGAATACCAAGCGGCGCGGGACCGAGTTCCGCGCCGTTCCTCTTGCCAATTTTCGTGCTGCGGGGTTTCAGGGCGCATGAGCGATGATTTTCCCGAGATCCTGCAAGATGTCATGCCCGTGGACGCGATCGCCTATCCGCTGCCGGGCACGCGACCGATGGAACAGGACGACTGGCTTCGGCGGGACGAACGCTTTGCCGAGCAGATGGCCCTGCGCGACCGGCTGATTGCCGAACGTCGGGAGGCCGTCATTGCGACACGGCCCGAGGCAGAGGTGGCGCTGGCCGAGCTTTACGCGACCGTGTTGGCCGAGGTCGGCGCCACCGGGTCACAACACACCCGGCCCGATGGCGTGACCGTGCCGCTCGATCCCGCCGATCCGCTCGCCACGGTCGGGCGTCTCGCGCAGGAGGATTTCCTCGTTCACCTCAGGGGACCCGAGGAACATTGGCTCGCTGCCGGTGTGCTTTGTTTTCCGTCGCGCTGGACGCTGGCCGAAAAGATGGGGCGCCCCTTGACCGGCATCCACATTCCCGTGCCGCAATACGACGACAACCTCGCGCGCCGGGTGCAGCGGCTCTTCGACGGGGTCCAGCCGGACCGGCCCATCGTGCGCTGGAACCGTCTGCCCTATCGCACTGCCGAACTGCATAACCCGCAACGCGAGGCCGACAGCGCCGCGACCCATGCCCCGGACGGCCCGCGCCCCTTCTTGCGACAGGAGCGGCAGGCGATCCGCAAGTTGCCCGCGACCGGCGCGGTCATCTTTTCGATCCATACCTATCTTGTCCGGGCTTAACCGCTGGTCCCGGTCGCGCGGACGGGATAGGGGTGATCTCATGCCTGAGAACACGCCCCTCCTTGCCGTCCTGATCGACGCCGACAATGTGCCCGCCCGCTTTGCCGAGGCGATCCTGAAGGAAATCACCTCCTACGGCGAACCGGCGCTGCGCCGGGTCTACGGCGACTGGTCCTCGCAACGGCTTGGCCCGTGGAAGGGCAAGGTGCAGGAGCTTGGCCTCGTCGCGCATCAGGAAAGCGCGAATACCAAGGGCAAGAACGCCTCGGACATCGGTCTGGTCATCGACGCGATGGACCTTCTTCATACGGGCCGTTTCGACGGCTTCGTGCTGGTGTCGTCGGACAGCGATTTCACCGCGCTCGCCAACCGGATCCGCGAACATGGGCTGACCGTGATCGGGATCGGCGAAGGCAAGACGCCGGAAAGCCTGCGCAATGTCTGCACCCGTTTCGTGATGATCGAGAACATCGTCGAGGAACCTGCGAAACCGGACGAGAAGAAGACCGGCAAACGCGACGCGATGGACGCGCTTCCGCTGATCTACAGCGCGATGGACAAAATCGAACCGGACGGAGAGTGGTTTCAGCTTGGCCACATCGGCCAGACCATCCAGGCCGACAACCGCGATTTCGATACACGAACCTACGGGCGCCAGAAGCTGTCGGACCTGATCCGCGACACCCGGCGGTTCGAGACCAAGCGCGAAGGCAACCACATCTTCATCCGCCGCGTCGATTAGGGTTAAGCGGGCAGCGGGCGGCGGGGTGGGACGATCTGCCCCTTGCGCTCGTCGCGCCCCTAGCTAGTTTGGAACCATTCCAAATTACGGTGCCCCGATGATCCCCGGCTTTTCCTCGTCCCGCCGACGCTTTTCCGACCTGTCCGAACAGGAAATCCTCGCGCTCGCGATTTCCAATGAAGAAGACGATTCGCGCATCTATCGCCAGTATGCCGCCGACCTGCGCGCCGAGTATCCGGCGTCGGCCAAGGTCTTCGACGGCATGGCGGAAGAAGAGGACGCCCACCGCACGCTCCTGATTTCCGAGCATCAGCGGCGGTTCGGCGACGTGATCCCGCTGATCCGGCGGGAGCATGTCTCGGGCTACTATGCCCGTCAGCCGGTCTGGCTGGTCGAGAACCTCGGGCTCGAGCGGATCAGGGCCGAGGCGCGGGAAATGGAGCGACAGGCCGAGCAGTTCTATCGCAAGGCGGCGGATCGGACCTCGGACGCAGGGACGCGCAAACTGCTGGGCGACCTCGCAGCGGCCGAAGCCGGACATGGCGACCTCGCGGGCGAGCTCGAAGCCCGGTATCTTGGGGGCACCGCCCGGTCGGAAGAAGACGCCGACGCGCACCGCCAGTTCATCCTCACATGGGTCCAGCCCGGACTGGCCGGATTGATGGACGGCTCGGTCTCGACCCTCGCGCCGATTTTCGCCACCGCCTTCGCCACGCAGGACCCGCGAACGACGCTACTCGTTGGTCTCGCCGCCGCGGTGGGCGCGGGCATTTCCATGGGCTTCACGGAAGCCGCGTCGGACGATGGTGAGCTATCCGGGCGCGGCTCGCCGATCAAACGCGGGATCTCAGCGGGGGTCATGACCGCGCTGGGCGGGCTTGGCCATGCGCTTCCCTATCTCATCAACCACTTCTGGACCGCGACCATCCTGGCCATCGTGATCGTCTTCGTCGAGCTCTGGGCCATCGTCTGGATCCAGAACCGCTTCATGAAGACACCCTTCCTGCGCGCCACCTTTCAGGTTGTTCTGGGCGGCGCGCTGGTCTTTGGGGCGGGGGCGCTCATCGGCGCGGGCTGAAGGCCTGCGATCAACCCACCTGGGCCTTCGCGGCCTCTGCTTCGGCGTCGAGATGGCCGCGCAGACCGGCAGGCAGGTTCAGATGCGTGCCGAGCCTGTCGAGATAATCGCGTTCCTCCATCGTGTCCGGGTCGATGCACAGCGCCGAGGCGAGATAGATCTCCGCCTTCTGCTCCTCTGTCCGCGCCATGCGGGCGATGGCCATGGGGTCGGCGGGTTCCGCGAAATACTCGTAAAGACGCGCTTTTTCCTCTGCGCCAAGGTCGAAGGCCGAAACCTGTTCGCGGATGCGCGCATGTTCGGCCTTATCGATATGCCCGTCCGCCTGCGCCGCCGCGATCATCGTGCGCATGAGGGTGAGGCGGAAATCGTTACCGGTCGCGTCCCGGTCATGGTCGACGTCGAAACCGCTGTTCACTGCCGGGGGCGGCAGGTCGAGAGGGCGCGGCTCGGTGCCGGAGGTCTTGTTGTTCTGCCAATCGGAATAGGCCTTGTAGGCCAGCCCACCCACGGCGGCCAGACCGCCATACTTGAGCGCTTTCCCGCCAAGTTTGCGGCCCTTCTTGGAGCCTAGCAAGAGCGCGATGGCGCCGCCGGCCGCCGCGCCGCCGACGAGGCCGGAGGGGAGCCCGCTCCCGGTCCTGTTACGTGCCGTCTGGCCGCCAGAAGGCATCTGCCCGCCCTGTCCGCCGAGAAAGCCTTCGAGAAGTCTGGTCACATCCATTGGGTCCGCTCCTTGCCTGAGGTTTCAGTTGAGGTAGGCACGCGACCCCGGCCTCACAATCGTGATCGCGGGGACCAACGGATTCGTTATCCGGCGTGAGCCGGGGGCCGACGACGGGGCGGTGTGAACGGTTCCCGAAGAAGGCGATCCGTTAACGAAGGTCTTAACGCGCGGTCTCTTTCTATAATCGTTCCATAGGCTTGACGTTTTCAGGATTCCGGAGTTCTAGAATCCGGGAATTCTGAAGACAGGGCCAAGACCTCGCACAGTGGCCACGTGCGAAGTCCAGCCGTCACTGCGCTTTCCGGGAAAAGAACGTCCCCCGAAAACCAAAACCCCGCCATTCGCATGGCGGGGTTCATGGTCCCGGTGCCGCAAACTGGGTGGGGGCTGTTGACGCGGCACCGGGGAAGCAAGTGCTTCTGGGATCATCTTTGCCGCCCGAACGGGGCACGATTTCGGGCGGCCCGGGGAAAAGCGGGGGTCTTTTTACGGCGCGAATGGGGCGCACTCAGCTTGGGATTGATTTGCGCGGCATCTCGGATCACAGTCGACCTATGAACGCGCCGACACCGTTTTCACGCCCCACTGAAGATCAGGTCGTTTTCGACCGTCACGAGTTGGGGGTCATTCTGGGTCTCTATGGCCGGATGGTCTCTGCCGGCGAATGGCGGGACTATGGCATGAGCTTCCTGCGCGAGGTCGCGGTATTCTCGGTGTTCCGCCGCAGCGCCGAGAACCCGCTCTACCGGATCGAGAAACGCCCCAAGCTGCGTGGCAAGCAGGGGATCTATGCGGTGATCGGGATGGACGGTCAGGTGCTCAAGCGCGGTTCGGACCTGAAGACGGTGCTGCGGGTGCTCGAACGAAAGCTCATCCGTCCCATCGACGATTAGCGCAGGCGCCGGATCCCCGTCACCTCGCCCTCGCCTTGCGCGCGGATGCGGTTCACGGTGGCGTCGAACCCTTCCCAGGACACGGCCATGGCGCCCGCGTTGGCGTGTATGATCCGCCCCCCGTCGGCGAAGAGTGCGACATGCCCGCGCCAGAAGACCAGATCGCCGTGTTCGGGCGTCTCGACCGACGTCCCGATCCGCGACTGCTGGTCGCTGTCACCCGGGAGCGTCACGCCACAGGCGCCCCAGGCGGCTTGCACCAGACCGGAACAATCGATCCCGAAGCTCGTGTTGCCGCCCCAGAGATAGGGCGTCCCCAGAAGTTTCGCCGCTTCTGCGACCGGGTCGTCTGCCCGCGCGTCGATCGGGGCGAGATGGGCAGTCGGGACGAAATACTCGCGATAGCCTTCCGTGAGTGGTTCGTCCTGAAGCACGATCCGCGACCATCGCGCGTCGGCCTCCGTCACCTCGACCAGCGCGCCGTAGGACAGCGGAAAGACAGGCTCCCAGGTCTTCACCTCCGGCGTCGCCTTGCGAAAGGTTCGGGCCGCGGTGACCCGATGGGTCGGGGTTCGGGCGTCGCGCAGAAGTTCGGCCAAAAGCCAGCCGACATAGCCGTCCTTCTCGGCGAAACCGAAGACGAAACGTCCCTCGCGGTCGAGCACGCGAAACCGCTCGCCGGTCAGGATTTCGCGTTCGCGCGGACCCTGTGGTGACCCGAGGAGTGCGGCGGACTGCACCGCGATCTGATGTGGCGTGCCTTCCGTGAAGACCTCGGCCTCGACCAGCCCGCGCAGGCTCTCATGTGCGACACGGCCGTTGAAACGCAGTTCCCGCTTGTCCGTCATGGCGTTCACAGGGGCAGCATCCCCGGCAGCGCGGCGAGCAGCGCCCGCGCGCCCATGCCAACCCCGCCCTTTGGACGGGCGGGCGCGGCGGAGGGGTTCCAGCCATAGATGTCGAAATGGACGTAGCGTTCGGTCTCGGTGACGAAGCGCCTGAGGAACAGCGCCGCCGTGATCGACCCGGCGAAGCCGCCGGAGGGCGCGTTGTCTAGATCTGCGATCCCCGGCTCGATCATGGTCTCATAGGGCGCCCAGAAGGGCAGTTCCCAGACCGGATCGGCGACCATGGGTGCCGCGTCCCGCAACGCGGCGGCGTCTCTCGCGTCGGTGGCATAGAAGGGCGACAGGTCCGGCCCGACCGCGACCCGCGCGGCCCCGGTCAAGGTCGCGAAGGAGACGACGAGGTCGGGTTTCTCCTCATCTGCCAGCGCCAGAGCATCGGCCAGCACCAGACGGCCTTCCGCATCGGTGTTGTTGATCTCGACGGTCATCCCCTTGCGGCTCGTCAGGATGTCGCCGGGGCGGAATGCCTCGCCCGAGACCGCGTTTTCTACCGCCGGGATCAGGACGCGCAGGCGCAGCTTCAGCCCCAGCACCATGATCATATGCGCAAGGCCCAGAACCGTGGCCGCGCCGCCCATATCCTTCTTCATGAGCGCCATGGACGACCCGGGTTTGAGGTTCAGCCCGCCGGTGTCGAAACAGACCCCTTTGCCCACGAGCGTGAGCATTGGCCCGGTGTCACCCCAGCGCAGATCGACCAGGCGCGGGGTCCGGGCAGAGGCGCGGCCCACGGCGTGGATCATGGGAAAATTGTTTTTCAGAAGGTCCTCGCCCGTCGTGACCTCAATCTCCGCCCCATGGGTTCTTGCAAGGCTCCGCGCGAGGTCTTCAAGCTCCTGCGGCCCCATGTCGTTGGACGGCGTGTTGATCAGGTCCCGGGTCAGTGCCTCGCCTGCGGCAATCGCTTCGATGCGCTCGGCGTCGATCCCGTCGGGTGCGACCAGCTCGGCGCGCGGGGCGGATTTCTTCTTGTATCGGTCGAAGACGTAGCCGGACAGAAGCCAGCCCAGGGCAAATTCGTCCAGCGCGGGTCCGGTGAGCGCCGTGTCCAGGGTATAGCTCCCGGCCGGCAGCTTCGCACGGGCGCGGGCGGTGCCAAAGCGCGTGCGCTCCCGGGCCTTGGCATCCCCGAGCCCGACGAAAGCGCGCGCCACGCCGCCTTTTTCGTCCGGCAGGATCAGGACCTCGCCCAAGCCGCCGGCGAACCCTGTCGCTTCTGCCCAGGCTGCGTCACGCACGGACAGACCGGCCTTCATCGCCTCTACGTCGGATTTGTCCACCGTCACAAGGGGCACGGCGTCGTCAGTCGGGGCGGCGAATGTGAGGCTCATGGGCTTTCCTTCGGTCGTTCGGGGGCAGGGGGCGTCCGGCCCTTTGCCCGACACTACCCCAGTCGCCGGCACTCGCAAGGACCCGGACCTCATAGGACCGTCATCGGCAAGCGGGGCGACGGATCACCCCGGGGGATCGCCCATGTCCCAGACCGCGACCAGCGAGCGGTCGCCGATGCGTTCGAGCCGCGCCACAACCGCGCCGAAGGCTGCCCCGTCATAGCCAAGGGCCAGCGCCGCGGCATCCCGGGCCACCCGGGCGAGCGTGATCATGCCCACCTGTTGCGCCACCGCAGCGAGCGCCCTGGCCCCGGCCTGGACCCTGTCGAAACGGCCCGCGCGGTAGTCCGCGGGCACCTCGACCAGCAGCGACGCGAGTTCTTCCAGCGCGTGGTTCAGCACCTTGTCGGCCCCCACGGGGCCAAGCTGGCGATACAGCACCTGGAGCTGGTCACGATCCAGCCGCACGTTTTCAATCGGTTGCAACGCCGTTACACCCATCGGACACCCCTTTTCCCTCAAAGCCGGGACAGGGTCGGTGATCTGCCTCAAGAAATCGTTGCCGTTCGCGCCTGAAATCGCTCGAATTTCCCGCAAAACCGCTATAACCACGGGTAACCTTACGAACGGTCAAGAAGAAGAGGTCGGGATGCACAACGCGCGATTGCTGCCGAATTATCTGGTTCAACGGTATCATGGCTGGAAGGCGACGGCCTATTCCGAGAACAAGTCCTGGTATCGGCGATTGGCCTCGGAAGGACAGCACCCGCGTGCGATGATCATCTCCTGCTGCGACAGCCGCGTGCATGTCACCTCGATCTTCGGCGCGGACCAGGGGGAGTTCTTCATCCACCGCAATATCGCCAACCTCGTGCCGCCCTATCAGCCCGACGGACAACAACACGGGACTTCGGCCGCCGTGGAATATGCCGTGACCGCGCTCAAGGTCGCCCATGTGATCGTGATCGGTCACTCGGCCTGTGGCGGCGTGCAGGGCTATCACGACATGGCCAACGGCAAGGCACCGCAGCTTCAGGAAAAAACCAGCTTCGTGGGGCGCTGGATGGAGATCCTGAAACCCGGATATGACCGGATCGACGATCACGGCGACATCCACGCGCTGGAGCGTGAAGCGGTGAAAGTGTCGCTCGAGAACCTGATGACCTTCCCCTTCGTGAAGGCGGCGGTCGAGGCGGAAGAACTGACCCTGCATGGCCTCTGGCACGACATCGGCGAAGGCGGGCTCATGCAGTTCGACGGCGCCAGCGGGGCCTTCGTCCACGTATGACCGGGGCGGGGCTCACGGGGGGCCTGCGCAGGCTTGCCGCCCGGATCACGGGCGACGCCATCGTGCTTTTCGCCCGGCTCATCACCGCACCCCGGACCGTCTGGCAGGGGATCGAGCCGATCCCCCACCAGCGCATCTATTTCGCCAACCACACCTCGAACGGGGATTTCGTGCTTGCCTGGGCCTCGCTTCCCGAGGCGATGCGACGGCGTACCCGGCCCGTGGCGGCGGCGGACTACTGGCTGACCACGCCGCTTCGGTCCTTCGTAGGGAAGGAGGCGTTTCGCGCCGTCCTGATCGACCGCAACCCCGAGACGCGCACCGATGACCCGGTGGCGCTCATGGTCGCGGCGCTTGACGAGGGGGCGAGTCTCATCCTCTTTCCCGAGGGCAACCGGAACATGGGACCCGATTCCCTTCTGCCGTTTCGCACCGGGCTTTTCCACGTGGCGACCCGGCGCCCGCGCGTCGACCTTGTTCCGACCTGGATCGAGAACCTGAACGCCATTTTGCCCAAGGGCGAGGTGATTCCGGTTCCACTCCTGTGCACGGTCACCTTCGGCAAGCCGATCCATCTGCGGCCAGACGAGGACAAGGACACCTTCCTCACCCGCGCCCGCAACGCGCTCCTCGCGCTCAAACCCAAGGAAGAGCCATGAGCGCCCCGGTCGAGTTCTTCCGGCTGCTTCTGGCGGTGATCGTCGTTCTGTCCGTCGCGACCGCCATCGGCGAGGTGCTGCGCCAGCGCTACGACGCGGACGGGCGCAACGCGGTGATCGAGAACCTCAACGCGCGGATCGCGTCCTGGTGGGGGATGGTCGCGCTCATGGCCATCGCCTTTCTCTTCGGGCGCTTCGGCGTTGTCGTCCTGTTCGCCTTCCTCTCCTTCGCGGCGCTGCGTGAGTTTCTCACGCTCACCTCCAAGGCCCGCGCCGATCACTGGGCCCTGCTCGTGTCCTTCTTCGTGATCATTCCGTTTCAATATTGGCTGGTCTATCGGGGCTGGTACGGGCTCTATTCGATTTTCATCCCGGTCTATGCCTTCCTCTTCATGCCGATCCTCGTCGCGCTACGAGGCGATACTGACCGCTTCCTGACCCGCGTGGCGGAAACCCAGTGGGGTCTCATGATCGCGGTCTTCGCGGTCAGCCACGTGCCCGCGCTGATCACGCTCATCATTCCGGGGTTCGAGGGGCGCGGGGTGCTTCTCATCGCCTGGCTCGTGGTGGTCGTGCAGGGGGCGGACGTCCTGCAATACCTCTTCGGCATGCTCTTTGGCCGCCACCGGATCGCGCCCACGCTCTCCGCCTCGAAGACTTGGGAAGGCTTCGCCGGCGGCATGGCGTCGTCGGTTGTTCTGGGCATGCTGCTCGTCTGGCTCACGCCCTTCGCGATCTGGCAGGCCGGGCTCATGGCGGCCGTGGTCGTGGCGCTGGGCTTCTTCGGCGGGCTCGTCATGTCCACGATCAAGCGGGACAAGGGCGTGAAGGACTGGGGCCATCTGATCGCGGGGCATGGCGGCTTTACCGACCGGCTCGACTCGGTGGTCTTCTCTGCTCCGGTGTTCTTCCACCTGGTCCGGTATTTCTGGGCGTAGGCCTGCAAAGGAAAAGGCCGGGCGCCGCCAGCGCCCGACCTTGCTTCGGAGGGGGAGAGTGGGGTGGTTCTAGGCGGCGATCTTCACCACGCTGCCATGCGACCGGATCGAATGGAACGAGGGGATCGGCGCGGGTTGCCGGCGCTTGTCACGCTCGCTGGCGAAATCGAAGATCGAAACCACGCTGGTCGTGTCATCATTCTTTTCGGCAAGCGAAGCGAGCGCGGCTTGGCGGCCCATCCGGGCCTTTTCGAGCAGGGTCATGTCGGGAATCTCCGTGAAAATGGCGTGACAGTTCAGGCGGCGTAGCCGCCGAAGGCGAGAACATCGGTCGTGGACATGATGGCAGCCGACTTGCGCTGGTGCCCCTGGGCTTTCCACTCGAAGATGGAGATCACGTTGTTTTCGGAATGGATGACCTTGGCCGGAGCATCCGTGGTGGCGGCTTTGACAGCGGCACGGTGGGCGGCGAGTTCGATCACGTTGTTGGTCATTTTGGTCTTCCCCAGGATCTTATGGCCGTTCTTTGTTTTTGTCGGCCGGGTTGTTCGAAGGTTTGGTCAGGTTCTTGGTCTTGGGATCAGCGAGCGCAGTGGTCAGGCTGCGAGCTTGTTGATCCGGTTGCGCTTCTCGGCATGAGCAAAGAAGTCTTCGATGTCGGCACAGGACAGGTGCGGCAGGCGTTGGCGGCGGTCCCTCGTTTCAACAGCTTGGTGTAGCTTGTTGAAGGGAACGACGTTTTCGTCTTCGGCGTCCTGTCCGGGGCGGGTTCGACTGGTGGCAGCCATTCTTCACCTCGTTGGCACTTTTTGGTTCCGATGCAGTCAAAGCTGCGCCCCGATTCGGGCGGGAAATGTGCTCAATTGGGGCAAAGGCGTGGCATTTCATTCTTTCGACACGGAATGATCTCTTGATTTGCCCCTTTCCGACGCGCGAGCGCCCCGATTGCCGATAACTGCCCCGGGTAATGCGGCGCGGATATGTCGCTCTGCCTTATTTCTGAAGAATCACCTCTCAGGCGGCGGTCGGATTGGTCAAAAGAAGGCGCGACATCGGGCGGGTGCGTTTCACGCGACGGCTGTGAAAGACGGGGACCGCTTCGCGCAGGGGAAGCACATTGTCGAAGATCGAGACGACGTTTTGCGACGCTGCGGCCTTTGCGCGAAGCGATGCGAGCGCGGCAAGTCGCCCCCGGCGGACCTTGTCGGCCAGCGAAGGACCGGTGGCGATGATGTCGGTGCAAAGGGTGTCGAAGTCTTGGACGGCCATGGTCTTTCTCCTTCTGGTTTGAGGTCTCAGGCGAAATCGCCGGTGGTGGTCAGGACGGGTGTCATGAAGAACACGCCGCCTGCGGTGCGACGCGCCCGCGTGCGCTTTCGCCAGGCCGTGAGCGAGATGACCGCGCCGGGGCATTGCGATTCGGTGCCGGCATTGGTGTTGGCGGGATGTGCGGACGGGAAAGGCAGGACATTCGTGGGCATGACGGGTCTCCGGTTCGACGGGCTCACGGAGCCACGCGCGTTCACATTGAAGGAACCGGTTTTTCGGTCAGGGCCTCGGGGACCTGCGCCCGGACCATGGGGGCCGGGCAGGGCGGGCTTTGCCGCAGGGTCGGTTCTTGTCCGACGCCCTCAACCTGCCGGTGATTCAGGGCACAAATCGCGCCCTCGTCTGGCCAATTTGTGTGCTTCGAGCCGGATTTTACCAAAGGGGCACGGGGCCCGCAGAGGGACAGGGCCGGGCGACATGTGTGCCGCCCGCCCTTCGCCGTCTTGTGAATTCCGGATTGCGCCCGTCCGCAGGCTTACGGGTTCCAGCCAAGCTCCTTGCCCTCGGGCCAGTCGAGGTCCACGACGATTTCGACCGTCCGGGTCTCGCCGGGCGCGACGGTCAGATCCCAGGCGCTGACACCGCGCCGGTCTTCCACATCGGTCTCGTCGGGCGCGGGCGTCGCTGTTACCGTGACGTCGAGTTCCTCCTTCTCCGAGAAGGTGAGCGGGAAGAGCGCGCGGACCTCCTGTGTCTCGTTCGACAGGTTTTCGACCGTGAAGGTGATCTCTTGCCGGCGGTTCGACGAGCGCGAAATGATCCCCCGGTCGCCTTCGGCGTTGCGCTTGAAGATTGTGTCGAGGCGGATGGATTCGATCGGCCCGAAGGCAAGCGTTTCTTCCGCACCGGCCGGGATCAGAGCCAGATCGGTCTGACCGACGAGATATCCGTCACGCGAGATACTTGCCGTTCCCGGCAGGATCGGCTCGCCCGTGACGTTAACTATGTCGGCCACGAGGAAGGCGGTCTCGTCATAGCGCGGCGCGGCTTCGATGGTCGTCTCGGCATCCAGGGTGAGCGTGTCGAGCGCGAGTTCGGCGGCCTCGCCCGGCACGATGGTCACGGGGTCGGGATAGACGTAGGTCACGGCCAGCCCGTCGACGACCAACCCCGCCGTCTTCATTTCGGCCGGCGCGGGCTCGGCCACCGCCATCATTTCTTCCCGCGCGAAATCCGCCGCTCCGTCGCGGGCCAGCGGCATCGGCGGGGCGGGGTCGTAGATATCTGCCAGGTCGGGCCAGACCTCGGACGGCGCGATCCGGTCACTGGGCCGCGCGGTCGAGAAGGTCATCGCCACATCGGTCCAGGCGCGGTCGGTCTCCTGCATGACCACGATCTTGCGGTCGAGGTCTATCACGCCTGCCGCGCGGTCGAGGTTCACGTCGTAGTCCACCCGCCAGCCCGCGTTCCAGGTCTGTTCGGTCAGTTCGAGCGTGACCGGCCCGGCCTCTGCCGCCGTCACTTCGACCGTCAGCATCTCGTTCACCTGGCCGGGCGGCGCAAGGCGGTCCAACGCGGCCTGCGCGGCCTCTACGGCGGCGGTCAGCTCGTCCATCTCTTCAGTCAGGGGCCGCAGGCGCTTGCGCGCCTCCTCGAGCGCGGCCTGCGTGGTCAGCGTCTGGTTCGAGACGAGATCGGCCACGGCAAGGATCTCCTCTGCGGTTCCGGCCTCCGGCGGGGCGATCGCGGCGAGGTAGTCGAGCCGGGCCTTGAGCGCCGCGATCTCGGTCTGGGCGAGCGCGAGTTCGTCGCGTTTCGCCTCTGCCTCCTCTTCTGCGGCTTCGACGGCCTCGAGCGCGGCCCGTTGTGCGGGGGAATAAAGCGCGGTCGGGTCGGCTACGCGATCCTCCCGAAACCCGAGGGCGCCGATCACCACACCTTCCGAGGTCGCCACCCGGGGCAAGGCGCCCGAAGCCGCCGCGCCCGGATAGGGGATCATCACGTCATGCGTGCCCGCCGGCAGCTCGACCTCGGCCCGCAGGGTGAGCGTCGCCCCATCCGGATAAATCACCGCCGCCGCCACGGGGGCCTGCGCATAGAAGCTGTCCGCTAGCGCAGGCGTGGCCGCGAGCAGGGCGAGGAGGGAAACGGAAACACGCATGGATACCTTCCTTTCGACAGTGTTGCCGCCGAAGCTATCCCCTGCGCCGGACCCCGCCTAGTGGCCCCGCAACCGTCGGCGCTTCTTCACCTACGCCCGGATCTGGCCGGAGCGCCCGAAACGAAAAACGCCGCCGGGGTCTCCCGCGGCGGCGTCCTTTGGATCGGTCCAATAGAGGGATTAGCCCTTCTTGAGGACCTCGCGCCCCAGAAGCTCGGCAATCTGAACGGCGTTCAGTGCGGCCCCTTTGCGCAGGTTGTCGGACACGCACCAGAAGTTCAGGCCGTTCTCCACGGTCGGGTCCTGACGGATGCGCGAAATGAAGGTCGCGAAGTCGCCCACGCATTCCACCGGCGTGACGTAACCACCGGGTTCACGCTTGTCGACGACTAGGATGCCGGGGGCTTCGCGCAGGATGTCGCGGGCCTCGTCCTCGTCGAGGAATTCCTCCGTCTCGATGTTCACCGCTTCCGAATGGCCAACGAAGACCGGAACGCGCACGCAGGTCGCCGTCACCTTGATCGAGGGGTCGACGATCTTCTTCGTCTCGACGACCATCTTCCATTCCTCTTTGGTCGAGCCGTCTTCCATGAAGACGTCGATCTGCGGAATGACGTTGAAGGCGATCTGCTTCTGGAATTTCGCGGGGTCTTTTTCCTGACCCGGCACATACATGCCCTTGGTCTGGTCCCAGAGCTCGTCCATGCCTTCCTTGCCCGCGCCCGATACCGATTGATAGGTCGAGACGACGACGCGCTTGATCTTGGCGCGGTCGTGGAGCGGCTTCAGGGCCACCACCATCTGCGCGGTCGAGCAGTTCGGGTTCGCGATGATGTTCTTGTTCTTGTAGTCGTGGATCGCCTGCGGGTTGCACTCCGGCACGATCAGCGGGATCTCGGGGTCGTAGCGATAGAGCGACGAGTTGTCGATCACGACACAGCCGGCCTTGGCCGCGACGGGCGCATATTTCTTCGTGGCGTCCGAGCCGATCGCGAAGAGCGCGATATCCCAGCCCGTGAAGTCGAAGGTGTCGAGGTCCTTGGTCTTCAGGGTCTTGTCGCCAAAGCTCACCTCGGTTCCCAGCGACCGGCGCGACGCGAGCGCCGCGATCTCGTCGACCGGGAACTGGCGCTCGGCCAGGATGTTGAGCATTTCGCGGCCCACGTTACCCGTGGCGCCACAGACGATGACCTTGTAGCCCATGTGGCTCTCCTTCGCGTGTGTCAAAAGTCCGGGGGGAAATACAGGAACCGCCCCCGCTTTGAAAGGGGACAATGCGCGGGGTCCCATGATGTTTCATGAAGATATCCATTGACTTTGCACATGCAGCAACCGATATGGCCCTTATCCCGAGTGCGGCCGCGTGAGCCGCCGTCGCGTCAGAAAGACGAAAATCGATCCAGCGACAGGTCGGGCCATCACATCAGTTCCCACGTCACGCAGGGGGGCTTCGCGCCGGACGGTGATGGGCATGAGCCGCGTCACGAGGCCGCGCGTCCCATGCGAAGACGGCGCGGCGCACGCGCCGGACAGGCGACATATGCGCGCCAGAAAGACATTATGACCAAATTTTCCGATCTCGGGCTCGACCCGAAACTCCTCGCCGCAATCGAAACGGCGGGCTACGACAAACCCTCGCCCATTCAAGAGCAGGCCATCCCGCTGGTGCTCTCGGGCCGCGATGTCATGGGCCTCGCCCAGACCGGCACCGGCAAGACGGCCGCCTTCGGCCTGCCGCTCATCCATACCCTTATGAACCAGCCGGGCAAACCGATGCCCAAGACGGTGAAGGCCCTCGTGCTCGCCCCGACGCGCGAACTGGTGTCGCAGATCGCCGACAACCTGCGCATCTATGCCAAGGGCACGAAGCTTTTCGTGGGCACCGTGGTGGGCGGTCTGTCGATCAACAAGCAGGCGCAGATGCTCACGAAGGGCGTCGACATCCTCGTCGCCACGCCCGGCCGGCTCATCGACCTGATGGACCGCGGCGCGGTGCGCCTGGGCGAGACGACCTTCCTCGTCCTCGACGAGGCCGACCAGATGCTCGACATGGGCTTCATCCATGCCCTGCGTCAGATCGCGCCGAAGCTCGGCACGCCGCGCCAGACCATGCTTTTCTCCGCCACCATGCCGAAGCTCATGGAAGAACTGTCGCGGTCCTATCTGACCGACCCCGCGAAGGTGCAGGTGGCCGCCCCCGGCAAGGCCGCTGACAAGATCACCCAGGGCGTGCATTGGGCCCAGTCCAAGGGCGAGAAGCTCGACCTCCTGATCAGGTATCTGTCGAAAGAGCCCGACTCGCTGTCGCTCGTCTTCGGGCGCACCAAGCATGGCTCGGAAAAGCTGAAGCGGCAGTTGGAAGAGGCGGGCTTCAAGGCCGTCTCGATCCACGGCAACAAAAGCCAGGGCCAGCGCGACCGTGCGTTGCAGGCGTTCCGAGACGGCGACGCCCGCGTGCTCGTGGCGACGGATGTGGCTGCGCGCGGGATCGACATTCCCGGCGTGTCTCATGTCTACAACTTCGACCTGCCCGAAGTGCCCGAGAACTACGTCCACCGGATCGGCCGCACGGCGCGGGCCGGTGCCGATGGCGATGCCATCGCCTTCGTGACCGGGGACGAGATCGGGCTTCTCAAGCAGATCCAGAAGGTCATGAAGATCGACATCCCGGTTCTGGGCGGCACCCGCCCCGAAGAGGTCGAGCCCGAGAAAAAACAGCGTGGACGCGGCGGACGCCGGGGTGGCGGCGCCGGTGGCAATGGTGGCGGCAACGGCGGTCACAAGGGCGGGCAGCGCTCGTCCAAGCCGAAGTCGGCGGCCCAGGGCAAGCCCGCGAACGGTGGCGGCCAGCGCAGCCGCAGCCGCCGTCGTGGGGCCAAGGCGGCCTAGGTCGTCGTATCCCGGCTGAAGAGATAGACGATGCAGCCCCCCAGCACGGCGAGGGCATAGAGCAGCAGGATTGCTTCATAGGGCGCGACCGGTTCGGTCGCGCCCGTTTTCGTCGCGGCATAGAGCCCGCCGGTGACGAACTGGAACAGCGACACGCCCCCGATCCCCATGAGGTTGATGAGCGTCACGCCCTGGCCGGTCAGATGCGGCGGAAAGAACGCCCGCGCATGTGCCATGATGAGGGGGAAGGACGCCCCGAAGAACCCGATAGCGGTCAGGAGGATGGTGGTCGTCACCACGCCGCCCGCAGGGATCGCCCAGAGTGTGAAGAGCGCGGCGGACGAGCAGAGGTTGCCCGCGAAGATCACCCACTTGCGTGTGCGAAACAGCCGGTCCGCCGGCCCATAGGCAAAGTTGCCCGCGATCATCCCCAACGCCATGACCAGCGTCACCATGCCGATCCCCTCGGGTCCCATGCCGTAGACGTCTTCGAGAAAGGGCCCCGACCAAAGGCCCCGAAGACCCGCGGCGGGGGCGTAGTTCACGAGTTGCATCGGCAGGATGAACCAGAGAGCGGGAATCGCCAGAAGGGTCAGGACCGAACCGCGCGGCGCCGGGCCCTCGTGGACCAGGGCGGGCGGGTCGCGCACAAGCACAGCGAGGACCAGCGCGACGGTGGTGGAGATGACCGCGAGCGCCCCCATGGTTTCGCGCCAGCCGAAGGTGTCGACGCTCCAGGCCATCGGGTAGGAGGCGATCAGGTTTCCGAAGGTGCCGACCCCCAGCACGATCCCGGCGAGCGTGCCGAAGACGCGCGGCTCGTAGATGCGGGCAAAGGTGAAATAGGCTGCCATGAGCACGGGTGAGCAGCCGACCCCGATGAGCGCCATCGCGAGGCTCACATGCCCGGGTCCCTGCGCGAGGGCGAAGACAGCGGCCCCGCCGCCCGCGCCCAGCCCGAAGAGGATCGAGGCCGTGCGCCGCGGGCCGATGTGATCGAGCAGCCATCCCACCGGAAGCTGCATCCCGGCAAAGACGAGAAACCAGAGCCCAGATGCGGCCGACAGGTCTTCGGGTGTCGCGCCGATGTCGGACCCCAGGACGGGGGCCATGACGGCGAGGAATGCGCGATAAAACTGCGACAAGACATAGGCGACCACCAAGGTCACGATTCCGGCCCGCATGCGATCCTCCCCCGCCGACACGTCCGAGCGAGACAACACGCGAACGCGCGCCTTCGCAACCCCGCGCGCGCGGCTTGCATGGAGCCACGTAATCCCTTTTGATCGGAACGACCTTCTGGAGACCGACGTGACCGCATTCAAACTCGATGATTTTCTGCCTTATCAACTGGCCGTCCTGGCGCGCGCCGTGAGCGCGGGTTTCTCGCGCCACTACCGGGAACGCTACGGCATCACGGTGGCCGAGTGGCGCGTCGTCGCCCATCTGAGCCAAGAGGACGCCGTTTCCGTGCGCGAGATCACGGTGCGCGTCGGGCTCGACAAACCCAAGGTCAGCCGCGCGGCCTCGCGGCTTGAGGCGGCGGGCTATGTCACCAAGGTCACCAATGAACTCGACCGGCGCCTTGTGGCCCTGAGCCTGACCGACAAGGGGCGCGACATGGTCGAAACGCTCACGCCGCTTGCCGATGCCTATGACGCGGAACTGCGAAAGGTGCTGGGCGGCGACGACAGTCTTTTTCGCGAACGGGTGGCCAAGCTCACGGCATACGCACGAGACAGGGCGCCCGGCGGATCCGAACGGGACGTCGACACGGACTGAGTGTTTTCTGTCCCATGATGGCCTGACGGGGCGTCACCGCGCAGAATGGGACATTCGCACTGGACATCCGCGCACGAGCCTTCAGGTTCGGCGCAACATTGGAGGATATCATGGAAGACATCGTCATTCTGGGCGGCGCACGCACCGCCATCGGCACCTTCGGCGGCAGCCTCGCCGGCATCCCGCCCATCGACCTCGGCGCGACCGTGGCCAAGGCGGCACTGGAACGCTCCGGCGTCGAAGGCGGCCAGATCGGGCATGTGGTCTTCGGCCATGTGATCAACACCGAACCCCGTGACATGTATCTCAGCCGCGTTGCCGCGATGCAGGCCGGCGTGCCGGAGACCACCCCCGCGATGAATGTGAACCGCCTCTGCGGATCGGGCGCGCAGGCCATCGTCTCTGCCACCCAGTCGCTCATGCTGGGGGATGCGGATTTCGCCCTTGCCGGCGGAGCGGAGAGCATGAGCCGCTCGCCCTTCATCCTGCCCGCCGCGCGCTGGGGCCAGAAGATGGGGGATGTGAAATCGCTCGACATGATGCTGGGGGCGCTCAACTGTCCCTTCGGCACGGGGCACATGGGCGTCACGGCTGAAAACGTCGCCCGCGAGAACGGCGTGAGCCGTGCGGATCAGGACGCCTTCGCGCTCGAGAGCCAGACGCGCGCGGCCCGTGCCATCGAAAAGGGTATCTTCAAGGACCAGATCGTGCCCGTCGAGATCCCCTCGCGTCGCGAGACGGTCCAGTTCGATACCGACGAACACCCCAAGGCGACGAGCGCCGAGGCGCTGGCCGGGTTGCGGCCGGCCTTCGAGAAGGACGGGACGGTGACAGCCGGAAACGCGTCGGGCATCAACGATGGGGCCGCGGCCATCGTGCTCGCCCGCGCCTCGGCGGCAGAGAAGGCGGGCCTCTCGCCGAAGTTCCGCGTATTGGGCTATGCCCATGCCGGCGTCCGGCCCGAGGTCATGGGCGTGGGCCCGATCCCGGCCGTGCGCGCGCTGATGGAGCGCACCGGTCTGAAGGTCGCAGATTTCGACGTGATCGAGTCGAACGAGGCCTTCGCCGCGCAGGCGCTCGCCGTTTCCAATGACCTTGGGTTCGACCCGGCCAAGGTGAACCCCAACGGCGGCGCCATCGCGCTGGGCCACCCGGTCGGTGCGACCGGGGCGATCATCACGATCAAGACGATGTACGAACTCGAACGCACGGGGGGCAAGATCGGCCTCATCACGATGTGCATCGGCGGCGGGCAGGGGATCGCCATCGCCATCGAACGGCTCTGAGCCGACAGACGTGACGAAACGGGGCCGTCCTTGAGGCGGCCCTTTTTCTTTGCGGGGTGGCGGATCCTGCGGAGGCGAGTGATGCTCTGCCAACGGCTGCGGCTGCGCAATACGCGATTCCAGGATTCCGGAATTCCAGAATCCTGAGATCTTTAAGGCTCTGAAATTAAGACATTTTCAGAAGTCGCCTTAACGAAGTCCTTAACGCCAGGAGTAGGCGCGCCCGAAGCCGCTCCTGAAAAACCGACCCGTACCGGCCCCGCCCAACCCAACTGGACCTCGCCCTCCGGACCCCCTACATTCACCCGGACACGACGAGGGACCCATGTCAGACACCACCGCCTATCAGGTGCTCGCCCGCAAATATCGCCCCGAGACCTTTGCCGACCTGATCGGGCAGGGCGCGATGGTGCGCACGCTGAAGAACGCCTTCGCGGCGGACCGGATCGCGCAGGCCTTCATCATGACGGGGATTCGCGGGATCGGGAAAACGACGACGGCCCGGATCATCGCCAAGGGGATGAACTGCATCGGACCCGATGGGACCGGCGGGCCGACGGTTGAGCCCTGTGGCCAATGCGAGCATTGCGTGGCGATTGCCGAGGGGCGGCATGTCGATGTGATGGAGATGGACGCGGCCTCGCGCACGGGCGTGGGCGACATTCGCGAAATCATCGACTCGGTTCACTACCGCGCCGCCTCGGCCCGCTACAAGATCTACATCATCGACGAAGTTCACATGCTGTCCACGAGCGCCTTCAACGCGCTTCTGAAGACGCTTGAGGAGCCGCCGGCCCATGTGAAGTTCATCTTCGCCACGACCGAGATCCGCAAGGTGCCGGTCACGGTCCTGTCGCGCTGCCAGCGCTTCGACCTCAGGCGGATCGAACCCGAGGACATGATCGCCCTCCTGCGCAAGATCGCCACGAAAGAGAACGCCGAAATCGCCGACGATGCCCTCGCGCTGATCACACGCGCGGCGGAGGGGTCGGCGCGGGATGCGACCTCGCTCCTCGATCAGGCAATTTCCCACGGGGCCGGCGAAACGACGGCCGAACAGGTCCGTGCCATGCTGGGTCTTGCCGACCGGGGGCGGGTGCTCGACCTCATGGACATGATCCTCAAGGGCGACGCGGCGGGGGCACTGACCGAGTTGGGTCAGCAATATGCGGACGGAGCCGACCCGATGGCTGTCCTGCGCGACCTCGCCGAGGTCACTCATTGGGTGAGCGTCATCAAGATCACGCCCGAGGCCGCCGAAGACCCCACCGTATCGCCAGACGAACGCGCGCGGGGGCAGGGGATGGCCGAGGCGCTTCCCCAACGGGTGCTCGCCCGCATGTGGCAGATGCTCTTGAAGGCCATCGAAGAGGTCGGCGCGGCGCCCAATGCCATGATGGCGGCCGAAATGGCGGTGATCCGGCTTACCCATGTGTCGGACCTGCCTTCGCCCGAGGAACTTGTGAAACGGTTGCAGGATGCGCCGCCCCCGCCGCCGCCTTCGGGCGGTGGTGCCCCGATGGGCAATGGCGGCGGCGCGATGGGCGGTTCGGGCGCCTATTCCGGCGCGCGCACCGGTGGTGGTTCTGGCGGCACCGTCACCGCGCTTGCCGCCCAGACCGAACATGCGCTCGCCCGGTTCCAGACCTTCGAAGCGGTCGTCGCGCTGGTGCGCTCGAACCGCGACATGGTGCTTCTGAACGACATCGAGAAATACATCCGGCTCGCCGCCTATCGGCCCGGCTTCATCGAGTTCACGCCGACGCCCGAGGCCCCCGCGGACCTCGCCGCGCGTCTGGCGAACCGCCTGCAAGGCTGGACCGGCGTGCGCTGGGGCGTCTCGGTGACCAGCACCTCCGACGCGCCGACGCTCTACGAGACCCAGAACGCCGACGAACTGGCCCGCCGGAAAGAGGCCGAGGCACATCCCCTGGTGCAGGCCGTGCTCGCTGCCTTTCCAAAGGCGCGGATTGCGGACATCCGCACGCCGGAAGCCGCCGAGGCCGAAGCCGCCGTGGAGGCGCTGGCGGAAGTCGAAGATGAATGGGATCCCTTCGAGGATCAGTGAGTTGCACGGCCTGACGGGCGACCCGATATAGGGTCCAGACGGATCAAGGCCAAACGGATCAAGGAGAGAGCAATGCTCAAGGGACTAGGCGGGCTTGGCGATATGGCCAAGATGATGAAGGCCGCACAGGAAATGCAGGGCAAGATGGCCGAGATGCAGGAGCGGCTCGACACGATCACCGTGACCGGGGAATCGGGCGCGGGGCTCGTCAAGGCGACGGCGACCGCGAAGGGCGAATTGACCGGGCTCGACATCGATCCCCAGATTTTCGACCCGAACGAAAAGGAAGTGGTGGAGGACCTGATCCTCGCCGCGATCAAGGACGCGCAGGTCAAGGCGAGCGAGCGTTCGGCGCAGGAGATGCAACGGATCACCGAGGAGCTTGGCCTGCCCGCAGGTATGGGCAATCCCTTCGGCGGCTGACCCCTTCCATGTCCGACACCCCGCGTGAGATCGACAACCTGATCGACCTGATGGCCAAGCTGCCGGGGCTCGGCCCCCGCTCGGCCCGCCGGGCGGTGCTCCATCTTATCCGCAAGCGGGCGTTGCTTCTTACGCCCCTCGCCGATGCCATGCACGAGGTCGCAGCCTCCGCGCGGGAGTGCATTACCTGCGGCAACATCGGCACGACGGCGGTCTGCGACATCTGCGCCTCCGAGAAACGCGCTAATGGAGAGCTTTGCGTGGTCGAGGATGTGGCGGACCTCTGGGCGATGGAACGGGCGCAGGTCTTCAAGGGCAAGTATCACGTGTTGGGCGGCACGCTGTCGGCGCTGGACGGGATGGGCCCCGAGGAGCTTCGGATTCCGAAGCTGATCGCGCGGGTGGCGGATGAAAACGTGTCCGAGGTGATCCTCGCGCTCAACGCCACCGTCGAGGGCCAGACGACGGCGCATTACATCGCGGAGGAATTGGAGGGGCGCTGTTCGGTGACGACACTGGCGCAGGGCGTGCCCATCGGTGGCGAGCTCGACTATCTCGACGATGGCACGATTACGGCGGCGTTGCGAGCACGGAAGTCGGTCTAGAGCATGTCTCGCTTGGCCGCTTGGCGGTCTGCCGATGCGAGCGAGAGGCTCACCGGATTACGACTTGATCGGCTCCTGCTTGTGGCTCGCGAGAAGCCAGTCGCCGCCCATCTTCACATAGGTGCTTTCGCATCGGGCGAGGTAGCTCGCTGCGCCGTCCTTCCAGCCTTCGGCGCGGTAGGTGAGGCGGACCTTGTTGCCAAGGGTCTCGCGGGTTTTATCGAAGAACACCACCCGGTCCCAGCGCGGCGCGTTTTCGAGTGCGGCCAGCACCTGCTCGCCCTTCAGAAGTCCGGTGGGCTCGGGAAAGGACATCACCGCGTCAGGCACCATATGAGCCCGGTAGTAGTCCGGCCCCTCGAGCCAGAAGTTCTCCTCTTCGCCCCAGAAATGCGCCGATGCTTCGGGAGCGGCTGACGTGTCGTCTGAGTAGGTCATGTCTTTGCAACGCGAAGCGGGCCGAAAGGTTCATGACGCGCGCCGATGTGCGCAACGTAAGTCCGCCCTGTGCGCAGCCAACCTTGCAAGAGGGGTGGCGCGCCGGGTCCGCGCGCCCTACCTATGGCCGACGTGTTGGCGCAAACATGAAAAGACCGACGATCAGGAGGGGGACGATGGCACCGATCATTTCCATCAAGGGGCTCGAAAAGACCTATGACAACGGGTTCCAGGCCCTGAAAGCTGTCGACCTCGACATCGAGGAAGGCGAAGTGCTCGCACTCCTCGGTCCCAACGGGGCGGGCAAGACCACGCTCATTTCCATCGTGACCGGCATGGCGAACAAGACCGGCGGTTCCGTGACGGTCGGCGGCTATGACACCGTCAATGATTTCCGGAAGGCGCGCGACCTGATCGGGCTCGTTCCGCAGGAGATGAACATCGAGGTCTTCGAGAAGGTCATCGCGACCGTGCGCTTTTCGCGTGGGCTCTTCGGTAAACCGAAGGACGACGCGAAGATCGAGGAGGTGCTGAAGAGTCTGACCCTCTGGGACAAGCGCGACAACAAGTTGCGCGAACTGTCCGGCGGCATGAAGCGCCGGGTCATGATCGCCAAGGCGCTTTCCCACGAGCCGCGTATCCTGTTTCTCGACGAACCCACCGCCGGGGTGGACGTCGAGCTGCGCAAGGAGATGTGGGAGGTGATGAAGGCATTGAAGGCCGCGGGCGTGACCATCATCCTCACCACCCACTACATCGAAGAGGCCGAGATGATGGCCGACCGCGTCGCGGTGATATCCAAGGGCGAGATCCTTCTGGTGAAGGAGAAAAACGAGCTGATGAAGTCCCTCGGCAAGAAGGTTCTGACCATAGAACTCGACCAGACCCTGTCCGGGGTACCCCCGGACCTTGCCGCCAAGGGCGTGGAACTTGGCGAGGACGGCACGAGCCTCGTCTACACTTACGACACGGCGGCGCCGCAGACCGGGATCACCGATATTCTCGCGGGCCTGCGCGCATCGGGGCTGCAACTCTCCGACATCTCCACCAGCCAATCGAGCCTCGAAGACATCTTCGTCGGCCTCGTCCATGAACAGAGGGAGGACGCGGCATGAACTGGACCGCGATCGGCGCCATCTACAAATTCGAAATGGCGCGTACCTTCCGGTCGATCTGGCAGAGCGTGGTCAGCCCGGTGGTTTCGACCTCGCTCTATTTCGTGGTCTTCGGTGCCGCCATCGGCAGCCGCATCGAGACGGTCGAGGGCGTGCAGTATGGCGCTTTCATCGTGCCGGGCCTGATGATGCTCCAGATGCTCATGCAGTCGGTGACCAACGCAGCGCTGGGTATCTATTTCCCGAAGTTCATCGGCACGATCTATGAGCTCCTCTCGGCGCCCGTGTCGACCAAGGAGATCGTGATCGGTTACGTAGGGGCGGCGGCGACCAAGTCGATGATGATCGGCCTCATCATCCTGGCCACCGCGGCGCTCTTCGTGGATTTGCAGATCCAGCATCCCTTCGCGATGCTCGCCTTCATGGTGCTGACCTGCTTCAGCTTTTCGCTTCTGGGGTTCATCATCGGAATCTGGGCAGGGAACTTCGAGCAATTGAACCTGATCCCCATGCTGGTGATCACGCCGCTGGTGTTCCTGGGCGGGGCCTTCTACTCGATCTCGATGCTGCCCGAGGCCTGGCAGACCATCGCGCTCTTCAATCCCGTAGTCTATCTCGTCTCCGGGTTCCGCTGGTCGTTTTTCGGGATTTCCGACGTGTCGGTAGGGATTTCGCTCGCCGCGATCGCGGTGTTCCTCGTGGTCTGTCTGGTGGTGATCAACGCGATCTTCCGGTCGGGCTGGAAGATCAGAACCTGACGTGACCCGGCGTTTTCGCCACAGGGTCGTTTTATAGCGCCTCCCGCCCTTGCAGGGGCAGGGGGGCGGTTCTACATCGCTCCGCATGAAGCGCTTCATTCCGTTCATGAAACCGGACCCGATGGTTGCGGTCATACGCCTTCACGGCACGATTTCCACCGGCGCACGTGGGCAGTTGAGCGATCACAGCCTGGGCCCGGTGATCGAACGCGCCTTCAAGCGCAAGCCAGCCGCGGTGGCGCTCTCGGTCAATTCGCCGGGCGGCAGTCCCGTGCAATCCTCGCTCATCGCGGCGCGCATCCGGCGTCTGGCCGACGAGAACGAGGTGCCCGTCTATGCCTTCGTCGAGGATGCTGCCGCCTCGGGCGGCTATTGGCTCGCCTGTGCGGCGGACGAGATCTATGCCGACCGGTCCTCGATCGTGGGCTCCATCGGCGTCATCATGGCGAGCTTCGGCTTTGCGGATTTCATCGGCAAGCACGGTATCGAACGGCGCGTCTACACCTCGGGCGAGAGCAAGTCGCAGCTCGATCCCTTCCGCCCCGAAAACCCCGAGGACGTGGCCCGGATCAAGGCGCTCGGTGGCCAGATCCACGAGGCCTTCATCGACCATGTGAAAGCCTCCCGGGGCGTGCGGCTGGCGGACGAGCCCGCCGTGTTCTCGGGCGAATTCTGGGCGGGCGAACGTGCGCGGGAGCTTGGGCTCGTTGACGGAATCGAACATCTGGTACCCTTTATGAAGACGAAATTCGGGAAAGACGTGAAGTTTTCCGTCTTTGGCCCCAAGAAGTCGCTCTTCAAACGGTTTGGCGCGCAGGTCGCGTCGGAGACGCTGGATGTGCTCGACGACCGACTCGCCTGGTCGCGGTTCGGTCTCTGATCCATGATCAAGATCATCTCCGTCTTCCTCATTTTCATGCTGGTGCTCGCCATGTTCGGGCGTCTGCGCTTTCCCGGCCAACAGAAACTCCAGGACGCGAAATGCCCCAAGTGCGGGCGGTTCCGGCTGGGCAAATCCCCCTGTCCCTGCGGTAAGTCATGATCGTCAATCTTCTTCTCGTGGCCCTCGGGTTGGTCATCCTTCTGCTGGCAGGCGACAGCCTCGTGAAGGGGGCGGTGAACCTCGCGCTTCGGGCCGGGATTCCGGCGCTCATCGTGTCCCTCACGATCGTGGCCTTCGGGACTTCGGCGCCCGAGCTTCTGGTGTCGATCAAGGCGGTGCTCGACGGAGCGCCCGGGCTTGCGCTGGGCAATGTCGTGGGGTCGAACATCGCCAATGTGCTCTTGGTGCTTGGCGTGCCCGCATTGTTTTTCGGGCTTTCCACCCGCGACTGCGACAGCCGTGACAGCTTCATCCAGATGATGGTGGCGACGGTGCTCTTCGTTACGCTGGCGGCGCTTTTTGGCGGTTTCGGCTGGGTGCAGGGCGTGATCCTGCTGGCAGGCCTCGCCTTCATGCTCGCCCATGCCTTCCGCGAGTCGATGCGCCACCGCCGTGCCGGGCAGGCCGTCGAAGGCGATGAACTGGACGAGGTCGAGGGTGCGGACCCAGACCTTGCCGGCTGGAAGATCGGCCTCTTCCTCGTGATCGGCCTCGTCGGTCTTCCTATCGGGGCCAATCTCCTCGTCGAGAACGCGACCGAGATCGCCCGCGTTCTGGGTGTGTCGGAAACCGTGATCGGCCTGACGCTGGTCGCCGTGGGCACCTCGCTTCCCGAACTCGCGACCACGGTCATGGCGGCCTACCGGCGTCAGACCGACGTGGTCTTGGGCAACGTCATCGGCTCGAACATGTTCAACCTTCTGGGCATCATCGGTGTCGCGGCCTTCGTCGGGCGCATCCCGGTGGATCCGCTCATGCTGCGCTTCGACATGGTCGTCATGTTCGCCTCCTCGCTTCTGCTCGCGCCCTTCGTCTTCAAGGGCTGGTACATGGGCCGGGTCTGGGGCACCGCGCTGGTGGCGCTCTATGCGCTCTACACCGTCATGGTGATCCTGTGAGCGCTGCGCTGGTGACAGGGGCCGGAGGGCGGCTCGGGCGGGCTATGGCGCTCTATTTGGGCCAGCGGGGCTACGAAGTGGCCGTGCACTATTCCGGGTCCGAGGACGGTGCCGAGGAAACCGCCCGTGCCCTGCGGGATATGGGCGTTTCCGCCGCCACGCTACAGGCCGATCTTCTGGACATGGAGGCCACGCAGGCCCTCGTGCCGCGCGCGTCGGAGGCGCTGGGCAAGCCGCTTACCGTCCTTGTGAACTCGGCCTCGATCTTCGAGCACGACGGGTTCGACGACGCCACGCCCGAAAGCTGGGACCGCGCGATCAACTCGAACCTCCGTGCGCCCTTCTTCCTGACCCAGTCCTTCGCCGACCAAGCCCCTCGTGCCATCCCCGACGACCGGGGCGAGCCGGTCGCACAGGCGCTGGTCCTGAACATGATCGACCAACGGGTGAAGAAACTGACCCCGCATTTCGCCAGCTACACCATCGCCAAGATGGGTCTCTGGGCCATGACCCAGACTGCGGCCCGCGCGCTGGCGCCTCATGTGCGGGTGAACGGCATCGGACCAGGACCCACCCTCCAGGGTGCACACCAGGGTGCCGAGGACTTCGCCGAACAGCGCGCAAACACGGTCCTCGCCCGTGGCTCGAACCCCGAGGATATCTGCGCGGCGCTGGGCTACTTCCTCGATGCGCGCGCCGTAACCGGACAGATGCTCGCAGTCGACGGCGGACAGCATCTCGCCTGGCAGACACCGGATCTGACGTCACGGGATTGACGCGCATCGCGGGCGTTTCAGGGGCGTGATTCCGGCCGCAATTGCCATTCTCCAAGCGAAACCTGCGACAAGTTGTGCACTTTGGCGAAGACTTGCCCAAATCCAACCTCCTTTATCCAGCAATTTCATGCCTTTACATTTCCTTTACTTTTTTCTCCAATGTTATCAGAGTTTTATATTGTCGCCTAAAAATTAGGCAGCGCGATCCGGGGCCAGTGAAACAAGGGAAATTTCCACGGATAATGAATTGCTCCCCGGACTTATCCACAGAAACTGTGGAGTTGTTTGCTCTTGCCGCCGTCCTACCTACATTGCAGCCAAGCCGGGAATCAGTGGACCGATCCAATGGACGAAACAGGCCAGAACCCTACGTCGCCGGATGGCACGCCTCAGGGCCCCGAGGGGCGTCGTGGCCATGCGCTCATCGGGGATTACGTGCGCAAGCTCGATAATTCGCCCGGCGTCTACCGGATGCTCGATGACAAGGGCCGGGTGCTCTATGTGGGCAAAGCGAAAAGCCTGAAGAACCGGGTCTCGAATTACGCAAATCGCACCGGCCATTCCGCCCGTATCGCGCGGATGATTTCGCAGACGGCGAGCATGATGTTCCTGACCACGCGCACCGAAACCGAGGCGCTGCTGCTCGAACAAAACCTCATCAAGCAACTCAAGCCGCATTTCAACGTGCTCCTGCGCGACGACAAGTCGTTTCCGAACATCCTCGTGACCAAGGACCACGGCTTTCCGCAGATCCGCAAACATCGCGGCGCGAAGAAGACGAAGGGAGCCTACTATGGCCCGTTTGCTAGTGCGGATGCGGTCAATCGAACATTGAACCAGCTTCAGAAGGTTTTTTTGCTGCGCAACTGCTCGGACGCGATGTTCGAAAGTCGCACGCGGCCCTGTCTTCTCTACCAGATCAAGCGGTGTTCGGGGCCCTGTGACGGACGGGTGTCCCAAGCCGATTACGCCGAGCTTGTGAAGGACGCCGAGCGGTTCCTGTCGGGCAAATCGACCAAGGTGCAATCCGAGCTTGCGGCCGAGATGCAGAAGGCCTCGGCGGAGATGGAGTTCGAGCGCGCCGCCATCCTGCGCGACCGGATCGCGGCGCTCACCCGCGTGCAGTCGTCGCAGGGCATCAACCCGCGCGGCGTGACCGAGGCTGACGTCATCGCGCTCCACATGGAGGGGGGCCAGGCCTGCGTGCAGGTATTCTTCATCCGGGCGAACCAGAACTGGGGCAACCGCGACTTCTACCCCAAGACCGGGGCGGGCGCGGGCGAGGCCGAGGTGTTGCAGGCCTTCATCGGCCAGTTCTACGACACCAAGGACCCGGCGCGGCTGCTGCTCCTGTCCCACGACATCGAGGACCGCGAGTTGATGGCGGGCGCTCTGGGCGAAAAACTCGGGCGCAAGGTCACGATCGAAGTGCCCCAGCGGGGCGAGAAGATGGAACTCATGGCCAATGCTGCGCGGAATGCGCGTGAATCGCTGGGCCGCAAGATGTCGGAAAGCGCGACCCAAGCGCGGCTGCTCGACGGGTTGGCCGAGGCCTTTGCGCTCGATGGTCCGCCCAAGCGGATCGAGGTCTACGACAACTCCCACATCCAGGGCGCCCATGCGGTCGGCGCCATGATCGTGGCCGGGGCCGAGGGATTCCTGAAGTCGCAATACCGTAAGTTCAACATAAAAGGCGAAGAGCTGACCCCCGGCGACGACTTCGGCATGATGAAAGAGGTGTTGACCCGGCGTTTCAAGCGGCTCCTGAAGGAGGATCCGGATCGCCAGACCGAGGCCTGGCCCGACCTCCTCCTCATCGACGGCGGGGCGGGGCAGGTGTCGGCGGTGAACCAGATCATGGAGGATCTGGGGGTCGAGGACATCGCCATGGTGGGCGTCGCCAAGGGGATCGACCGGGACGCCGGCAAAGAGGAGTTCCATCGGCATGGTGAGCGGCCCTTCGCGCTCAAACGCAACGACCCCGTGCTCTATTTCGTCCAGCGCTTGCGCGACGAGGCGCACCGTTTCGCCATCGGCACGCATCGTGCGAAACGGGCCAAGGCGATCTCGGCCAACCCGCTGGACGACATTCCCGGCGTGGGCGCGGGCCGCAAGAAAGCGCTTCTGAGCCATTTCGGAAGCGCCAAGGCCGTGTCCACCGCGTCGCTTGAGGATTTGCAGAACGTCACCGGAATTTCCGAGGCACTGGCCGAAACCATCCACGGTTTCTTCCATGAAAGAGGATAGGCAGACCGGGTCCTTCCTTCATCGCTTCAAAAATACCTTGGAGAGGGGTTTGGGGAGAGGCAAAGCCTCTCCCCAAGGCGGTCGCCCGGCGCGGCGCGCAGGGCGAAACATTCACGGCGCCGGGCGCGTTGAGGGCATCCGGCACGAATGTGTGCTTTCCCCCGCCCGCGCCAAAGGCTAGATCACCCCTATGACCTGGACGATCCCGAATATCCTGACCGTCGGGCGGCTCATTGCGGTGCCGCTCCTGCCGGTCATGTTCCTGTTCTTCTACCGCCCCTACGCCGACTGGTTCGCGCTCGTCGTGTTCATCGTGGCGTCCGTCACGGACTATGTGGACGGCTATCTCGCCCGGGCCTGGTCGCAGGAAAGCCGCTTCGGGGCGGCGATGGACCCCATCGCGGACAAGGCGCTGGTGCTGACGGCGCTTCTGGTGATTGCCGCCTATTCCGGGCTTGCCGTCTGGATCATCCTGCCCTCGGCCATCATCATCTTCCGCGAGGTCTTCGTCTCGGGCCTGCGCGAGTTTCTGGGCGACCAGGCTCGCGCGCTCAAGGTCACCAAGATCGGCAAATGGAAGACGACGGTCCAGATGGTCGCGCTCACGTTCCTTTTCGCCAAGGGCGTTTTCGAGCATTATGTCGGCATGCAGGCCACCGGCATGGCGCCCGAGGTCTTTGACAGCGTGATCGCGGGCGAGCGGACAGACCACCTTGGTCTTGGCTGGAAGATGCAGGTCATGGTCTGGTCGGGCAACATCGGTGTCGTGCTCTTGTGGGTCGCGGCCCTGCTGACCGCAGTGTCGGGCTACGACTACTTCCGCAAGGCCTGGCCCTATCTGAAGGAGAAGCCGGATGTCTGATCGGACAGAGGTGGACGTGATGTATTTCGCCTGGGTGCGCGAACGGATCGGGGAACCCCGTGAACGAGTGGAGACCGGGGCTGCGACCGTGGCCGATCTGGTCGAGGAACTGAAAGCGCGCGAACCGCGCTACGAGGCGGCCTTTGCCGACCTTTCGGCGCTGCGCGTGGCGCTGGATCAGGAACTGTCGGATTTCGACGCGCCGCTTGCCGGTGTGCGCGAGGTCGCCTTTTTCCCCCCGATGACGGGCGGCTGAGATGCCCACCGTCCGCGCTCAGTCCGAACCCTTTTCGCTGGGGGAGGAGGCGGAGGCTTTCGCCCGGGGCCGCACCGATGCGGGCGGGATCGTGACCTTCACGGGCGTGGTGCGCGACACCGGTGGCCTGTCGCGGATGGAGATCGAGCACTACCCCGGCATGACCGAGAAGGCGATCGCCGCCATCGTGGAACAGGCGATGGACCGATGGGATCTGGCCGATGCGCTGGTGATCCACCGCTTCGGCACCTTGGCGCCCGGCGAGCGCATCATGATGGTGGCCACCGCCAGCCGTCACCGCGTGGCCGCTTTCGAAGCGGCGGAGTTCCTGATGGACTACCTCAAGTCCCGCGCGCCCTTCTGGAAGAAGGAATTCGGGGCAGACGGCGAAGCCTGGGTCGCGGCGAAGGACGAAGACGAGGACGCGCTGTCGCGCTGGTGAGCGTTTCACACCCGAGCGGAGGGTCGTTCACCTGATCCTAACGAACGGGCGCCAGACTTGGCCCATGTTCGGAACGACGATCTTTTCCAGCGACAATCTGCGGGCCACGCTTTTCGGCGGCGGCGGGCGCGACGTGATCTTCACCTTCGATCACTGGCGGTGCGACCGGGCCGGGTTCGTCCAAGCCGCGCCGGCACGGGGATTCGTGGACGCGGGTTTCGATCACATCCGCATCCAGTCCGCGCATAACGACTGGTTCCTGAACCCTGACCTTCCCGCTCTGCTCGATGCGGTGGAAGGGGCGAGCGGTCCCTACCGTACCCGCCGGGGTGTCGGGTATTCCATGGGGGGATATGGGCTTTTGATCCTGAGCCGGGCCATCTCGCTCGATCAGGCATTGTTTTTGTCTCCGCATACCACGCCGCTGCCGGACCTGCCCTCACGGCACCCGTTGGGGGACCTGCGCTATCTTTCCGGGCAAGCCGACGCGGATTTCCTGCGCCACGCCCATGGCATCATCCGCGACAGCGGCCGTCGACGGGGCGAGGTGGCGGTGCTCTACGACCCGCTCGTGCCCGGCGACCAGGCCCAGGCGCGCGAGGTCAAACGCCTGTTTGTGGCCCCGCGCATGATGGCACTGGGCGGAGCGGGGCATCCGGTGACCGGTCGCTTGTCCAAGGAGATGGCGGTGCGCCTCGTCCATGGGGCGATCACCGGGCCACACCTGTGCGAAAATACGGTGAGCCGGGCCATCGTGCGGGCCATCCGTCTTGGCGCGCGGAAAAAGCTCTGGAGCGCATCGCCACCCTTAAGGGCTCCGACCGGCTTGCAGATCAGCGTCAACGGGCAGGCCACGTAGGTGCCGGCACACACCCGACGATCAGCCCGCGTTCATCCGTTCGATATAGGCGCGCAGTTCCTCGGCCTCCTGCCGGGCCGAGCGAAGACCGTCCATCGCGGCGCGCAGTTCCGCTTCAGTCTGGTGCTGCTGGTTGGACAGCTCCGATTCGCGCTGCTGCAGATAGGTGATCGCCTGATCGCGGGTTTCTTCCGCTTCATGCAGGGCCTGTGCCATGCGATCGAGCTCGCCCATTTCCGCCCCCGAGACGCGGGTGAAGCGATGGATCAGCCAATAGGCGAACCAGCCGAGCGCGAAGGCGATGAAGAGAATGATCGCTGTGACAATGATGAACTCGGCGCGGTTCATATGTTCCTATCCCTATCGGTCCGGACGCGGCGGGGGGCGAACCCCTTCCAGCTCCGGATGCACGACGACGGGCGGGCCCAGGGTCGTGGTGTCGGTTGCAGTCTGGTCCGTTTCCCCAGCGTTTTCAACGGTATCTTCAGTCGTTTCCGCTGTTTGCTCGACCGGTACGGCCCCTTCCGTGCCGTCGTCCGTGGTGGCGAGCGTGCCGGTGTCGTCGCCCGCAAGCGCGTCGCTCGCAGTCTCTTCGGCCTCGGTCTCTTCTGGCGCGTCGGTCACCGGGGCGTCAGGCGCGGCGAGTTCGCCGGCGTCCTCGCCCTCCGTGTCGACGAGCTCGGCCTCATCTGCCGGGATCGTCTGGTCGGCGTCGGCCGTGGCGCTGTCGTCACCTGAGCCTTCTGTCCCAGCAGGAACCGCCTCGTCTTCAGGCGCTTCGTCCGCCCCATCGTCCGCCGCGCTCTCGTCCGCAGTCGTTTCGCCTTCCGGACCTGCATCGCCGGGCACATATATTTCGTCGTCTACCGTCGCTTCGGTGTCTTCGGCGGGCGGCTCATCGCCCGAACCCTCATCTCCTGAAGCCTCATCCGTGCCTGCCTCTTCGCCCGCAGCAGCGGCGGCCTCGAGCACGCTTTCGGGGCGCGGGCGGGGGCGGATGGCGGCGAGTTCGGCATTCGAGGGGGTGCCTTCTTCGATGACCTCGGTGCCCTCGGCCATCAGGGCGCCGGTCTCCGGCAGTTCCGCGCTGCCGATCAGGCGGAACTCGATCCGGCGGTTGTCCTCGCGACCTTCTTCGGTGTCGTTGTCGCCGATAGGCTGTTCTTCGCCATAGCCATGGGCCGTCAGGTTCGCGGTCAGGATGCGCCGCGCGAGCAGCGCGTTCAGGACCGAGTTCGCTCGTTGCTGCGACAGCGACTTGTTCAGCTCTTCGCTGCCCTGGCTGTCGGTATGCCCGCCGATCTCCATGGGTGCGTCGGGACAGTTGCGCAGGATATCGGCGATCTTGTCGATGGTCGGGGCGGCGCGGGCCTCGATCTCGACCGAGCCGGGGGCGAAGGTGATCTTGGCGCCGCGCATCACATCGTTGATCTGCGCCACGCATTCCTCGGGAGAGGGCAGGTTCGCCTCGGGATCGAGCGCTTCGTCATAAGTGACGTTGACGCGGAAGTCCTGCGACGTGCCGAGCTTGTCAGACAGGATGCGGCTAATCTCGTCCGAGGCACCCTGATCGCCGGTGCTGCCGCGCAGTTCGACGATGTCGGGCTTCACGGTCGCGGTGCCACTGTCGAGATAGGACAGCGCTTCGACTGCGACCAGCACACGGTTCGACCAGCCCGGCGGCAGGTCGGGGTCGAGCCGGGTCGCGGCATAGACCCGGTCCATACCGAAGCGCGACCGCGCAACGGTTTCGGTAATGGCGCGGTCCTGTTCGCTGGCCACGCGGCCACGCAACTGGACCTGTCCTTCGGACGACAGGGTCGCGACGAATTCCTCGGCGCCCTGCTGGGCCGCGTCTTCGCGCGCGGTCTTGGAGGCATGCAGGGAAAAGACGTCAGGCAGGTCGGTCTCGAGCTCGCCCACGACGCGGTCGAAATTCCGCTGTTCGACCGATGCGGCGGCGACGAGCGATACATCGGCGTCGGAAAAGGTAATGGTGCCAGCGCCAAGCTCGCGCAGGGCGGCGATGCCCATGGCGACGGCATCGGGCCAGTCGGGCGAGGGCACGCCGAGGCCGATGGTGCAATTGGGCCGGCCTTCGACCCCGGCGGCGATTCCGGCAGCGACGATCCTGGTCCGGCCCTGTTCGGTATGGGCGGTGCAGGCGTCGAACCGCGCGCCGTCCTCGTCGATGACGAAGCGGGCGGTAAAGGGGGTGATCACCGGGCGTGGCGCCGAGATGTTGAGGGCGAGCCTGAGGCCTCCCGGTGCCCGGCGGGCGAGGTCGGTTTCCCAGGCCTTCTTCTGGGCCTCGCTGTCGGCGATGGCCTCGATCTCCACCCGGGAGGCGTCCATGGAGATCTTGGAGCGCGGCAGTTCCTCGAGCGCGCTGATCGCGAAGTCGAGCACGGCGTCCCAGCCCTCGGGCACGGCGTAGTCCGCGCTTTCCAGGAAATCCGCTACCGCACGGTCAGGATTGATGCGCCCGATCCGGCGGCCAAGCTCCTCGCGGTCGGTGGCGGCGGGCACGAGGCCGATCATCGAGATGCCGGCGTCGTTGCGCAGGATCTCGACCGAGAAGCGCGGCGGGGTCACCGCCTTGGCGCTGGGCACTTCCATCCGGTCGATGACGCGCGAACTGTCGACCTCGCCGCCGGCGACCGATATCGCCTTGAAGCGCGCGTTCTCGGACGGGGCCATGCCGGTTAGGATGACCTGAAGCCCGTCGGTTTCGACCGTGGCCCAGTCCTCGCCCTGCAAGATCAGCGCGTTCTCGATGGCCGATTTCGATACCCGTTCGATCGCGCCCACCGCGCTCCAGGCCGCGATGATCGCGATCAGGGCAGCGGCGACAAAGACCGCGGGGGCCAGAAGGGCTTTCGTAAGGCGCATATGGGCTTGGATTCCCGAGCAGTCAGAAACGTTGGTTTCCTTAGGGCGCTTTGGCCGGGGGTGCAATCAAAGGAAAAGTGCAGCGGCAAGAAACGGCACAGGCAGCAGGCCCGCGTTCCGGTTCGACCGGAAAAGCCTGAGGCAGGTGTCGGGATCGTCGATGTCGAGCACGCGCATCTGCCAGGACATGTGCCAGCCCACCGCCCAGGGCGCGGCGAGCGCGACGATTAGCGCGAGAGTTGAGCGCCCGGGCAGATAGGCCAGCACCACGGCGAGCATCATGAGCGTGACGGTGAGAACGAGAAAGCCCAGCAGGAACCGCGGGGTCGCGGCACCAAAGAGGCGTGCGGTGGATTTCACGCCGATGAGCGCGTCGTCTTCCTTGTCCTGATGCGCATAGATGGTGTCGTAGAAAAGCGTCCAGCTCCCCCCCGCGAAATAGAGCGCGACGGCGGGCCAGCCGAGGCTGCCGGTATGGGCGGTATAGGCCAGAAGCGCGCCCCAGTTGAAGGCGATGCCGAGAAAGACCTGCGGCCACCAGGTGAAGCGCTTCGCAAAAGGATAGATCGCGACCGGGGCGAGCGCGACGATGCCGAGGATTATGGCGGCGGTGTTGAAGCTGATCAGGATGAAGAAGGCGACGAGCGACTGGATCACGAGCCATGCCATGGCCTGTGCCACGGTCACCTGACCCGAGGGAATCGGTCGCGACCGGGTGCGCGCCACGCTGCCGTCGATATGGCGGTCGGTGATGTCGTTCCAGGTGCACCCCGCACCGCGCATCAGGAAGGCGCCAATGGCGCAGCCGACGGCGATCCACAGGTCATGAAGCCGCATCGTGCCGGTCTGACCCATCCCGAGGAGCAGCCCCCACCAGCAGGGCAGGAGCAGGAGCCATGTGCCGATCGGCCGGTCGGCGCGCGATAGGCGCAGGAAGGGGCGAAGCCGGGCAGGTGCATGGCGGTCGACCCAGTTGCCGGAATAGGCATCGGCTACCGTGCCCTCTGGCATCCCCTGTTTCGTCGCCATAACGTGCCTCCCATGATGGACCGAGCGAAAATCCGGCTCTTTGTAGAGCACCCATTGGCCGAGGGGCAATCCGTCGATCTGACGCGGGAGCAGGCGCATTACCTTTTCGGGGTGATGCGGCAGGCCGTCGGGGGGCAGGTCGCACTGTTCAACGGGCGTGACGGCGAGTGGACCTGCGAGATTACCGAGGCCGGAAAGCGCGGCGGTGTGCTGACCTGTCTGGGGCAGGCGGCGGCGCAACTCGACCCGCCGGACCTTTGGCTCATGTTCGCGCCGATCAAGAAGTCGCGGACCGACTTTATCGTGGAGAAAGCCGCCGAGATGGGGGCGAGGCGGATCGTGCCGGTCCTGACCGAGTTCACCAATGCCGAACGGGTCCGCGTGGATCGGTTGCAGGCCCACGCGGTCGAAGCGGCCGAACAATGCGGCGGCACCTTCGTGCCCGAGGTCGCCGATCCGGTGAAGCTTGACCGGCTGCTCGCGGGCTGGGACGACCGGCGGATCATGTTCTGCGACGAGGCGCTGGTGGGTCGGGACGCGGCGCTCGCGGGCGACGGTGGATCCTGGGCGATCCTCATTGGGCCGGAAGGCGGGTTTTCCGGGGCCGAGCGCGCGCGGCTTCACGGCATGGACCAAGCCGTCGCGGTCTCGCTCGGACCTCGCGTGCTGCGCGCAGATACGGCTGCTGTGGCGGCGATGACGCTCTGGCAGGACCGTCTGGGAGACTGGCGATGAGTTTTCTCCGGCCCGAGGCGGTTGCCGGACTGTCCCGCTGGCGCGAGGCCCTGATCGGGGGCGTCGTCATTGCCATTGGCCTGTGGTGGGCGCTGACCGGCCTTGGACTTGTCGTCTGGCTCGGTGCTCTGGTGGCGGTGGTCGGTGCGGCGCTTCTGTGGTCGGGTGTGCAGCGGGGGCGGTTTCGCACGGCATCCGGGGGGCTTGGCGTGGTCGAAGTGACCGAGCGGCAGGTAACCTATCTGTCCCCGGTCGGGGGCGGGGTGGCGAGCGTCGAGGCCCTGACGCAGGTGGATATCGCCCGCGACAGGGCCGGGGCTGCGATCTGGCGGCTGATGACCGGGACCGAGGTCCTGACCATTCCCGCCGCGGCGGAAGGGGCGGGGGCGCTTTTCGACGTGCTGACGCAGCTGCCCCGCGCCGACATGGAAGCCGCGATCCGCGCATTGCATGCCCCACCGGCGCAGGCGGTGACTGTCTGGGGACATCGGGTGCGGCTCAACTGACGGCGCTTGGGGCGGATTGACACCCGGCGCGCAATCGCCCAACGGTTAGGCCCGATCAGAAGAAGAGTTTCCCATGTCGATACCACAGTCCGGTGGCGGGCCGATCACCGACCCGAACCAGCTTGCCGAATACCTCGAAAGCGGGTGCAAACCCAAGGAAGACTGGCGGATCGGGACCGAGCACGAGAAATTCGGCTATGTGAAGGACACGCTGGAGCCCTTGCCCTATCACGGGCCATGCTCGGTTGTCGCCATGCTCGAAGGCCTGCGGGACGATTTCGGCTGGAAGCCGATCCTCGAAGGGGACGCGCTCATTGGTCTGGAAAAGGACGGGGCGAACGTGAGCCTCGAGCCGGGCGGGCAGCTCGAGCTGTCGGGTGCGCCGCTCGTGACCATCCACCAGACCTGCGACGAGGTGAACACCCATCTCGACGAGGTGCGCACCATCGCCGACCGCATCGGTGCCGGATTCATCGGGTTGGGCGCGGCGCCGCATTGGCGTCACGATGACATGCCGCGCCTGCCGAAAGGGCGCTATGCCCTCATGACCGATTACATGGGGCGCGTCGGCACCCATGGGACCCAGATGATGTATCGGACCTGCACGGTTCAGGTGAACCTCGACTTCGCCTCCGAGGCCGACATGGTCCAGAAGTTCCGGGTCGCGCTCGCGCTGCAACCCGTGGCCACCGCGCTCTTCGCGACCTCGCCCTTCTTCGAGGGTAAGCTCAATGGCCACAAGTCGTGGCGTTCCCGGATCTGGCGCGGACTCGACGACGCGCGCACCGGGATGCTGCCCTTCGTCTTTGAAGAGGGCATGGGGTTTCAGCGCTATGTGGACTACGCGCTCGATGTGCCGATGTATTTCGTCTACCGCGACGGGAAGTACATCGACGCGCTCGGCCAGTCTTTCCGCGACTTCCTGAAGGGTGAATTGCCCGCGCTGCCCGGTGAAGTGCCGACGCTGTCGGATTGGGCCGATCACCTGACCACAATTTTCCCCGAGGCGCGGATCAAGAAGTTCATGGAGATGCGCGGGGCCGATGGGGGTCCGTGGCGCAAGATCTGCGCGCTGCCTGCGCTCTGGACCGGGCTTCTCTACGATCAGGTCTCGCTCGACGCGGCCTGGGACCTTGTCAAAGGCTGGGACGCCGAGACGCGCGAGGAACTGCGCGTCGCCGCCAGCGTGGATGCGCTCGATGCCGAGGTCGGGGCGCTAAAGATGAAGGATCTCGCCGAACAGGTGCTCGACATCTCGCGCGCCGGTCTGAAACGGCGGGCCATGCCGGGCTTCGGAGGGATGGTCCCCGACGAGCGCCATTTCCTCAACACGCTCGAGGACATGGTCGAAGAGGGTGCGACGCAGGCCGACGAGATGATCGCGCGGTTCGAAGGGGATTGGAACGGCGACGTGACGCGGGTCTTCGGAGAATACTCCTACTGACGGCACGACCCGGGGTATCCTGCGTGGGGTGAGCGGTTTACCGCAGCCCGCTCGCAGACTCCGCTGGACCTTTGCCTCGGCGCAGGCCATCACCATGGCATGATCCGGTTGTCCTTCGCCCTTTTCCTGACGGCGGCGCTGCCCGCGTTCGCCCATCCGCATATCTTCGTGGACGCGCGCCACGAGTTGATCTTCGACGCCAAGGGGCGGCTCACGGCGCTGCGTGCGACATGGTCCTATGACGAGGTCTTCACCCTTCTCATGGTCGAGGATGGCGGGTTCGACAAGGACGGCGACGGGTCGATCTCGCCCAGGGAGCTTGAGGCGATGCGCCTTTGGGATGCGGACTGGCCCGCGGATTTCGAAGGCGATGTCGAAGTCGTCGTCGGCGGCGAGGTCATGGACCTGTCCCGGCCCAAGGACTGGGATGCGGACTGGATCGAAGGTCGGGCCGTGTCGTTCCATACCCGCGAGCTCACCTCGCCGGTCGATGTCGCGGGCGGCGTCGTGATCCGACCCTTCGATCCCTATTTCTATGTGGACTACGACGTGATAGCCGAGCCCGTCTTTACCGGGCGCGATGATTGCTCGGGCGAAGTCGTCGCGCCGGATGACGACGCGGTCAGCGCGGAGGTCGCCGAACAGGTGGCAGCACTCCCGCCGGAGGCCTCGCCGGAACTCCTGGGGTTGGGCGAGATCGGGCGGCTCTACGCCCGCGAGGTGCGGGTCACATGCGGCGGCTGATACTCGCGCTCGGCGCGGTGGCCTTCTTTCTTGCGGCGCTCTGGGCGCTGGGCGGATTGACGGCGGCGCGGCTCGCCATTGTCGAGGCGCAACGCGCGTTTCAGGCAGACCTGGCCGGCGGGGTCCGGGCGCTCAAGGCGGGGACACCCGGCGCCGCCCTGAGTCTCGCCGGGCTCGGCTTTGTCTACGGCGTTCTTCACGCGGTCGGCCCGGGGCACGGCAAGGTCGTCATGGGGGCCTGGGCCTGGTCGACGCGGGCGAGCCTGTGGCGGGTGGTGGCCATCACCGTGATCGCGAGCCTCGCGCAGGCGACCACGGCCATCGTCATCGTTCTGGCCGGGGCCTTGATCTTCGACCTTGGGCGCGAGGCGTTGACGGGGATCGCCGAGGGGCCGGTGACGACGCTGGGCAATCTGGTGATCGCGGGGCTGGGCGCCTGGCTCGTCCTGCGCGGCGTCCGCGGATTCTGGCGGATGGATCGGGTGTCGGTGGCTCACGCCGGGCACCACCACGACCACGGACACCACCACCGTGCGCAGGACCACCATCACGCCCACGGCGCAGAGTGCGACTGTGGCCATGCGCATACGCCCGACCTCGAGGCGAGCGCGAAGGCCACGCTCCCCGAAGCTCTGGCGCTTATCGCGGGCGTGGCGCTCCGGCCCTGCACGGGGGCGGTGTTCCTCATGCTCCTCACCTGGATGATCGGTGCGGTCTGGGTCGGGATTGCCGCGACTTACGCGATGGGGCTTGGCACCGCGCTGGTGACATTGGCCGTTGCCTTGACCTCGACGAGCCTGCGCGGTGGTCTGGGTGAAGTCGGCGCCCGCCATGCCGGATCGATCCGTGTCATCGGGCACGGCGCGGAACTTGCCCTCGGGCTTCTGGTGATTGCGCTTGTAATCTGACACCGGAAAGGCGAGGACCACACGCCCTGTCGCCCGAAAGGAAAGGCCGGGATGTGATCCCGGCCTTGTTGTAACACGATCCGTGTTCCCGCTTACCCCGCCGGAGGCACCCGGTTCAGGGGCTCCTCGGGCGCCGGTGTGCCACTGCCACCAAGCGGATCTGGGCCGAAGCGGTTGGGCCCGTCCGTGCCCTTGGTCGCCGTCCACCACAGGATGACGAGAAAGCCCACGATCGGGATCAGGAGCAGAAGCTGCCACCAGCCGGAGCGGTCCGTGTCATGAAGCCTGCGCGCCGTTACGGTCACGGCGGGCACGATGGTGATCAGCGTAAAGATCAGGTTGAGCGGCCCCGTGGTTCCTGCCACCGGCGCGAAGAGCATCGCGTCAAGGGCAGAGGCCACGAGGGAGCCCAGAAAAATGAAGAGCACGAACCACCAGAACTCCGACCGCTGCGCGCGGCCGTTCACGTCGGCGTATTTTTCGCGCAGGCAGGTGTGAAGCGCTGTTTTCCAATCCATGGTCCGTCTCTCCTTCCAGATCCTCGATCAGGCGACCGGGGGCACCGAGCTTGGCGCATAGCCGCCACCACCGCCCGCGCCGTCGATGGGATCGGGACCGAAGCGGTTCCCTCCCTTGTCGCCGGCCTTGGCATACCAGACGATGAGAATGATGATACCGATGAGCGGGATCAACCCGATCAGGATCCACCAGCCGGATTTGTTGATGTCGTGCAGACGCCGCACGCCCACCGCGATCGACGGGATCAGCGTGGCCAGCCCGAAGATCATCGACAGGATCGGCGTGTCGGTCGAGGACGAGAAGTTGTAGTCGCCCGTCGCGAGGCTTCCGGTTTCGGTCGTCGTGCCGAAGAGCACGCTGTCGACGACGCCCAGCACGATGTTCACGATGAAACAGAAGAGCACGAACCACCAAAGCTCGGCCCGGCGCGAACGGCCCTTGAAGACCGCGTATTTCGAGAAGACGGCCCTGACGGCCTCCATCATGTTCATGTCCCCAGATCTCCGTGTTCGGTAATGTTTTCGTGAAGACACTTTGCCTCAACCACGGCGAAAAGCAACGCGGGCCTTGGCGGGCGGGCCACATTCATGTTTTCGCTTGCGTTTATCCTGCTCCCCCGGGGCTCAGGACTTCTTTCCGATCTTCGTTTCGGTCCCGGCCAGGATGCGCCGGATATTGGGGATATGGCGCAGGTAGATGAGCCCGGCCAGCGCAACGAGGAGCAGGGTCATCTGCGGATAGCCGAGGAGATAGGCCCAGAGCGGCGTGAGCAGAGCAGCGACGAGCGCCGCAAGCGAGGAGATGCGAAAGAGCGCGGCGGTGACCAGCCAGGTGGCGCCGGCGGCGAGAAACACCGGCCAGGCGAGCCCGAGCAACGTGCCGAGCCAGGTCGCCACGCCCTTGCCACCCTTGAACCCGAGATAGAGGGGGAAGCAGTGACCGAGAAAGGCCGCGAAGCCCGCGAGTTGCGCCGCATCGGGACCGAAGACGGCACGCGCGATCAACACCGCAATGCCGCCTTTGCCCGCGTCGAGGATCAGGGTGAGGAAGGCAGCGAGCTTGTTGCCGGTGCGCAGCACATTGGTCGCGCCGATGTTGCCGGACCCGATCTGGCGCAGGTCGCCCAACCCGAAGAGCCGCGCCATGACGATGCCGAAGGGCACCGACCCGAGCAGATAGGCCACGAGCGCGGTCAGAGCGAGAAGCGGGATCGGTGTGATGAGGTCGGGCATGGTGCGTCCGAGGCAGGGAAGGTCGTCGCCTTGTCGCAGATTGTGCGGGTCTGGGAAAGGGTGCGCGGGCGGGTGAACCGGGCTGTGGTCGCCAATGGGCTCACAGGTCTATCGCCATCAGCGGCAGCATCCGGTTCGGCCATGTGGCCGAGGGCACCTCGCCGATCCTGGTCATGCCGAGGTGCCGGTAGAAGCCCTCGGCGTAGGGGTCGGCATCAAGCGTAAGACGAGACGCCCCGCCGCCGCGCGCGGTCGCAAGCGCCCAGTCGAAAAGCGCGCGTCCGATGCCCCGCCCCATCGCAACCGGATGCACGAACAGCAGGAAGATATGCGCCTCGTCGCCCGGGATCACCACATGGACGACCCCCTGCACGCCTTCGTCCTCCCAAAGCGCGAGTCCCGGGCCAAGGTCGGCCGGTTTCGGCGACAACTCGTCCCGGCAGGCCTCGAGAAAGACCCGGTCGTAGCCCCAATGCGCTTTGGCGGCCATGGTCACGTTGGCCATGGCCGGAAGGTCGTCTAGGGTAGCAAGGCGGATCATGAAGCGTCCCGGTTTCGGCTGTGCTCAGTCCTCGAAGGGATAAACCCTTTGGCCGCCGACCCATGTGCCGAGGATCCGGCCTTCCATGCGCGCTTCGTCGAAAGGCGTGTTCTTGGACTTGGACTCGAGCTTGAAGCGGTCCATCACGAAGGGCACGTCCGGGTCGAAGAGGACGAGGTCGGCGCGGTTCCCAATGGCCAGCGTGCCCCCGGGCAGGTCGAAGCGCCGGGCGGGATTGAGCGAGAGCGCGCGCCAGAGCGTGGGCAGGTCCATCGCACCGGCTTGCACCAGCCGAATGGCGGCGGGAAGCAGCGTCTGGAGCGCGACGGCACCCGAGGCGGCTTCCTCGAAGGGCAGGCGCTTGCTTTCCTCGTCCTGCGGAGTGTGCATCGAACAGACGATGTCGATGAGGCCCGAGGCCACCGCCTCGACCATGGCGAGCCGGTCGTCCTCGGACCGGAGCGGCGGCTTCAGCTTGAAGAAGGTGCGGTAGTCGCCCACGTCCAGCTCGTTGAGCGTCAGGTGATGGATGTTGACGCCTGCGGTCACGTCCAGCCCCGCCGCCTTGGCGCGTTCGAGCACGGGCAGGGCGGCCGCGGTGGACAGGCTGTCGGCGTGGTATTTCACGCCCGTCATCTCGACCAGCGCGAGGTCGCGTTCGAGCCCCATCCGTTCGGCCATGGGCGACACGGCGGGCAAGCCCCGGAGCGAGGCGAACTTGCCCGAGGTGGTGGCTGCGCCCTTCGACAGCGAGGGGTCTTGCGGATGAGCCATGATCAACGCGCCCAGCGACCGGGCATAGGTCATCGCGCGCGAAAACACCTTGTTGTCGGGGGTCACGTGGTCGCAATCGGTGAAGGCCACGGCGCCCGCGTCCAGAAGGAACCCCATCTCGACCATCTCGCGCCCTTCGCGCCCCTTGGTGAGGGCGGCCATGGGATTGACCCGCACCGGCGCCCGTTCGCGCGCCCGGCGTTTGACGAAGTCCAGCGTCTCGGGGTTGTCGATGGCGGGGGTCGTGTCGGGGCGGGTGACCATGGTGGTGACGCCCCCGGCGGCGGCGGCGCGGCCCGCCGTCCTGAAGCCCTCCTTATGCCGTTCACCCGGCTCGCCGATCTTCACGCCGATGTCGATGATCCCCGGGGCAAGGCATTTGCCACGGCAGTCCACGATTTCTCCCCGTTCACCATCATCCCGCGCGACGATCTCGCCCATCTCGACGGTGAGAGAGCCCAGCGTGTCGGTGCCCGCCTCGGGGTCGATCAGGCGAGCGTTGGTGAAGGTGATCAGGGTCATTGCAGGGTCTCTGTGGGCAGGGGCGGCGGCGTATCGGTCGCGATCTCGTCGTCGTAGTCGCGAACCTTGTGGATCTTCTTGCGGACGATGCGCATAACGGCGTGGCCGTCCTCGAGCCGGAAGAAGCCCACGGGAACGGTGTAGGTGCGGCCCTTGGAGCCGCGCTTGGTCTCGTGGCCGAAGATGATGTCATCGGGCGGGCCGGCCTTGAACTCCACCAGGGCGTCCTGCACCGGATAGGAGACCAGCGATCTGCGCTTGAAGAGGAAGTCGGTGGCGACGATGGCCCGGCGGTCGGTCAGCGTGTACCAGGTGTTGCGGCGCGAATAGGTCGAGCCGAAGATCGACCAGAAGACGATACCGACGCCGACCGAGAAATGGATGAGGCCGAACATCCAGAACGGCCCGCCGCCCATCGAGGCCGCGCCGACCATCCAGAAGAGCGCGAAGCCCGCGAAGAAGATGCCGAAGGCGATCGTCACCACATTGGACAGCGCGATGTGGAAATCCTGCAGGGGCCGGCCCTGCCAGAGGATCGTTTCGCCGTCGTCGAGGATGCCTTCCCAGCCTGCCGGGGTGTCGGTCATGTCGCGCCCTTCTCAATCGTTCTCGCGGCTGCTGCCGGGTCGGACAGATACTTGATCATATGCTTGTCACCGGTGTCGGTGATCACCTGAGCGGCCGAGAAGATGGAGCGGGCCTTTGCGATCCGGGCGCGGGGAATGTCCATGCCCGAGGGGGCGATAAGACGACGGTCGGTGAGGGTCCAGGTCTGTCCGAGCGCCTCGGAGGCGACATAGACCCCGCGCACGCCGATGGCGGCCAGAGCCCCCACGACACCGGTCCAGGCATGTTCGTTGCCCATGAAGATGAGCAGCCCGGCACCGGCAACGCTCGCGATGGCGGCGAGCATGATGTGTTCCTTGACATAGGTCGCGCGGCTCGCGGTGAACTGCGCGATCATCGTCTCGCCTTCGGCCAACACCGGGGTGGTTCTGTTTTCCGTCACGCAACCCACCAGATCAGAAGGGCGAGGATCGCCACGAGCAGAGACGACAGCGCGATTACACGCCAGGGAAAGGAGGTCGGCGTCACCGTGGTCGGCCCGCCGCCTGCGACAACGCCCTCGGCGCTGCGCGACATCGGGGGGACCGAGGCGGTGAGATGGCCCTTGGCCGCGTATTTGCCCACGAAGCGCGCGGGCGGCTGGGGCGAGAAGCGGCCAGGTTCGGTCACCGCCTTGGCGTGGACCAGCACAACGAGCTGGCTCACGCTTTCCAGCTTGGCCGCATCGGGCGCGACTTCGCTTTCGTCCATGCCGTTGGCATCGGCGAGGTAACGGGCAAGCCCGTATTCCGCGATGCGATTGTCCGGGAAGACTTCGACATGGGCCGGGTCGAGGCTCTCCACGCCCAGCACGCGGGGCAGGGGCCAGCCCTCGTCCGCGCCGTCGGCCTCCCACATGGGAAGTTCGTCGGTAGGGACCTTCAGTTCGAACACCCAGATCGTGCGGGGCTGCGGTTGTCCTGAAAACGCGAGGTCGGTGTCGTCGATATCGCTCATACCATGGTTCCTTCCGTGTCTGATACACGTTCGGAACGCAGGTTGCGGGCCAGGAGGTCCATCGCGGCCATGCGAACGGCGACACCCATTTCGACCTGCTCCTGAATGACGGAGCGGTTGATGTCGTCGGCGATGGTCCCGTCGATCTCCACGCCGCGGTTCATCGGGCCCGGGTGCATGACGATGGCGTCGGGCTTGGCATGGGCCAGTTTCTCGGCATCAAGGCCGTAGCGGTGGTAGTATTCGCGCTCGGAGGGGATGAAGCCGCCGTCCATGCGTTCCTTCTGGAGCCTCAGCATCATGACGACGTCGGCGCCTTCCAGCCCCTTGGCCATGTCGTCATAGACTTCGACGCCGAACGCGCCGATCTGGCTGGGCATCAGGGTCGGGGGACCGACGAGCCGCACGCGATTTTCCATCTTGCCCAGAAGGATCAGGTTCGATCGTGCCACGCGGCTGTGGGCGATGTCACCGCAGATCGCGATGGTCAGGCGATGAAGCCGCCCCTTGGCGCGCCGGATCGTCAGCGCGTCCAGAAGCGCCTGCGTCGGGTGTTCGTGCTTGCCGTCACCGGCGTTCAGCACCGCGCAGTTCACCTTGGACGCGAGCAGGTTCACTGCGCCCGAATGGGGGTGGCGGACCACCAGAAGGTCCGGGCGCATGGCGTTGAGCGTGAGGGCGGTGTCGATCAACGTCTCGCCCTTTTTGATCGAGGACGCCTGCATTGCCATGTTCATCACATCCGCACCGAGCCGCTTGCCCGCGATCTCGAACGAAGCCTGCGTGCGGGTCGAGTTCTCGAAGAACATGTTGATCTGGGTCAGCCCCGCGAGCGCGTCGGAGCGTTTGTGCGGAGAACGTGAGAGGTCGACATAGCGGTCGGCGAGGTCGAGAACGGTCGTGATTTCCGCAGGGTGGAGCGGTTCGATCCCCAAAAGGTGACGGTGGCGAAATGTCATGGCCGGGACCCCCTTGTTCTTTCGGGCTTATAGCAGGGGCCGGGGGCGGGGCAATCCAAAAGGGGCGGTCCCCAAGCCCGGCAGCGGGGACGATACGCGCCATGGACGGGCTCTTCCAGCGGGCCTAGGTTACGGCCATGGAATCGGCACTCGATTGGCATCAGGCGAAAGCCCTCCTCGATTGGTATGTCGAGCTTGGCGTCACCGACACGGTGGGCGACGCACCGATCAACCGTTATGAACTGGAGGCGCAGGCGCCCAAACACCTGCGCGTGTCCGCCGCGGTGGCCCCAGCGCAGGACGTGGCGCCCGAACCTCAACGTGTCGATTGGGTGGCCGAGGCCCGGCGGGTCGCGGCCTCGGTCGACAACCTCGAGACGCTGGCGCAGGCGATGCAGGATTTCGAGGGCTGCGAACTCAAACGAGGCGCCCGGAATTTCGTCTTTGCGGACGGCATGCCCGCCGCCCGCGTCATGGTGGTTGGCGATGCTCCGGGGCCGGAGGAAGACCGCGACGCGCGGCCCTTCGTCGGCCGGGAGGGCACGCTTTTCGATGCCATGTTCGCGGCCATCGGTCTGAAGCGCGACGTGCCGGATGCCGAGGCTGCGCTCTATGCGCTGCCCGTGATCCCCTACCGCACGCCATCGGACCGCGTGACCCATGACGGGGAGCTCGAGATGTTCCGCCCTTTTCTCGCCCGACATGTGTTCCTCGCGGACCCGGATGTGATCGTGGCCATGGGGTCCGTGGCCGCGAGGGCGCTGACCGGGGCGTCGGGCATCAAGCGGGCCCGAGGGCGCTGGGCCACGTTTGAGGGCAAGCCGGTGATGCCGATGTTCCATCCGCGCGAGTTGCTCCGGGCACCGCAGGACAAGAAGGCCGCCTGGGCCGATCTGCTCGAGGTGCAGGCCCGGCTCAGGAGCGGCGCATGAAGATCCTTGCCTTTTCCGACATGCATCAGGCGCGCTCACGGGCCGCTGATATCGTCGCAGCGAGTGCCGGGGCGGATCTGGTCATCGGTGCGGGCGATTTTGGAAACCAGCGGCGCGGCGTCGCGGAGGCGATGGAGATGCTGTCAGGCATCAAGGCGCCTTTCGTCATGGTGCCGGGCAACAATGAGAGCCTTGCGGAACTGAATGCCGCCGCACCTTCGGGCGCGCATGTGCTGCATGGGACGAGCGTGGAGATCGACGGCGTAACGTTTTTTGGGATCGGGGGCGGGATACCGCCATTGCCGGGTTGCGACTGGTCGTGGGATTTCACCGAGGGCGAGGCCGAGGCGCTTCTGTCGGGCGCGACGACTGCGGATGTGATCATCTCTCACTCGCCGCCGCGCGGGATCGCGGATGTGGTCACCGGGCTGGGGCCCGTGGGCTATCTCGCGCTCAGGGAAACGGTCGAACGGGTGCAACCGAAGCTCGTGGTCTGCGGGCATATTCACGACTGCTGGGGGCAGGAGGGGCTGATCGGCGCGAGCCAGGTCCGCAACCTTGGTCCCACGGTCAACTGGTTCGAGGTGTGAGCATGGCGGAACGGGATTTCATTCCGGTGCGGATCGCCGTGATGACGGTGTCGGACACGCGCGGGCCGGAGGACGACCGCTCCGGCGACACTTTGGTCGCGCGTCTGACCGAGGCGGGGCATCTGCTCGCCGACCGGGTGATCGTGCAGGACGAGCGTGACTTGATCGCGGACCAGCTGCGCGCCTGGACGCTCGACCCGGAGGTGGACGTGGTGATTTCCACCGGTGGCACGGGGCTCACCGGGCGGGACGTGACGGTCGAGGCGCATCGGGATGTCTACGAGAAGGAAATCGACGCTTTCGGCACGGTCTTCACCATCGTCTCGATGAAAAAGATCGGCACCTCGGCGGTGCAGTCGCGGGCGACGGGCGGCGTGGCCAATGGCACCTATCTTTTTGCGCTGCCCGGATCGACCGGGGCCTGCAAGGATGCCTGGGACGAGATCCTCGTCCATCAGCTCGACTATCGCCACAACCCCTGCAATTTCGTCGAGATTTTTCCGCGTCTCGACGAACACAAGCGACGGAAATGATCCCGTCGGCCGTATGAAGCGTAACGGCCTTGTTAAGGGACGCGAGATGATCCGCGATTGCGCGGTCTCGCGGCTGTGGGCAAGGTAGGCGGGATCATTTGACGCAGGACCACGCATGCGCTTTCTACGACGTTCCCTGACCGGGCTTTTCCTTGTCGCGCTCACTTTGGCGGGGCTGGCCATGGCGGCCTGGATCGTGAAAGGCGCGGTCGAGACCCGGATGGCGCAGACCGGCGGGTCAATGCCCGCGCGCGAGCGGGTCTATACCGCTGCCGTCGTCCCAGTGACGCCCGAAACCGTCGAACCGGTGCTTGAAGCCTTCGGCGAGGTTGTGTCGCGCCGCACGCTCGAGGTGCGGGCGAGTGCCTCGGGGCGGGTCGTGGAACTCGGTGAGAACTTCGTCGACGGGGGCCGGGTTGAAGCCGGGCAGATGCTGCTTCGGATCGACCCGACGGACCTCGAGGACGCCGTGGCGCTGGGCCGGGCCGATGTCGCCGAGGCCGAAGCCGAGGTTGCCGATGCCGAGGCGGCATTGCTTCTGGAGCAGGACGATCTCGTATCCGCGCGGCGACAAGTGGAACTGAGGCAGGCCGCACTCGACCGGCAGCAGAACCTCTCGTCGCGCGGGGTGGGTCTCGCCGCCGAGCTCGAATCCGCCGAGATCGCGCTGTCGTCGGCGCAGCAGGCCGTGCTGTCGGCCCGGGCCACCGTCAACGCGGCGCAGGCCCGGGTCGCGAGCGCCGGGATCGCGCTGGAGCGGACCCGGATCGCCCTGGCCGAGGCCGAGCGGAGGTTGTTGGAGGCGACGATCACGGCGCAATTCGCGGGGGCTCTGTCGGATGTGGCCGCGCTCGAAGGGCGGCTGGTGCAGGTCAACGAGGTCGTGGCGACATTGGTCGACCCCGATGCGCTCGAGGTCAGCTTCCGCCTCTCGACGGCGCAATACCTGCGACTTCTGGATGACGATGGCGGGCTTGTCCCCGCAAAGGTCACGATCTCGCTCGATGTTGCGGGGATCGACATGCTGGGGCAGGGCCGGATCGCGCGCGAAAGCGCGGCGGTGGGCGAGGGCCAGACCGGGCGGCTGATCTTTGCCGCGCTCGACACCCCGCGCGGGTTCCGGCCCGGCGACTTCGTGACGGTCCGGATCGAGGAACCGGCTCTGGACGGCGTGGCGCGGCTTCCTGCCGCCGCAGTTTCGAGCACGGGCACGGTGCTGGTTCTGGGCGAAGAAGACCGGTTGAGCGAAGAGCGCGTGACCGTGGTCCGGCGGCAGGGCGAAAGCGTGCTGATCGAGGCCGCTACGCTCGCCGGTCGCGAGGTGATCGCGGAACGGGTGCCGACGCTGGGGGCGGGCATCCGCATCCGGCCCCTGCGCGAAGGCGCCGAGGAGACGGCCGCACCGGAAGAGGCGGCGATGATCACGCTGGACGACGACCGGCGCGCGCGGCTCATCAGCTTCGTCGAAGGCAGCACCCAGATGCCCGCGCCCGCGAAGGAACGCCTCCTCACCCAGCTTCGTCAACCGGAGGTGCCACAGCAGATGGTCGACCGGATCGAAGCCCGGATGGGGAGCTAGGCGATGGCGCGGTTTCGCACCTCGGGCGCGGCGGGTGGCATCCTGTCCTATTTCGCGCGCCACGCGACGGTGGCGAACCTGCTTTTCGTCGGGCTTCTGGCGGTCGGACTTATGGCCATGCCGCAGCTGCGCGCGCAGTTCTTCCCCGATGTGATCGAGGACGACATCCGCATCGACATCTCCTGGGAGGGTGCCGGGGCCGAGGACGTGGACGCGGGCATCGTTCAGGTGATCGAACCCGCGCTGCTGGCGGTGGAGGGCGTGGCCGAAAGCGACAGCCGGGCGCGCGAAGGTTCGGCGCGCATCAGGCTCACCTTCGAGCCCAACTATGACATGGCGCAGGCGCTCGATGACGTGAAGGCGGCGGTCGACGGGGTCACGAACCTGCCCGACAATGCCGATGAGCCCAGCGTCACGCGCGGCGGCTGGTCCGACCGGGTCACGGATGTGGTCATCACCGGGCCGGTGGGCGTGGACCAGCTTGCCCGTTTCGCAGACGAGATGGTGGCGCGGCTCTTTGCCGAGGGCGTCACGCGCACCACGATCAACGGCGTCGTCGCGCCCCAGACCGTGGTCGAGGTCACCACCGCCTCGCTCATGCGCAACGACGTCACGCTGACCGAGATCGCCCAAGCCATCGCGGGCGAGGCCGATGCCGCCCCGGCCGGCAACGTGGGCGACGGCACGGCGCGCATCCGGGCCGGGGTCGCCAAGCGCTCGGCCGAGGAGATCGAGGCCATCGTGCTACGCTCGGATCTCGAAGGCAACGCGCTGACCATCGGGGACGTGGCCGAGGTTCGGGTCGAGGGGATCGACCGGGGGCGCACCTTTTTTGTCGGGGCCGACCCTGCCGTGACCATTTCGGTCGCGCGCTCGGCCCAGGGCGATGCCATTGGCATCCAGCGCACGGTCGAAGACGTCGCCGCCGTCCTGCGCCCGATGCTGCCCGAGGGCATGGGGATCGACCTCATCCGCACGCGGGCCGAGATGATCACCGACCGGCTCCAGATCCTGCTCGAGAACGGGGCGCAGGGCCTCGTCCTCGTCCTGATCACCCTCTTTCTGTTCCTCAATGCGCGCACCGCGTTCTGGGTCGCGGCCGGTATCCCGGTCTCGATGCTCACCGCCGTGGCGCTGATGTATGCCTTCGGGCTCACGCTCAACATGATCTCGCTCTTCGCGCTGATCATCACGCTGGGGATCGTGGTGGACGATGCCATCGTGGTGGGCGAACACGCCGATTTCCGGGCGCGCAGGCGGGGCGAAACGCCCATCGAAGCCTCGGAGAACGCGGCGCGACGCATGTTCCTGCCGGTGTTTTCTTCGACACTCACCACGGTCATCGCCTTCTTCGGGCTGACCATGATCGACGGCCGCTTCGGCGAATTCATTCAGGACGTGCCCTTCACCGTCATCGCGGTCCTGCTCGCCTCTCTCATGGAGTGCTTCCTGATCCTGCCCAACCATATGGCCCATGCGCTGGCCCATGTGAACAAGGAACACTGGTATGACTGGCCGTCGCGGCAGGTGAACAAGGGGTTTCGCTGGTTCCGCGAGCGCGTCTTCCGGCCTTTCATGGAGATGGTGGTCACGGCGCGCTACGCGGTGCTGGCGGGCGCTGTCCTGATCCTGTCGACACAGGTTGCGCTCTATATTCGGGGGGACGTGCCCTTCCGGTTCTTCTCGGCCCCGGAACAGGGCACGGTCACGGGCAACTTCGCGATGGTGAACGGGGCCACGCGCGACGACACGCTCGCCATGTTGCAGACGCTGCAGGCCTCCATCGCGGACGTGGGCGAGGCGCTCGAAGCCGAGCATGGCGTCGCGCCTTTCACCTATGTCCTGACCGAAATCGGCGGCTCGTCGGGCCGTGGCCTCGCCAGCGCCGAGGATAAGGACGAGGATCTCCTGGGATCCGTCACCATCGAGCTGATCGACGCGGACCTGCGCCCCTATACGAGCTTCGATATCGTCTCGGCGCTTACCGATGGCCTCCCGCAGTCCTCGCTACTGGAGGAATTCACCTTCCGGGGTGGGCGTTGGGGCCCGGGAGGCGATGCCATCGACGTGCAGCTCATGGGGGCGGATGCCGAGGTGCTGAAGGCCGCCGCCGAAGCGCTCAAGACCGCGCTCGGCGACTTCTCGGAGGTCTCAGCGCTCGAGGACAGTCTCGCCTATGACAAGGAGGAGCTGGTTCTGGAACTGTCGCCGCAGGGACAGGCACTGGGCTTCACCATCGACGACGTGGGGGGCGAGCTGCGCAACCGGCTGTCGGGGATCGAGGCCGCGACCTATCCTGACGGGATGCGCTCGGCCACCATTCGGGTGCAGCTTCCCGACGACGAACTGACGCGGGCCTTCCTCGAGAAAAGCCAGATGCGCACGCCGGAGGGCAGCTATGTGGCGTTGGCCGATGTGGTCTCGATCTCGTCGCGGTCGGGCTTTTCCACGGTGAACCGGGAAAACGGCCTGCGTGTCGTGTCGGTCTCCGGCGACCTTGACGAAAGCGATGGCGAGAGGGCGAGCCAGATCGAGCTTGCCATGGAGGACACCATCCTGCCCCAGATCGCCGAGGACTTCGGCGTGGAATACCGGCTATCTGGGATGAGCGAGCAGGAGGACCAGTTCCTGACCTCGGCCATGTCGGGCTTCGTCCTGTGTCTTGTCGGAATCTTCATCGTGCTCGCCTGGATCTTTTCGAGCTGGACACGGCCGCTTGTCGTGATGGCGATCATTCCCTTCGGGCTGGTGGGCGCGATCTACGGTCACTACCACTGGGACCTCGCGCTTTCGATGTTCTCCATCGTGGGGCTGATCGGCATGGTGGGCATCATCATCAACGACTCGATCGTGCTCGTGTCCACGGTAGATGAATACGCGACCGAACGGGGCATGCGCCATGCCATCGTGGATGCGACGGCGGACCGCCTGCGCCCGGTCTTCCTGACCACGGCGACCACCGTGCTTGGCCTTGCACCGCTCATGTTCGAGACATCGCAACAGGCGGTGTTCCTGAAACCCACGGTGGTCACGCTGGTCTACGGGCTGGGCTTCGGCTTCTTCCTCGTGCTTCTGGTGGTGCCCTCGATCCTCGCCATTCAGGAAGACATCCGGCGCCAGACCACGGCCTTGCGCCGGGCGGCGGGCGGCCATCGGCGCGCGCCGGGGCTGGCCCGGCTGGTCGGTGTCGCCGGCGGGCTAGTCGCGCTGATCTTCGTGGGCACGATGGGCTGGGTCTTCGTCACCGGGGCGCTGCCTTGGGGCACGGGAAGCATGGGGCTCGCGGCGGTGTTGTTCCTTGGTGGGGCGGCTCTGGTCAGCGTGGTGGCCTATGGCCTGGCCGTCTTCACCGGCATGGGTCGAAGTGGCCGGACAAGCCCCGCGGAGTAAGCGGCGCGTCCAGGCCGCACGTTAATCGATCTCGTCGCAGCCCTGAATGTCGATCCCCCGGCCCGCACCGAGCACGGTAAAGCGCAGGTCTTGACCCGCGACCGGGAAGGGCCGGCCTGTCGGCGGCACGAGATCGGCGGTGGCGACGAGTGTGCCGCCTTCGCGGTGTTCCATCGCCTCGGAGACCCAGACCTGCGGATCGGCGGCCTCGAAGACCACCGCCTCGGGTCCGCCCATGAGCGGCACCGGGAGACGCGCGGTCACGCGCACGCCGTCACGCAGGTCTTCGCGCGTGCAGGACACGTCGGTGATGCCGGCCTCCTCCGCCGTGTCCGGCCGGTTGGCAAGCGCCCGTTCGATGCGCGGATCGGCCTCGGTCGTGGTGGCGGGCAGATCGACCGAGACCGCGCTTTCGAGCGGCACGCAGATATGTTCGCAGATGCCCATCAGCAGGTCGGCGGACAGCTCCACATCAGCACCCGGGGCGTGCGGCGTGATCTCGATCGGCAGGATCAACTCGTGACGGTAGCCTATGGTCTCCATGTCGCCCGCGTCGATCACCTCGGGCACCGGCCAGTGAAAGGTCACGTCTTCGAGGTTGAGGGAGCCGGACCAGTCGAAATCGGGCGGGATGCCGCCTTCGCCCGGCGCGCGCCAGTAGGTCTTCCACCCGTCGGCCAGCACGACGCGCAGCGCGGCCATGTGGTTGCCGTTCTCCATCCGCCATCCGGGCAGGAGCGACACTTGAGCCGGCTCGCCCGCGAGAACGGTATCCTCGGCAACGCTTTCCCCGACACTCTGGGCGAGGGTCGCGGTGGCGGTGCCGGTGGCAAGGGCGATGACAAGAAGCGTTCGGATCATGCATCCGATATAGACGACCGCCGCCCAAGGAGAAGTCACATTCATGACAAGGAATAGAGAGCCAGTGTAACGTTGCAATCGGGCACTTGCGAAACAGGGGTGCACATGCCCATCTTGGAAACATGGACAGCTTTCCCCAAGACCTGACCGGCAAACTCCTGGTCGCCATGCCCGGCATGGGCGATCCGCGGTTCGATCATTCCGTCGTGTTCCTCTGCGCCTATTCCGACGAAGGCGCGATGGGGCTGATCATCAACAAGGAAGTTCCGGACGTGTCGCTGAACGATCTTCTCGACCAGCTCGACATCGACAGGGGACGCGCCAGCGATGGTATCCGTGTGCATTTCGGCGGTCCGGTCGAAGGCGGGCGCGGCTTTGTGCTGCACTCTTCGGAATACGAAAGCAGCCAAGGCACGCTGGAGGTGGACGAAACTTTCGGCATGACCGCGACCAAGGATATCCTCGAGGACATCGCGCGCGGCACGGGGCCAGCGCGGTCCCTGACCATGCTGGGCTATGCCGGCTGGGGGCCGGGGCAGCTCGAAGGCGAGTTGCAGCAGAACGCCTGGCTTACGGTCGATGCCGATATGGCGATCGTCTTCGAGCCCGACCTCGGGACGAAATGGTCCCGGGCGCTGGGCAAGCTGGGCATCGACCCCCTCGTCCTGTCAAGCGAGGGCGGGCGGGCCTGACCCTCCGAGATGGTCCCGATGTGCCGGGCCCGCACGCTTTCTTCGATTCAGACCTCCATCCGCACGAAACCATCGGCGTCAGGCATGATCCCCGGCATCCAGGCGATTTCCCAGGCGTGCCCGTCGGGATCGCCGACATAACCGCGATAGCCGCCATGGGGTGGTTCGTCCGGCTGGCGGATAAGCGTCGCGCCATGGGACAGGAGCGTGGCGACCACATCGTTCACCGCGTCTCGCGTGGTCACGTTATGAGCCAGCGAGAAGGCCCCGTTCGGGGCGAGGCGGCGCCCGCCCATATCTTCTTCCAGCGCAGCGTGCAGGAAGGTGGAGAGGAGGAACCCGTTCATCTGGTAGAAGACGATGCTGTCGTTTTCAAAGACCGGCGGCCAACCGAAGCCTCCGGTATAGAACGCCCGTGACCGGGCGAGGTCTGTCACGCCGAGCGTGACGAGGGAGAGGGATTGGAGCATGTCGCAACCTTTCAGATCGCCCCACGACATGCGGGGCGTTCAAGGTCACGGGACTCGCGGCGCTTGGGCCGGGACAGGACCTGGGCGGGGAGGCACCTCACCCAGAGGCCGGGCTAACCGCACCGGCTGAACCTTTTCTGACCCGGGAAGCCTAGCAGTCCTAGACGTTTTCCTCAATGGACCAGCCGCCATCGACGATGAGCGTCTGCCCCGTGGTCCAGGCCCCCGCCCGAGAGCCGAAATAAAGCGCCGCACCGGCGATATCGTCGGGCTCGCCCAGCCGCTTGAGGGAATAGGACCGCGCGATGGCCTTCTCGCGTTCAGGGTCCTCGTAAAGCGCCGAGGCGAATTTGGTCTTCACGACGGCCGGCGCGATCCCGTTCACCCGGATGTTGTCACGGCCATAGGCCGTGGCGAGGTTGCGCACGATCTGGGTGTCCGCCGCCTTGGTCACGGCATAGATGCCGAGGTTACGCGAGCCCTTGAAGGCCGCGATGGAAGAGATGATGACGATGGCCCCATCCCGCCGGGCCTGCATCCCCGGAACTACCGCGCGGCAGAGCCGCATGTTGGAGCGGATGTTCACGGCAATCGTCTTGTCGAAGGCATCGTCGGGGGTGTCGAGGAAGGGCCCCATATAGGGGTTCACGGCGGCGTTGCAGACGAGGATGTCGACCGCGCCCACCTGTTTCTCTGTCTCGCTCACCAGCCGGTCGATATCGGCATCTTCCGAGATATTGGCGGCGATGGGGGTGGCGCGGCCACCCTCGAGCGCGTTGATCTCATCCGCCACCGCGTCACAGGCGTCGGCCTTGCGCGAGGAGATGACCACATTGGCCCCGGCTTCGGCATAGGCCATGGCGATGGCCTTGCCGATCCCGCGCGTGGACCCGGTGACGAGGGCGGTCCTGCCGGTCAGGTCAAAGAGCGAATGGGTCATCCGATCTTGACCACCTGCTTGCCGAAGTTGCCGCCCTTGAGCATCGACATGAAGGTCTCGGGCGCGTTCTCTAGCCCCTCGGCCACGTCTTCGGTGTATTTGATCGTGCCGTTCGCGACGAGCGGCGCGACCTCTTCGAGAAACGCCGGGAACTTGTCCCAGTGGTCCGAGATGATGAAGCCATGCGCCACGGCGCGTTGGACCAGAAGCGTGCGCCAAAGCTTGGGCAGGTCGTAGCGCTCGGCACTTGCGGCCCCATCGTACCAGGCGACCATACCGCAGATCGGCATGCGGCCGAACACGTTGAGATTGGGCAGAACGCCTTCGAGCACGGTGCCGCCGACGTTTTCGAAATAGATGTCGATCCCGTCCGGACAAGCCGCCGCGATCTGTTCACGGGCGTTCTTCGCGTCGGCAAAGGTCCGGTGATCGAGGCATTCGTCAAAGCCGAAGACCTCTTTCGCATGGGCGCATTTCTTCTCGCCTCCCGCGATACCGACGACGTGCAGACCCTTGTGTTTCGCGTATTGCCCGACCATCGAGCCCACCGGTCCGGTGGCGGCCGCCACGACGAGCGTTTCGCCCTCTTTCGGCTGTCCGATGGCGGTCAGCCCATACCAGCCGGTGAAGCCGGGCATCCCGAGAACGCCCAGTGCGGTGGTTTCCGGGATGCCGTCGGGCAGTTTGCGCAGAAGCTTGGCCTTCTGCACGGAATGGGTGGTCCAGCCGGTCATGCCGAAGACCTTGTCCCCGACCTCGAGGCCCGGTGCGTTCGACTCGATGACCTCACCGACGGTGCCGCCCTCCATCACCGCGTCCACCTCGACAGGAGCGGCATAGGACTTGGCCGCGTCCATGCGGCCCCGCATGTAGGGGTCGAGCGACAAGGCCGTGACACGCACCACGACCTCGCCCTCGGCCGGCGCCCGCAGCGTCACTTCTTCCAGCCGGAAATTCTCGGCGGACACTGCCCCGCCCGGGCGGCTCGCCAGCACGATTTGCTTCGCAGTTACGGACATTTGTGCTTTCCTTCTCCCTGTTCCTTGCGGATACTCAATCCTGAAACAAAGTTTCGCAAGGCAAAACGCCGGTGGTGACGCGACGGAGGAGGAACCTCGCTCACCGGGCCGGACATCAAAGGGAGGAACATTATGCTTGGCATGATGATGCATCGGCCGTTGTCGATCATCTCGCTGCTGGAATATGCGGCGGAAGCGCACCCGGACGCGGGTATGGTCTCGGTCCGGACCGAGGGCGACATCCACCGTCAGACCTACCGCGACTGTTTCCGACGCGCGGCGCAGCTGGCCCATGCGCTCAAGGCGCTGGGGATCGAGGACGGGGACAGGGTCGCGACGCTCGCCTGGAACGGCTACCGGCACCTCGAGCTTTACTATGCCATTTCCGGCATCGGCGCGGTCTGTCACACGATCAACCCGCGGCTGTCGGCCGAGCAGGCGACCTATATCGTTAATCACGCCGAGGATAAGGTGATCTTCGTCGACACCCATTTCGTGCCGATCATCGCCGGGCTGAAGGACCATCTGCCCAAGGACCTCAAGGTCGTGATCATGACCGACCGGGCGCATATGCCCGACACCCCCTTCGAGGCGCTGTGCTACGAGGAGCTTCTGGAGGGCAAGCCTGATACCTATGACTGGCCGGAGCTGGACGAGAACACGGCTGCCGGGCTTTGCTATACGTCGGGCACCACGGGCAATCCCAAGGGCGCGCTCTATTCGCATCGCTCGAACGTGCTTCACGCGCTCATGGTCGCCGCGATCATGGGGCCGTCGCTGGGACAGGGGGTCAACGTCCTTCCCGTCGTGCCGCTCTTTCACGTGAACGCCTGGGGCCTGCCCTATGCCGCGCCGCTTCTGGGGGTGAACCTGATCTTCCCGGGTGCCGCGCTCGACGGCGAGAACCTGTTCAAGCTGATGGAAAGCGAGAAGGTCTATTCGGCGTGGGGCGTTCCGACCGTGTGGATGGGCCTACTGGCCGAGATCAGGAAGCAGGGACGCAAGCCTTCGGACCTGGGCGACATGGTCGTCGGCGGTTCGGCCGCGCCACGGTCGATGATCAAGGCCTTCGAGGAGCTTGGCGTCCGTGTGAACCATGCCTGGGGCATGACCGAAATGTCGCCCATCGGCACGCATGGATCGCAACCGCCGAAGGTCGAGGCGCTTCCGCTCGAGGAAAAGCTCGACGTCAAGCAAAAGCAGGGCCGGCGCTGTTTCGGCGTGGACCTGAAGATCGTGGACGAGAACGGCCAGCGCCAGCCCCATGACGGCAAGGCCATCGGCGAGCTCTTCGTGCGCGGGAACGCGGTCGTGTCGGGATATTTCCGTAACGAGGAAGCCAGCGCCAAGGCGATGGATGCCGAGGGGTGGTTCGGGACCGGCGATGTCGCCTCGATCTCGCCCGACGGTTACCTGATCATCCAGGACCGCGCGAAGGACCTTATCAAGTCTGGCGGCGAGTGGATTTCCTCCATCGACCTCGAGAACGCGGCGATGAGCCATCCGGGGGTGGCCAATTGCGCGGCCATCGGCGTGGCCCATCCGAAATGGGACGAACGGCCCGTGCTCGTGGCCGTGGCAGCGGGGGAGACGAAGCCCGGCCTTGAAGAGCTGCGCGACCACATGGAGGCGCATTTCGCCAAATGGCAGTTGCCGGACGACATCATCTGGGTCGAGGCGCTGCCGCTGACCGCGACGGGAAAAGTGTCCAAATTGACACTCCGTCAGCAATTGGCGGACTACAAACACCCCGAGGTGGCGTGAACGAGACGGTCCCGTTACGTTCTCCCCAACGAACGATAATGAAAGAGCGGGTTCTCGGACCCGCTCGGGAAATTCGTGCCGAAACGTGCAGACGACCGCGAGCGGTCGTTCAGATCAGGCGGGATGAGCGGGCAATGGGATATGAAATCGAGATGCGCCTTTGGGTGCGGCCGGGCGAGGATGCCGGGTTTCAGGATTATGGCAGCCGGACCGTGGCCATCATGGCGCGGCACGGGGCGCGGCTCCTCGACGTCGCGCGGCCCGATGCGGTGAACGGCCCGCAGGAGATCCTGCGTCTGCGCTTTCCGTCGCAGGAGGCGTTCGGCGCCTATCGTGAGGATCCGGCCCTGGCCGCGCTGTCGGACCTGCGGGCGCGCGTGGTGAAGAAAACCGAAGTCACCGCCTGATCGTCTTGCGTTAGCGCAGGCCCTGCCCGGCGGCGAGAGCATTGATCCCGGACATGAGCGTGGCAAGGTCGGCCTCCATCTCGGCCTCGACCTGCCGCTGCGCCTTGGCCCAGGCCTTGGCCCCGGTCTCGAGCGCCGTTTCTCCCGCAGCCGTCAGCGCCAGGACCTTCTTGCGTTTGTCTTGGGCGTGGTCGGCCCGGATTACCAGCCCGTCACGCTCCAACGGCATCAGAAGGCGGGACATCGCGCTTTGTTCGAGGTCCATGTTGCGCGACAGTTTCTGGACCGTCGGCGCGCGCATCCCTTTGATCCAGGCCATGGCGGCCAGTTGCGACATGGTCACGCCGGTTCCCGCTATGGCGGCGTCATAGAGGCGCAGCATCCGGCGCGAGGCCCGGCGCGCGGTGAGGCAGTAGCAGTTCCCTGTCAGCAGTTCCGCCAGTTCCGGTGAAACATCTTCCGCCACGTCGCACATCCTTCCGTTGACTCCATGCATATGCATGCTTATCCCATGTATATGCATTGATCTGGAGGATGGCAAATGCTCGACGCAGTTCCAAGACCCGACTTCCGCATCGGCGCGCCCGATTTCGCGCGGCTCGCCGGGATGACCGGGCTCGACATCATGCGCGGCGTGGTCTCGGGCGAGCTTCCGGGGCCATCGATCGCCGAGACGATGAATTTCTGGCTGGTGTCGGCCGACGAGGGCACGGTCGAGTTTCGCGGCGAGCCCGACGGACGGCACATGAACCCGCTCGGGCTGGTGCACGGTGGCTGGGCGATGACGCTTCTGGACAGCGTACTGGGTTGCGCGGTGCATACGACCTGCGCAACCGGCGAGGGCTTCGTGTCGATGGACACGGCGGTGAAGTTCGTGCGCCCGCTGATGCCCGGCATGGGCCAGTTGCGCGCGGTCGCGACGGTGCAGACGCGCGGGCGGCGGGTGGCCAATGTCGAGGGCCGGGTGGAGGACCTTGGCGGCAAGGTGCTCGCCCTCGGAACGTCGACCTGCTTCATCCAGCCGCTCGGCGGATAGGATTTCAGATCGCGCGGGACTTTCCTTCCTTTGGTCCCGCGCGTGTTGCCGGCGAGAGGGCGGTGCCGACGGGTGCCGCCCTTTTCCCTTGGTTGCGCCGACCGCGTCGTCGCGACGCTGGAGGGGCTTTGCCCCTCCAGACCTCCCCAAAGTACTTAGGAAGCGATGAAGGGTCCGATGTTTGCTCTATGTACCCGGGATTTCTGGTGGCCTCGCTCACCTACGGCAAACGCCCGGGCCTTGGGGGGCCGGGCGTTCCGGAGGGCATCGGGTGGTCGGGAGGATCACACCTCGAGCCACTCCGCCCGCACGTCGTCGCGGGTGCGGAAATCCTCGGGCGTGCCGCCATAGACGATCTCGCCGTGTCCCATGACATAGACGCGATGGGCGATCCGGAGCGCGATGGAGAGCTTCTGTTCGATCAGCAGGATGGCCACCCCGGTTTTCGCGATTTCGGCGATCATGTCGCCGATCTGCTGCACGATCTTGGGGGCGAGCCCCTCGGTTGGCTCGTCGATGATGATGAGGTCGGGGTCGCCCATGAGCGTGCGGCACATGGTGAGCATCTGTTTCTCGCCGCCCGAGAGCACCCCCGCCTGATTGTCGGCGCGTGCGCGCAGGTTGGGGAACATGTCGAGCATCTGGTCGATCGAGTATTTTCCGGGGTTCTTCATGTCCTTAACGCCCAGGACGAGGTTCTGGCGCACGGTCATCGTGGGGAAGATGTCCCGGCTTTCGGGGACGTATCCCAGACCAAGGCGCGCGATCTTGTGGCTTTCCAGGCCCGAGATCGGCTGTCCCTTGAACAGGATCTCGCCCTTTGGCGCGACCTCGCCCATGATCGCCTTGGCGGTGGTCGAGCGGCCGACGCCGTTGCGGCCCAGAAGCGCGATGACCTCGCCCGGCATGATCTGCATGTTCACGCCGTGAAGGACGTGGGATTTGCCATAGAAGGCGTGGAGGTCGCGCACCTCGAGCATCGGGGTCATGTCGTTCATGCGGCGTCCTCCGCTTCTTCGCCGAGATAGGCTTCGATCACCCGGGGGTCGCCGCGGATCTCGCTCGGTTTGCCGGTGGCGATGATCTCGCCATAGACCAGCACCGATATCCGGTCGGCGAGGCCGAAGACCACGTTCATGTCGTGTTCGACGATGACAAGCGTCTTGCCGACCGAGGCCTTCTCGATAAGCGCGATGGCGCGGTCGGTTTCGGTGTTGGACATCCCCGCGGTGGGTTCGTCGAGCAGGATCACATCCGCGCCCCCCGCGATGGTGATCGCGATTTCGAGAGACCGCTGGTCGGCATAGGGCAGGAGCGAGGCGGGCACGTTGGCCTTGTCGATGAGCCCGCATTGCTCGAGGATTTCGGCTGTCTTTTGCTGCACCGGTTTGTTCGCACCAATATTTTTCCAGAAGGCATAGCCTTGTCCCATAGAATGCAGCACGCCGCAGCGCACGTTTTCGCGCACCGTCATGTTGGTAAAGATGTTGGACACCTGAAAGGACCGTGACAGGCCGCGCCGGTTGATCTCATGTGCGGGCATACCGCTCACGATCTCGCCGTTGAGGCTGACGGTTCCCGAGGTGGGCGTGTAGAGGCCCGAGATCAGGTTGAAGAGCGTGGATTTCCCCGCGCCGTTCGGGCCGATGATCGCGTGGCGTTCGCCTTTCTCGATGGTGAGGTTCACGTCGTTGATGATGCTCGCGGGGCCGAAGCTCTTGTTCAGCCCCTCGAGCTTGAGGGCGGGGGTGCTCATTGGGCGGCCTCCTCGGAACGGTTGGCATAACGGGTGAGCGCAACGCCGGCCGCGCTCGCCGCGAGGACGATGATCCAAGTCAGGATGTCGGTGTGACTAAGGTGCAGGCCGAAGGGCTCGTAGACATGGCCGTAGCCGTTGGACCAGCGCACCGAGACCTCGACGAGGACGATGAGGCCGATGAGCATCAGGAGGATGCCGCCCAGTTGCATCATCAGCTTGCCCAGATACTTCGACGGCTCCGACCCGGTGATCCCGTGCCAGATGCCGAACACGATCCCGGCGATGCCGCGCGGCGCGAACATCACGATGGCGATGAAGAGCACGCCAAGGTAGAGGAGCCACGCCTCGGTGAAGTCCGACATCATCGACTGCATGTAGGTCAGGAGGATCGCGCCGAAGATCGGCCCCACGAAGTAGGTGATGCCGCCGACATAGGCCATGATCAGGACGAAACCCGAGGGGGCCAATGACAGGTTGATCGGGGTAAAGATCTCGTAGTTCACCGCCGCCATGCCACCTGCGACGCCCGCGAAACCGCCTGCCGCGATAAAGACGAAGTAACGCACGGTCTGGGGGTTGTAGCCGATGAACTGCACGCGCTGGGCATTGTCGCGGGTCGCCTCGGACAGTTTGCCGAGTGGCGTCCGGGTGAAGGCATACATCGCGATGACGCCGAGCACGGTCCAGAAGGCGATGAACCAGTAGACGTCCGAGATCGGGCCCAGCGACAGGCCGAATAGCTCCGGACCGTTCATCCGGTCGCCCGAGACGCCCTGTTCGCCGCCGAAGATGGAGTCGAACATGTAGGAGCCCGCATAGACCAGTTCCGCGATCCCGAGCGAGATCATGGCGAAGGTGGTGCCGGCCCGGCGGCAGGACGGCCAGCCGATGACGGCAGCGGCGAGCGCGCCGCCCGCGAAGCCCACGACCGGGATGAAGAACACCGGGAAGCTGCCCCAGAGGCCCACGCCGTCCTCGATCCAGTTAAGCGCATGCATGCAGAGATAGCCGCCGAGACCGAAGTAGACGGCATGGCCGAAGGACAGAAGCCCGCCCTTGCCAAGGATCATGTTGTAGGAGAGCGCGAAGACGATGTTGATGCCCATCTGGTGCATGAGCGTGTACATCGTGCGGCTGGGACCGACCATCGGGATGGCCAGCAGGATGGCCGCGAAGATCAGGATCGGCAGCGTGCGCTGGCGAAACTTGGCACCCGTGGTGGGGGCGAGGTCGTAGGTGGTGGTGGCGTCGGTCAAAGCTCTTTCTCCCCCATGAGGCCGCGCGGGCGGAAGATCAGGATCAGGACGAGCAGCAGGAAGGGCAGCATCGGTCCGAGAGACGAGATGTTGATCTGGCCGACCTCCATCGCCTCGGTGAGACCCAGAAAGCCGAAGATGTCGGCGAAGCTCGCGTTGATGCCGACCGCGAAGTTCTGCAGGAGGCCAATGAGGATCGAGGCGAGAAAGGCCCCTTCCAGCGAACCGATCCCGCCCACGACAACGACCACGAAGACGATGGGACCCATCTGGATCGCCATGGCCGGATCGGTGACGAAAATGTTGCCCGCGATCACACCGGCGAGGCCCGCGAGCGCGCAGCCGATGCCGAAGACGGTCATGAAGATGAGCGGCACGTTATGGCCCAGGTGACCAACCATGTTGGGATGCGACAGGGCGGCCTGGATAATGAGGCCGGCGCGGGTTTTCTTGAGCAGGAGCCACAGGCCCACCAGCATCGAGATCGCGACCACCAGCATGAACATGCGGTAGGCCGGGAAGCTTGCGCCATAGACGGTGAAAGCCGGGAAATTCAGAAGATCGGGGATGCGGTAGTCGACCGCCGTCTTGCCCCAGATGATCTTGACCACCTCTTCGATGAGATAGGCGAGACCGAATGTGAACAGAAGCTCCGCCACATGGCCGTTCGCATGTACGCGCCGCAAACCGTATCGTTCGACGACGGCGCCGACGAGCCCGACGAGCACGGGCGCGAGGAAAAGCGCGATCCAGAAACTCGTGGCCCCCATGATGGTGAAGGCCAGATAGGCGCCGAGCATGTAAAAGCTCGCATGTGCGAAGTTGAGCACGCCCATCATCGAGAAGATGAGCGTCAGGCCTGATGACAGCATGAAGAGCAGCAGGCCATAGATCACACCGTTGAGCAGTGCGAAGACGATGGTTTCCATAGGAGCCTCGTTCCGGTGGAAGGATGTGAAGAGGGGCGCCGCGCGGCACGGCACGACGCCCCGGATGGTCCCGAACTGACGAGGTCAGGGTTACTCGGGGCGTTCCATCTCACAGTTGGTGGGCTGCTCGGCCGAGGCCATGTCGATCTTGCCGCCCTCCACCAGTTTCCAGCCGAGGTCGATGTTGTCGACGCCGTATTTCACGTCCGCCGAAACGGTCGAGATATAGAGGTTTTGCTGCACCTGATGGTCGTCCGCGCGCATGGTCGCAGTGCCGTAGGCTTCTTCGATCGACAGACCTTCAAGCGCCTTGGCGACCGGGATCGGGTCCACGGAGCCGGCCTTCTCGGCGGCGGCCACGAAGAAGTCCATCGCGTTCCAGGCCCGGTGGTAATAGTAGTCATAGTCCGGGAAGCGCTGCTTGTATTCCTCGATCAGGGCATATTGCTCGTCCGAGGCGTCGAGGTTCGTGATGGCTTCGGTGACCTGATAGAGCCGGTCGATGGCCCCTTCGCCGAGCGAAGACACGGCGCCCTTCGAGCCGCCATAGAAGGTCAGATAGGGAATGTCGGAGCCCGACTCCGCGGCGGCCTTCATGAGAAGCTGCATGTCCGCGCCCCAGTTGCCGGTGATGACCGCGTCGGCTTCGGACGAGATGATCTTCTGGATGTAGGGCGTGAAGTCGGTAACTTTGGCGAGCGGGTGGAGCTCGTTCCCGACGATCTCGATGTCGGGGCGTTTCTCGGTCAGCATGCTAACCGCGGCGTCGGCCACGGCCTGTCCGAACACATAGTCCTGCCCGATCAGGTAGACCTTTTCGATGTCCTGATTGTCTTTGATGTAATCGGTGATCGCCGCCATCTTCATGTCGGCGTGCGCATCGAAGCGGAAATGCCAGAAGCTGCACATTTCATTGGTAAAGGCGGGCGTCACGGCGGCGTAGTTGAAGAACAGCACCTCTTCGCCCGGGTTGCGCGCGTTGTGCTTGTTCACCGCTTCGATGATCGCGGCCGCGACCGACGATCCGTTGCCCTGGAAGATGAAGCGCGCGCCGTCGTCGATGGCCTTCTGAAGCTGGACGAGGCTTTCCTTGGGGTCCACCTTGTTGTCGTAGCCGATGATCTCGATCTCGTTGCCGTTCACGCCGCCATTGGCGTTGATGTGCTCCGCGGCGAGTTGAAAGCTCGTATAGGCGGCTTCTCCCGACGGACCCATGGGGCCCGAAAGCGGGTCGATGAAGGCCATCTTGACCGTCTCGGCGTTGGCCGCCGTGAGCGCGATAACAGAAGTCGCCACCGCCAGAATGGCAGTTTTCCGAATATTCATTGGTATCCTCCCTTTGTCGAAACGACGTTCCTCCTCGTCGTTTGCTGGGGTCATCCAAGACAACATGTCCCGACCTGTCAAGAAAATTGTGAAACTCAGTTTTGCATTGCAAAACAGAACGGCTTTGTGTCGGTATGGGGCAAACGGGAGGGAATCACCCATGGCTGATGGGGCACAGGAAAGTCTTGCGGCTTTCCGGGAAGAAATCGCTGACTGGATCGACAAGAATGCACCCGCTGACGTGCGTGATCGCGCGTTCGACGAGAGCGATATCTGCTGGGGCGGGCGCAACTTCATGTTCAAGTCCGAGGGCCAGAAGCTCTGGATGGAGCGCTGCGCCGAACGGGGCCTGACCGCGCCGCGCTGGGACGTGGCCTATGGCGGAGCCGGGTTGTCGCGCGGGCAGGAAAAGGTCTGGCTGGAAGAGCTCGCGCGTCTTCGGGTGAAAAAGCCGCTGGAAAGTTTCGGTCTCTGGATGCTCGGCCCGGCGCTGCTCGCCTTCGGGACCGAGGACCAGAAGCGCCATTACCTGCCCCAGATCACGCGCGGAGAAATCCGCTGGTGCCAGGGCTATTCAGAACCAGGGGCGGGGTCCGACCTCGCGAACGTGCAGACATACGGCGCTGACAAAGGCGATCATTGGCTGGTGAATGGTCAGAAGATCTGGACATCCTATGCCGACAAGGCCGACTGGATATTCGCCTTGGTGCGCACGGATCGGGAGGCGCCCAAGCACAGGGGGATTTCCTTCCTGCTGGTCGATATGACCACGCCGGGAATTTCCACGAAGCCGATCAAGCTCATTTCCGGCAAGTCGCCCTTCTGCGAGACCTACTTCACCGATGTGGTGATCCCCAAGGACCAAATCGTGGGCGAAGTGAACCGGGGCTGGGACGTGGCCAAACACCTGCTGACCCACGAGCGCGAGATGATCGGGGGTGGCGGCTCCGGCGCCATCGGGGCGCGGTCCATCGGGTCGGTGCTGACCGACGACGACGTGACCGATCCACATACCATTGCGCGCGCGCAGAAGCTCGAGGTCGACAGCCTTGCCTTTGCACTCACCATGGATCGTTACAAAGACCTCGCGAAACAAGGCGGTGTCGGCCATGCCTCGGCGATGCTCAAGTATTATGGCACCGAGCTCAACAAGGACCGCTATGAACTCCTCATGGCCGCGGGCGGGTCCGATGCGCTGGCTTGGGAGGGTGCCTATGGGGCACTCGCGCCGGAGTGGCTGCGGACCAAGGCCAATTCCATCGAAGGCGGCACCTCCGAGGTCATGCTCGACATCCTGTCCAAGCGGGTCCTCGAACTGCCGGGCGAGTAGAACGATATGACCACACTGACCCCGACCGAAGATGAAGTCATGCTGCGTGACGCCGCGCGCGGGTTCTGCAACGCCGCCGGCGTCGCCAACCTGCGGGCCTGTCGCGACGCGGGCAAACCCTACGATAATGCATTGTGGGCCGAGATGGTCGCGATGGGCTGGGCCGGCGTCCTCGTGAGCGAAGACGAGGGCGGGTCCGACATGGGCTTCGCGGCGGCGAATGTGCTGGCGGAGGAGATGGGTCGGTCGTTGATCGCTTCGCCGTTCCTGTCGACGGCGGTGATCGCTGCGACGGCGCTGCGCCGGGCGGGCCGGTCGACGGCGGCGATTGCGGATGGGACCGCGACCTATGCGCTCGCGCTCGACGAGACCCGCAAGTTCGCGCCCGAGGCGACGGCGATGGAGGCGCGGGCGTCGGGCAACGGTTTCGTCGTGACCGGGTCCAAGACCTTCGTCGCCGACGGGACGAGCGCCTCACGGGTGCTCGTGCTCGCGCGGGCCGAGGCAGGGCTGACGCTTTTCGACGTCGACGCGGAGCGCGCCGGGTTGTCTCGTGACAGGCTGGGCCTTGTCGACAGCCGTGACCATGCCACCTTGCGTTTCCACGGGGTCGATGCCACCGGCGACGATGTGGTGGGCGAGGTCGGCGGCGGTCTTGCCGCGCTTGCACCTGCGCTCAGGGCAGGGCAGGCGGCGCTGTCGGCAGAGTTGCTCGGTCTCTCCGCCGGGGCCTTCGCCATGACCACCGCCTATCTCAAGGCACGCAAGCAATTCGGCCGGTTGATCGGCAGCTTTCAGGCGCTCCAGCACCGCGCCGCGCATCTTTTCTGCGAGATCGAAGTCACCGCTTCGGCCATCGCGAATGCGGGACGGATGCTCGACCACGACCCGGAAAACGCGGACCTCGCCGTGTCTCTGGCCAAGGCGCGCGCCTCCGAAACCGCTGGCCTTGCGGTGCGAGAAGGGGTTCAGATGCACGGCGGCATCGGGATGACCGATGAATACGACATGGGCTTTTACATGAAACGCGCGCGGGTCGGGGCCGAATGGCTGGGCGACTATGGCTATCACGCGGCGCGCGTTGCGGACCTGAGAGGAAAGACAGCAGCATGAACATGACACCCCAATCGCTTTTCGACCTGACCGGCAAGGTGGCGCTGGTCACCGGCGGGTCCTCCGGCATCGGGCGCATGGCGACCGAAGGGCTGGCCTCCGCCGGTGCCCGCGTTCTGATCGCGTCGCGCAAGGGCGATGCCTGCGCGGCGGTGTCGGCAGAGGTGAACGCTCTGGGTCTGCCCGGCTCGGTCGAAGGCTTCGCGGGCGATGTGTCCTCGCAGGCGGGCGTCGATGCGCTTGCCGCCGAAGTGGCCAAGCGGACAGACAAGCTTCATATCCTGATGAACAACGCGGGCCGCACATGGGGCGCGCCTCTGGGCGAATTTCCGTGGGAAGGCTGGGACAAGGTCAACGACCTCAACCTCACCGGCATGTTCCAACTGACGCAGGCGCTTCTTCCGATGCTGGCCGCCACCGCGACCGACGACGACCCGTCGCGGATCGTGAACACCGGCTCGGTCATGGGCGACGTGGAAAAGGGCGGCGGGGCCTATTCCTATGCCGTGTCCAAGGCGGGCGTGCATCACATGACGCGCATCCTCGCCAACGAACTGGCCGAGCGCCGGATCACGGTCAACGCCATCGCGCCGGGGCCGTTCAAATCCAAGATGACCGCCTTCGCGCTCACCGACGCAGGACAGGCGGACCGCACCGCCGACCGGGTGCCGCTGGGCCGTCTGGGGGATCCGGGCGACATCGCGGGGGCGCTGCAATACCTCTGCTCGCGCGCGGGGGCCTATGTTACGGGCGCGATCCTGCCCCTGTCCGGGGGCATCAACGTGCATTCCCCGGGCTCGCTGTTTGCGGAGTGACGCCATGACGCTCGAAGAATTTCAGCGGCTGGTGGGACAGGAGGTCGGAGTCTCGGACTGGTTCGAGATCACGCAGGACCAGATCGACGCTTTTGCTCAAGCCACCCATGACCACCAGTTCATCCACGTGGACCCGGAGGCGGCGGCGAAAACCCCCTTCGGCGGCACCATCGCGCATGGTTTTCTGACCCTGAGCCTGTTGTCGGCCATGGTCTATGATGCGCTTCCAGCGGTGGACGGCGTCACGATGGGCGTGAATTACGGGATGAACCGGATGCGCTTCATCTCGCCCGTCAAGGTCGGCAGCCGCGTGCGCGGGCGCTTTGTGCTCACCGATTGCGAAACGTCGAAACCCGGCGAATTCACCACAATCACCGACGTCACCGTCGAGATCGAAGGGCAGGACAAGCCCGCGCTCGTCGCCGAGTGGATCGGGCGCAGATACATGGGAGAGGCGGCATGAGCCTTCGGTTTGATGGACAGGTGGCGATCGTCACGGGCGCGGGCGCGGGGCTTGACCGCTGTCACGCGCTGGGGCTGGCCGAGCGTGGTGCGGCGGTTGTGGTCAACGACCTTGGCGTGACGACGGACGGGCAGGCGTCGGGGTCCGATGCGGCCCATGCGGTGGTCGAAGAGATCCGCGCCAAGGGTGGCCGGGCCATGGCGAACGGGGCCGACGTCACGGATTTCGACGCCGTGCAGGCGATGGTCGAGGCGGCAATCGCAGAGTTCGGTCAGGTCGACATCCTCGTGAACAACGCCGGTATCCTGCTCGACAAATCCTTCGCCAAGATGGAGTTGCCGGCCTTCAAGAAGGTCGTCGACGTGCACCTTTTTGGCACGGCCAACTGCTGCAAGGCGGTCTGGGGGCATATGGTCGAACGCGGCTATGGCCGGATCGTCGTCACCACCTCCTGCTCGGGCATGTACGGCAACTTTGGCCAGTCGAACTATGGCGCGGCAAAGGCGGGTGTCGTCGGGCTGATGAACACGCTCGCCATCGAAGGTGCGAAGAAGGACATTCGCGTCAACACGCTCGCCCCCACCGCCGCGACACGGATGACCGAGAGCCTGCTGACGCCGGAAACGCTCGCGCTGCTTCAACCCGAGACGATCACGCCCGGTCTTCTCGCGCTCGTCGCCGAGGACGCGCCGACCAAGATGATCCTTGGCGCGGGCGGCGGTTGTTTCGCGGAAATCCGGATCACGGAAACGCAGGGTGTCGCCCTGCTGGACGAGGACCTCACGCCCGAGGGCGTCATTGCCGCGATGGACCGCATTCGCGATCCCGAAGGGGCCGAGGTCATGGACAACGCTTTCTCGCAGACGCGCAAATACGCGCGGGGCGGGGCGGCTGTGCGGGGGCTGCCGCTCCCGTGGAACGACATTTAGGAGAGGACAGACAACATGCGTGACGCCGTCATCGTATCGACCGCACGGACCCCGATCGGCAAAGCCTATCGCGGGGCCTTCAACAACACCCATGCGCAGGAACTGATCGGCCATGCCGTGAAACACGCCGTGTCGCGCGCGGGGCTTGAGGGGCACGAGGTGCAGGACTGCGTCATCGGGACCGCGATCCAGCAGGGCTCGACCGGGGGCAACATCGGGCGGCAGGCGGTCATTCGCGCTGGCCTGCCGACGAGCGTCGCGGGGATGAGCATGGACCGGCAATGCGCGTCGGGGATGATGGCGATTGCCACCGCGGCCAAGCAGGTCGTGCATGACGGCATGGAGGTCGCCATCGGCGGCGGGGTCGAGTCGATTTCGCTGGTGCAGAACCAGAACATGCGGATGGACCACCTGCGCGACCCGTGGATCAAGGAACACGTGCCGTCCCTTTACATGTCCATGCTAGAAACCGCCGAGATCGTGGCGGACCGCTATGGCGTGACGCGCGAGGATCAGGACGCCTACGCGCTGCAAAGCCAGCAACGCACGGCGGCGGCGCAGGCGGCGGGCAAGTTCGATGACGAGATCGTGCCGCTCACCTCGACCCAGGCCGTGATCGACAAGGCGACGAAAGAGGTCTCTTACGCCGAAGTGACACTTGAGAGGGACGAGGGCAACCGCCCCTCGACGACACTCGAGGACCTGCAAAGCCTGTCGCCCGTGTTCAAGGACGGTATCGCGGTGCAGGAGGGCAAGTTCATCACGGCGGGCAACGCGAGCCAGCTCTCCGACGGGGCCTCCGCCGCCGTGATCATGGAGGCGAAGCTGGCCGAAAAACGCGGCCTCGCGCCGCTCGGTCGTTACGTGGGCGTCATGGCCGCTGGCCTCGACCCCGACGAGATGGGGATCGGCCCGATCTATGCGGTGCCCAAGCTCCTCGAAGCGCATGGGCTTACCATGGACGACATCGGGCTGTGGGAGTTGAACGAGGCGTTCGCCTGTCAGGTGCTGCACTCGGCCCGCGTTCTGGGCATCCCGAACGAGATCCTGAATGTGAACGGCGGGGCAATTTCCGTGGGCCACCCCTACGGCATGTCGGGCGCGCGGATGGTCGGACATGCGCTGATCGAGGGCAAGCGGCGGGGTGCGAAATACGTCGTTTGCACCATGTGCGTGGGCGGTGGCATGGGGGCCGCGGGCCTGTTCGAAGTGCTCTGAGCACATAAACAGCATTGCGCAGTGTTGAACATGTGTGTTCAATTGCGCCGACCCCGGTCGGGGCTTAGGAGGAGAAGAAGATGGATTTGGGCGTCACGGACAAGGTCCAGCCGCTGATCGACGCGGTGCGCAAGCTGATGGCGGAAAAGATCGTTCCGCTGTCCGAGGAATACGAGGAAGAGATCGGCAAGAATCCGACGGGCGACCGCTTCGTTCTGAACGATCGCCAGCTCGAGATCATGGACGAGCTGAAGTCCGAGGCGAAGAAGCGCGGCCTGTGGAATTTCTGGCTGACCGACAGCGACGCGGGCTATGGGCTGTCGACAGTCGAATATGCCTATCTCGCGGAAGAGATGGGAAAGGCGCCGCTCGGGGCCGAGACCTTCAATTGCTCCGCGCCCGATACTGGCAACATGGAAGTGCTCGAACGCTACGGCTCGCAGTCACACAAGGACCGCTGGCTCGGTCGATTGCTCGAGGGTGAAATCCGGTCGGCTTATGTGATGACCGAGCCGGGGGTCGCGTCGTCCGATGCCGTGCAGCTCTCGTTCGAGGCGAAGAAAGACGGCGACGACTGGGTCCTGAACGGCGAAAAGTGGTGGATTTCCGGGGCGGGCGATCCGCGCTGCGGCGTCTATATTGTCATGGCCCAGACCGACCCGACTGCGCCGAAACATGCCCGCCATACGATGTTCGTCATGGACGCCGATACCCCCGGTGTCGAGGTGCTGCGCCCGATGCAGGTCTTCGGCAACGATGACGCGCCGCATGGGCATATGCACATGCGTTTCACCGATGTGCGCATCCCGGCGGATTCGGTGATCCTGGGCGAAGGACGCGGGTTCGAGGTGGCGCAGGGCCGGCTTGGACCGGGGCGCATCCACCACTGCATGCGTGCCATCGGACAAGCCGAGCGGGCGCTGGAGCTCATGTGCCGGCGCGGTCTGTCGCGCGAGGCCTTCGGCAAGAAGATCGCCGCGCTCGGTGCAAACTACGACATCATCGCCAATGCGCGGATGGAGATCGAACAGGCGCGGCTCCTGTGCCTGAAGGCCGCCTATATGATGGACACGGTCGGCGTGAAGGAAGCGCAGCCGTGGATTTCCATGATCAAGGTCGTGGCGCCGCTCATGGCGACCAAGGTGGTGGACGAGTCCATGCAGATGCACGGCGGGGCAGGGATCAGCCAGGATTTCCCGCTGGCGCGGATGTATACCAACCTGCGCACCTTGCGCTTTGCCGACGGACCCGATGCGGTCCACCGCCGGCAGGTCGCGCGCCGTGAGCTTCGCCAATACACCAACGAGAAGATCTGAATGGCGCTTCTGACCGTCATACGCCACGCACAGGCGTCCTTTGGCGCAGCCAACTACGACAAATTGTCGGAGCTTGGTCTGCGCCAATCGGTGGCGCTTGGGCGGGCGCTCAAGGCGCAGGGCGCGATCTGGCCAGAACGGGTCTTCGTCGGCGAACAGGTCCGGCATCGCGAGACGTTCGAGGGTGTCGCGGAGGGCTTCGGTGCCTCGGCCACGCCCATCGTCCATCCGGGGCTGAACGAGTTCGACTTCAAGGCGCTTCTGGAGGCGCACAAGAAGGCCGACGCGATCCCGGAGCGGACCACAGACAACCGCGCTGCCCATTTCCGGCAGTTGAAGGCGACGGTGCTGGCCTGGCAGGCCGACGAGATCGAAAACCCGCCCGAGCGGTTCGACGCCTTCGTGGCGCGCGTGCAGGACGCGATGGAGGCGGCACACGGGCCAGGGGACGTCTGGATGTTCTCCTCTGGCGGCGCGGTCAGCCAGATGATCCGGCTCGCCTTGGGGGCTCCCGCAGAACAACAGATCCTGCTTCAGTTGCAGATGAAGAATTGCGCCGTGAACCGCTTCGTCATCGGGCGGGGGGGAACGTATCTGCACGGATTCAACGAAACACCGCATGTCGACGCCGACACGGCGGGCGAGATGCTGACCTATAGCTGAGGGACGGATGGCCGATACCCAGAACCTCGATACCGACGCCGTGACCCGCTGGGCCGAGGCCCATGTCGAGGGCTTTTCGGGTCCCATCACGGCGACCAAGTTCAACGTCGGGCAATCGAACCCGACCTTCCGTCTCGATGGCCCGTCGGGCGCCTATGTGCTGCGGCGTAAACCGCCGGGGCAGCTCTTGAAGTCGGCTCACGCGGTCGACCGCGAGTTCCGCGTGCAGAAGGCGCTGGCGGAGACCGACGTGCCGGTCGCGCGGGTCCATACGCTCTGCGAAGATCCCGAAGTCATCGGGTCGGACTTCTACATCATGGAGGCGGTCAGAGGCCGCAACATCGACGATCCGCGCATCCCGGACACCACCAACGCGGAACGCGCGGCGATCTATGCCGAGATGTGCCGGGTGCTGGCCGCGATCCACGAGGTCGACATCGAGGCCGTGGGGCTTTCGGATTACGGCCCGCCGGGCAATTATTTCGAGCGCCAGATCGGGCGCTGGACCAAGCAATACCGCGCGTCCGAGACCGAGACGATCGCGGATATGGATGCGCTCATCGACTGGCTCGGAGCGAACATTCCCGACGACAACCAGCGCCGGCTCGTGCATGGCGACTACCGCATCGACAACATGCTCTTCGAGGTCGGCGGGCCGCGCTGCGCCGCCGTGCTCGATTGGGAGTTGTCGACCATCGGGCACCCCTATGCCGATCTCGCCTCGCTGATCATGCAGTGGCGGATGCCGCCGGGGGCAGAGGGGCGCGGACTGGACGGTGTCGACCGCGCGGCGCTGGGCATCCCGTCGGACGAGGCCTTCGTCGAGATGTATTGCAAGGCGCGGGGGCTGCCGGGGATCGCGGGGATGAATTTTTACTTGGCTTTCGCGTTCTTCCGCATGGCCGCGATCATTCAGGGTGTCTACAAGCGCGCGCTCGATGGCAATGCCTCGAACCCGGAACGGGCGATGCGTCTGGGCAAGGCGGTGCCGCAGTTCGCGGCCAAGGGACGGGAGGCGGCACATGGCTGACTTCGCCGGCAAGGTCGTGCAGATCACCGGGGCGGCGAGCGGCTTTGGCGCGCTCGCGGCGGCGGAATTCGCGCGGGCCGGGGCGCAGCTCCTGCTCTCGGACGTGAACGAGGCCGGTCTGATGGAAGTCGCGCGCAATCTCGAAAGCCTCGGGTGCGAGGTGCAGGCGGATGTGCTGTCGGTGGCGGACGACGCGGCGATGGCCGCCCATGTGGGCGTCGGGGTCAAACGTTTTGGCCGGCTCGACATCGCGCTCAACAACGCGGGCATCGGGAACGGGATGCAGCGGCTCCACGAGATCCCGCTCGCGGATTACGACCGGGTGATGGAGATAAACGCCAAGGGCGTCTTCATCGGGATGCGCCACCAGATCCCGGTGATGCTCGAACAAGGGGCTGGGGCGATCCTCAACACGGCATCGGCGGCGGGCCTCGTCGGATCAGGCCAGCTCTCTGCCTATGCCGCGTCCAAACATGCCGTGATCGGGATGACCAAGGCCGCCGCCGACGAGGTCGCGCGCAAGGGTATACGCGTCAACGCGATCTGCCCGTCCTTCGCCTCGACCCCGATGGTGGAAACCATGGGCGACATGATGGGCGAACGCCACGGGATCAGCCGGGAGGACGCCTATGCCCGTATCGCGGCCCGTGTGCCCATGCGCCGTGTCGCGGAACCGATGGAGGTGGTCCAGGCCATGCTCTGGATCGTGTCGGACGCGAACACATTCATGACAGGGCAAGCCATTTCGATTGATGGGGGGCTCACCGCCGTATAAGGAGGAACGCCATGGGGAAAGACGAGTTCATCGACGATTTCGGCGGCGATGCCGACGGCGACCGCAAGTTCGTGACCGCGCTTGCGCGGGGTCTCGACGTGCTTCGGTGTTTCCGACCGCATGAAACGACGCTGACCAACCAGGAAATCGCACAGCGCACCGGCCTGCCGAAGCCGACGATCTCGCGGCTGACGCATACGCTGTGCAAGCTCGACTACCTCGTCTATTCCGAGCGGACGGGCACGTATCGTCTTGGCGCGGGGGTGCTGTCGCTGGGCTATGGCGTGCTGTCGGGGATGGAGATCGCCGACCGCGCCCAGGGCGAGCTCCGAGCGCTCTGCGACACGGGGACCAACCCGCATATCACCGCCGCGCTCGCCGAACAGCACCGGCTTTCGGCCGTCTACACCGCAGTGCACCGCTCGCAGCAGGCCGTTGCGCTGACCATCAACGTGGGCGCGCGGCTGCCGATCATGCATTCGGCCATAGGGCGCGCGATCCTCGTCGCCATGAACGAGGCCGAGCGCGCGCATATCGTGCAGCTCGCCAAGGAAGACCGCCCGCAGGACAGCGACCGCATCCAGGAAAGCATCGAAAAGGCACTGGAAGACTACGCGAAATATGGCCTTTGCACCGGCTTCGGCGGCTGGCGCAAGGAAGTGCACGGGATCGCGGTCCCGGTCTATTCCCTGAACGGCGACCGGATCTATGGGCTCAACGTGGGTGGTCCGTCGTTCCTCGTCTCGCCGGAGGAACTGATGGACAACTACGCCGAGCCGCTCAAGCGCGCGGCACAGAACCTGTCGTCGGGGGCACTCGGGGCAGGGGCCTGATGTCCCTCGATCCCGTGCTCGTCGAAGACCCCTACGAGTTCCAGAAGCTCCTGGGCTTCCGGATCACGGCCTGGTCCGAGGATTACGCACGCTTTGAACTGCCGATGGCGGCGCATCTGGGCAACCGCTACGGCATTGCCCATGGCGGCGTCCATGCGACGCTTTTGGACACGGTGATGGGCTTTGCGGGCTGCTACACCGGGTCTCCGGATGTCCGGCGCCTGGCGATGACATTGTCGCTCACCGTCAATTACCTGTCCCAGCCGAAAGGGGATCTGCTGGTGGCCGAGGGGCGGCGAGTCGGCGGCGGGCGGAAGACCTTCTTCGCCGAGGCGGAGATCACGGACGACACGGGGGCGAAGGTTGCCACCGGGACCGGCGTGTTTCGCTACCGGGCGAGCTGAGCGGGGCGTCTGGCGCAGGTGCAGGGGGCGTTCGGTTTCGGGATTCCGGAACTCTGGAATCCCGGAATTCTGGAATCCTGAAGCCGCGAATATATCGGCCGCACCAATGGTTTACCGACCGGACAGTTCCGGAACAGGCAAACCTCCTGGCGAGACCTGTCTCGCCGGGAGGTGACATCGCGCAAGGGTCCGTCTTCAGGCCGCGTAGCCTGCCATGACCCGTTCAAGGTGGAAGTCCACATCGCCAAGCTGTGCGTCAATCATGACCAGCCGCTTGGCAAAATGGCTGACGGCCGCCTCCCAGGTCATGGCGATGCCCCCGTGCATCTGGATCGCCTCTTCCGCGACCAGCCGGGCCGCACGACCGGTCAGGGTCTTGGCCATGGACACCGCGCGGCTCTGATCGGTCTCGCCCATCCGGCTCGCCGCCAGGATGGTGATCGAGCGCGCCTGTTCGATCTCGGTCACCACGTCCACGGCGCGGTGCTGGAGCGCTTGGAACTTGCCGATGGCGACGCCGAACTGCTTCCGGGTGCGAAGGTAGTCGAGCAGGATCTCGTTCGTCGCGTCCATGGCCCCCACCGCCTCGGCACAAAGCGCGAGGCGCCCTGCGTCGAGCGCGTCGGTGAGCGCGGCCTCGGCGTCGTCCAGAAGCAACGTGCCGGGGGTCGCGTCGAGGAACAACTCCGCCGCGCCGCCACCGTCGATCAGCCCATAGCCCGTGACCTGCGCGTCCGTGCCCGTGACCTCGTAGACCGCGAGCGCGTCGCCCTTGCGCGCCGCGACGAGGAACACATCCGCGTCGTTGCCGCCATAGACCACCGACTTCCGGCCTGACAGCTTGTCGTCCTCGGCCAGGGTTGCGATGTTGTCCAGATCGTAAGGCGCGTCCAGTTCGCCGATGGCGACGGCATAGCGGCGCGAGCCGTCAAGCAAGCCGGCCTGATCTGCGCCCGCCGCAGTGAGCAGTTTCGATGCCATGAGTGTGCCCAGCACGGGCTCGGGGCAGAGGCCGCGACCCAGGGCTTCGAACACCGTGGTGATGTCGAACCCAGTGCCGCCGAAGCCGCCTGCCTTTTCGGGCGCGAGGGCATAGAGCACCCCCAGTTCCGCCATTTCGCCCCAGAGCGCCGGATCATGGAACGGCGCGTCGTAAGCGACCTTGCCGCGGTGGTCGAAGGCGTATTTGTCGGCGAGGAACCGGGTCAGGCTGTCGGACAGCATCCGGCGGTCTTCGGTCAGGGAAAAGTCCATGTCACAGCTCCAGCATTGCTTTGGTCAGGATGTTTCGCTGGATCTCGTTCGACCCACCGAAAATCGACAGCTTGCGGTTGTTGAAGTATTTCGCCGCCGCATAGACGTCTTCCGGCTCGCCCAAGGCGGCGTTGCCGAACATCTCTTCGGACGGGAAGGGGGCCGCCGCCGGACCGAGCGCGCGGCGTGAGAGGTCGTTCAACGTCTGGCGGATCACGGTGCCCTTGATCTTGAGGATCGAGGTTTCCGGCCCCGGCTGTCCCTGCGTCTGGGCGCGGTAGAGCATCCTGAGGTTGGTGATCTTCATCGCTTCGAGCTCGATCTCCACGTCGGCAACCCGTGCGGCGAAGAGCGGGTTCTCGAGAAGCGGCCTGCCGCCCCGCTTGATCCGTCGCGCCTGTGCCTTGAGCTCTTCGAGCGCTTTCATGGAAAAGCCCACGCCCGCGATGTTGGTGCGTTCATGGGTGAGCAGGAACTTCGCGATCGTCCAACCCTGGTTTTCCTCCCCGACGAGGTTCTCCACCGGCACGCGCACGTCGGTGAAGAACACTTCGTTCACCTCATGCCCGCCTTCGATGAGCTTGATCGGGCGCATCTCGATTCCGGGGGTGTCGAGTTCGACGAGGATGAAGCTGATGCCTTCCTGCGGTTTCCCGTCCGTCTTGGTGCGCACGAGGCAGAAGATCTTGTTGGCGAACTGGCCGAGCGTGGTCCAGGTCTTCTGGCCGTTGATGACGTAGTGGTCGCCGTCCCGGACCGCCCGGGTCTTGAGGCTGGCGAGGTCCGAACCCGCACCCGGTTCCGAATAGCCCTGACACCACCAGTCGGAGCCGTCGAGGATGCGGGGCAGGATTTCGTCCTGCTGTTCCTTGGAGCCGAACTTCTGGAGCACGGGCCCCAGCATGGCGAGGCCGAAGGGCACGATGCGGGGCGCGTTGGCGCGGGCGGCTTCTTCCTCGAAGATGTGTTTCTCGACAGGAGACCAGCCGGGGCCGCCAAATTCGACCGGCCAACCCGAAGCGAGCCAGCCCTTGGCGTTCAGGATCGCGTGCCAGCGGTCCATGTCGTCCTTGTCCAACTCGCCGCCGACGCGCACCTTGTCGGAGAGGTCTTTCGGCAGGTTTTCGTCCAGAAATGCCCGCACCTCGTCGCGGAAGGCGATTTCCTCGTCCGTGAAGCTCAGGTCCATAAGGGTCCTCCCCGTCGCTCGTTTCGTCGGTTTATTTGTCGTTCAGATCCGCAAAGGTCGTCCCGTCCTCGGCCATACGGCGCAGGATGGCGGGCACCTTCCAGTAATAGGGGTCGTCCATGGCGTAGGTCTCGATCCGGCGCACGATCTCCTTCGCGCCGATCTCGTCCGCATACTTCAGCGGTCCGCCGCGGAAGCGCGGGAAGCCGTAGCCGAAGAGGAACACGGCATCGACGTCGATGGGACGCAGCGCGATGCCTTCCTCCACGACGCGAGCCGCTTCGGAAATCATCGCCGTCATGTAGCGGTCCACGATCTCCTGATTGGTGAAGTCGCGCGGCGTGATCCCCTTGGCTTCCCGTTCCTCGTCGATGATCCTGAGCGCCACGGGGTTTGGACGGATGTCGCCTTCATCATAGATGTAGAACCCGCTGCCGGTCTTGCGGCCGAAGGCGCCGGTTTCGCAGATCCTGTCATGGATGCGCACATAGCGTTCTTCGTTGGGCCGCGTCTCCGCCATGCGCTTGCGGTTGGCCCAGCCGATGTCGAGCCCCGCGAGATCGCCGACCTTGTAGGGCCCCATGGCGAAGCCGAAGTTTTCGAGCGCAGCGTCGATCTGCTCGGGCGAGGCACCGTCCTCCATCAGGTAGCCGGCGGTCTTGCCGTAATAGGCAAGGATGCGGTTCCCGATGAAGCCATCACAGACGCCGGCGCGCACCGCGATCTTCTTCATCCTCTTGGCCAGCGCAAAACCGGTCGCGACCACCTCGGGCGCGGTCTTTTCGGCGACCACGACTTCGAGCAATTTCATGATGTTGGCGGGCGAGAAGAAGTGAAGCCCGATCACGTCCTCAGGCCGCGAGGTGGCCGCCGCGATCTCGTCCACGTCGAGGTAGCTGGTGTTCGAGGCGAGCACGGCACCCGGTTTGCAGATCTTGTCGAGCATGCCGAAGATGTCTTTCTTCACGTCCATGTTCTCGAACACCGCCTCGATCACGAGGTCCACGTCGGCAAGGGTCTCCATGTCTGTCGACGGCGCGAGCCGCGCCATGGCCGCATCGCGTTTCTCGGCACCCATCTTGCCGCGCTTCACCGCACCGTCGAGGTTCTTGGTGATGAACCCGACACCCTTGTCGAGCCCCTCCGGCGAGATTTCGATGAGCCGCACGGCAAGGCCCGAGGTCAGCGCCGCGGTCGCGATGCCCGACCCCATGGTGCCGCCCCCGATCACGCCGATTTTCGCGACGGGGCGCGGGGTGGCGCCGGCTTCGGGGATCTTGGCGACGGCGCGTTCGGCGAAGAAGGCGTGCTGCATGCCGCGTCCCGAGGCGGTCTGAAGAGAGGCCATGAAGCATTCGCGCTCGAACTTCATGCCCTCCTTCACGTCGCCGGTCGAGCGTTCGACGGCCTCGATCACCATGGGTGCGGAATCGAGGTTGGGCATCTTCTTGGCGACCATCGCGCGCGCGGCGTCGAGCGCCGCGGTATCGACCTCCACGGGCAGGTCCGAGGTGCGGCGGGTCGGAAGGCTGCCGTCGAGCACGGCTTTGGCAGCCGCGAGGGCCACGCCGCGCGGCTCGCCTTCTTCCAGCCGGTCGATGAGCCCGCGCTCGAGCGCCTCCTCACCCGTGACCATGTTCCCCGACAGAGCCATGTCGAGCGTATGCTTCACCCCCATGAGCCGGGGCCCGCGCTGGGTGCCCCCGGCCCCGGGCAGGAGGCCAAGGTTGATCTCGGGCAGGCCGACGCGCAGACCCTTCACGCCGACGCGGGCGTGGGTGCCCATGCAGATTTCCAGCCCGCCCCCGAGCGCCGTGCCATGCGGCGCGGAGATGACGGGTTTCCCTGAGGCTTCGATGTGGTTGATCGTATCGGGGAGCGACGGGGACAGCGGCGGCTTGCCGAACTCGCGAATGTCGGCCCCCGCGACAAAGGTGCGGCCCGCCGCATAGATCGCGATGACCTTCACGTCCTCGTCGGCATTCGCGGCATCCATCGCCGCGATCAGCCCGGCGCGCACGGACTGTGCGCTCGCGTTCACGGGCGGGTTGTCGATGCAGACGAGGGCGACGTCCCCCACACGTTCGAGGGAAATCACGTCGTTGATCTTGGTCGGTGCGGTCATGGGGTCGTCTTGTCCTTGGATGTGTCAGGAAGCCTTGGCGTCATGCGCGTCGATGAGATGCGCGAAAGTCGCCAGGAGCTTGTGTTTCAGGATCTTGCCGGTGGCAGCGGCGGGAAATGCGTCGATGATGAAGACACGTTGCGGCACTTTGTAGCCCACGAGATGCGCCTTGAGAAAGTCCCGCATTTCGTCTTCCGTCGTGCCGGGCCGCGCGGTGACGAAGGCGAGGATCTCTTCGTTTCCGGGCACGGGACGGCCGACGACGGCGGTCTGGAGCACCTTCGGGTGGCGCGTCAGCATGGCTTCGACTTCGGGCGGATAGACGTTGAACCCCGAGCGGATGATCAACTCCTTGCGCCGTCCCATGATCCAGAGCGTGCCGTCCGGGTCGATCCGGGCGAGGTCGCCGGAGCGGAAGAACCCGTCGGGGCGGATCGCCTCGGAGGTGGCCTCGGGGCTGCGGAAGTAGCCTTGCATGATGTTCGGGCCCCGGATCAGCAATTCGCCGACACCGTCCTCGTCAGGCGCGTCAATGATGCACTCCACGTCGTCGAGGATCTGTCCCACCGAGGTGTCGCCCCGCGGATCATCAAGTCGCGTGCCCGACACGCCCGGCGAGGTTTCCGTCAGCCCATAGCCGTTCTGAAGCGGAATACCGAAGGTCGCTTCGATCTTTTCCTTCCACTCAGGATCGAGCGGCGCGCCGCCCGACGAGATATAGCGCAGGTTCGGCGCGTCGGGTCTGGTCCCGCGGCGCGCAAGTTCCGCGAGGATCGCCTGATACATCTGTGGAACCGCGGGCATGACGCTGTCGCCCTGGGCAAAGGCGTCGAGCACGGCGGCGGCGGAGAAGCGCGGGATAAAGCGGATCGCGCTGCCCCCGGCGAGCGAGGCGAGAAAGGCAGAAGCGAAGCAGAAGATATGCGTGCCGGGCAGCACGCCCACCACGGTGTCGCCCGCTGCCATGCCGCGCAACCGCGCCGACACCTCGGCATTCCAGACGAGGTTCGCATGGGTCAGCATCACGCCCTTGGGGGCCGAAGTTGTCCCGGTGGTATACATGAGCGCCGCGACCTGTTGGGCCGGGTCGTCCGACACCGGCTCGGGCGCGCAGGCCGGATCATCAAAGGGACCGGCGACCAGTAACTCCCCGGTTTCAAGGTGCCCGCGCACCGTCGCGCCGAGTCGCTCCGCATGGTCACGCGCCGGGGCCGAAGCTTCGGGCGTGAAGACGATCAGCCTCGGTCCCGCATGAGCACGCAGAGCGTCAAGTTCATCAGGGGATTGCCGCGCGTTGACCGGCATGACCCAGGCCCGGATCCGACTGGCCGCGAGGACCGTGATCGCATAGGTGGCCGAGTTCTCGCAGACCAGCATGACCCTGTCGCCGGGACCGAGCCCGAGATCACCCAACCGCTGCGCCAGGTCGCGGGCCGCGGCATCGATGGCTCCGAATGTGAACTCTCGGCCGTCATGGTCAATGATCGCAAGGTCGCCAGCCGGGTGGCGCCGGGTCAGGTCGTGCAGCCAGGTCATGTTTCCTCCCAGACGGCGCAGGGCCGCAGATGCGACCGTAGCCGAGGCAGTTCACCAGGTCAACAATGTGAAATCTTATTTTGCAGCGCGAAATAATTTCCGACTCAACGGTCGAATTTGAAAGAGTTCGCGCGAAGGGGAAAGGGGAAACGACGCCAGACGCGATCCCTGACCAGACTTCGAGTGGGCCGCGACCCTCAGCCGTCGTCGCGCTTCAACACGGGCGCGCTTCGGTCGAGGGCGAGGTCGGCGTCCGAGAACACCCAAGGCCCGCGCACGCCCGGCACGCCTTCGGGCGCGATCCTGAGGCCCCGCGCGATCACCTGCGGATCGGCGAAGACGTCGGCGATTTCGTTGATCGGCCCGGCTGGCACCACGGCCCTGGCCAATGCCGCAAGCAGCGCGTCGCGGCTCCACCGCGCGGTCGCCTCCGCGAGCAGGGGTTTGAGCTCCGCCCGCGCCGACACCCGGTCGCCGTTCGTGCGAAACCTCGGGTCGTCGGCCAGTTCGGCACAGCCCAGCACAGTGCAGAGCGAGGCGAACTGCCGGTCGTTGCCCACCGCGACGATCACATGGCCATCGGCCACCGGCAGCGTGTCATAGGGCATGAGGTTGGGATGCGCATTCCCAAGCCGACCGGGGCTTTCGCCGCTGACGAGGTAATTCATCGCCTGATTGGCCAGAAGCGCGGTGGCGCAGTCCAGAAGCGAGATGTCCACGCTCTGGCCGCGCCCGGTCCGGTGCCGCGCCTCGACCGCCGCCAGAATGCCGATCACCGCATAGAGGCCCGAGACGACGTCCGTCACCGCGACCCCGACCTTGGTCGGCTCGCCCTTGGCCTCGCCCGTGATCGACATGAGCCCGGAGAGCCCCTGGATCATGAAGTCGTATCCTGCTTCGCCCGCGCGTGGCCCGTCTTGGCCGAACCCGGTGATGGAGCAATAGATGAGCCGGGGGTTCGCGGCGGCGAGCGAGGCGTAGTCCAGCCCGTACTTCGCGAGCCCCCCGACCTTGAAGTTCTCGATCACCACGTCAGCATCGGCGATCATCGCCTTCACGCGGGCGATGTCGTAAGGGTTGCGAAAGTCGGCCGTCGCTGTCGCCTTGCCCCGGTTCGCCGCATAGAAATAGGCCGCTGTTCTGTCGCCGTCACGCTCGATCCAGGGCGGGCCCCAGCGGCGCGTGTCGTCGCCCTCGGGGCTTTCCACCTTCACCACCTCGGCGCCGAGGTCGGCCAGCGCCTGTCCCGCCCAGGGCCCGGCCAGGATGCGGGCGAGTTCGACGACCTTTAGACCGGACAGCAACGACATGGTTTTCCTCCTGTTCGCTTGGGCGTAGCATCCGACCAAACCCCGCGCAATGACGCGACGGAAGTGACGGCGGCCCTTGTCGCCGCGTAACGCCCTGCGCAGAAATTCGGGCGAAACAGGAGGATCTCATGCCGCACGACCTACCCGCGAAAAGCCGCCCCGACCTTGGCCCCTTCGACTGGCAAGACCCCTTCCGCCTCGACGACCAGCTCGAGGAAGACGAACGGATGATCCGCGACTCCGCGCGCGCCTATGCCGCCGAGAAACTCGCCCCGCGCGTGATCTCGGCCTTCGAGAACGAGGATACCGATCCGGCGATCTTTCGCGAGATGGGCGACATGGGTCTGCTGGGCGTTACCGTGCCCGAGGAATACGGCGGGCTGGGCGGGTCCTACGTGAGCTATGGTCTCGTCGCGCGGGAGGTCGAGCGGATCGACTCTGGCTATCGGTCCATGATGAGCGTGCAGTCGAGCCTCGTCATGTATCCGATCTATGCCTATGGCTCGGAAGCGCAGCGCAAGAAATTCCTCCCCGGCCTCGCCTCGGGCGAGCTGATCGGCTGCTTCGGTCTGACCGAACCCGACGCGGGCTCGGACCCCGGCAGCATGAAGACGCGGGCGGTCAAGACGGGCAGCGGCTACCGGATCACCGGCACGAAGTTGTGGATCTCCAATGCGCCCATCGCCGATGTCTTCGTCGTCTGGGCGAAGTCCGATGCCCATGGCGGCAAGATCCGGGGCTTCGTGCTCGAGAAGGGGATGGAGGGGCTCTCGGCGCCGAAGATCCAGAACAAGCTGTCGCTCCGCGCCTCGATCACCGGCGAGATTGTGATGAAGGACGTGGAGGTGGGCGAAGGGGCGCTTCTGCCGAATGTCGAAGGGCTGAAGGGGCCATTCGGCTGTCTCAACCGGGCGCGTTACGGCATTTCATGGGGCGCAATGGGGGCGGCCGAGTTCTGCTGGCACGCCGCGCGGCAATACGGGCTCGACCGGGTGCAGTTCAATCGCCCGCTCGCCCAGACCCAGCTTTTCCAGAAAAAGCTCGCCGACATGCAGACCGAGATCACGCTGGGCTTGCAAGGTTCCCTTCGGGTCGGGCGGCTCATGGACGAAGGTCGCGCAGCCCCCGAAATGATCTCGCTCATGAAGCGCAACAACTGCGGCAAGGCGCTCGATGTCGCGCGGATGGCGCGCGACATGCATGGCGGGAACGGGATCTCCGGCGAGTTCCAGGTGATCCGCCACATGGTGAACCTCGAAACCGTGAACACCTACGAAGGCACCCATGACGTCCACGCGCTCATCCTCGGGCGGGCGCAGACCGGGCTTCAGGCGTTCTTCTGATCGTCACAGCGGACAGGTCCCCAGCGCCGCGGCAGTCGTGACGCGGGCAACGGGCCCTGTCTGCGGGCCCCAGAATCCGGCCACGTCCTCCATCGCGCCCGTCAGGCCGGGTGCGCGCCAGTCGTCTTCGGTCGCGCGGACGTAGTCGACGATGCGCAACCCGTCGCCCCGGATCGCCTTGGCCGCGATGTCGTCGGGCAGGAGCGCAAAGGCGCCGTAGCTTTCTCGGATCGGGAATTTCAGGCCGGGAAAGCTCCGGCAAATGACCTCGGTGCAGGCGTAGGAATCGCAGGTCTCGAAATCGAAATGAAAATCGAAAGGACGCCCGACGAGGGACAGCATGGTCCCCAAGGCCGCGCTTTTTTCGCTGGCCGTGACCTCGGGTCGTGTGACCAGCACTGCATCCCGCCCCGAGAGCACGTCCTCGAGGCTCGCGAGCCGCACCTTCGGCGGCACACCATCCACCACCACGCGCCCGGCGCGGATATCGTCACGAAAGGGCGCGAGGGCAGGGTGGTTCCAAAGACCCGCCGCCCGCAGCTCCTTTTCGGTTCCGAGGTAGACCGCGGAATGTGTGAACCAGCCCGGGATCATGCGTGAGACCATCTGGCTCTTGGCCGCGAAAACCATGATGTCGAGCGGCCGGGCCGCATCGGCCACCCGGGCCTGCGCCTCGGGTCGGGCGGCAAGCAGCCCGCCATGGCCATCGTCGGAGGTCAGGGGTTCGAGCGTCTCGCCCATGTTGCGGGCAAGGTCGGCGAACCACCGGGGTTGGCGCTCCGGGTCCTGGCAACAGGTGAACTCGGACGGATCGGCATCGGGCGGCAGGCCCTCGAAATCCGGGTGCACCACCGGCATCGTGCAGGCCGCCAGACCCAAGAGGACCAACGCAGGCATAAGCCGTTTGATCGTGGCCCAGAGCCCCGTGCGCATTCCACCCATCGCCTGCCCCACTCCCTTTGAGTCCCGTTGGTCAACCCATCCCGCCAGACCTCGTCGCCGAAGGTCCCGTGCGAGATATTCCCCAATTCGGATATGATCGTAGCGCGGATTCACTCACGGGGAAAAGCCCCCACTGCAATGGTGTTCCCCGACTTTCCCGTTGCTGTCGCGGATGCTACGAGAATACATGACCCAGCCCCTGCCACCGCTCCCCGCCGACGCAGACGATCGCCGCGCCATCGCGCCGGTGATCTGTTATCCGACCGAGACTCTGCCCAAGCCGGATCTCGCGGCCTATGGCGACCGCCGGGAAGGCGCGCGCAAAGTCGCCGAGACCCGGGTGCCGCCACGCGACGCGGCGACCTTCGAGGTGCCTGCGGGCGGCTTCTTCCGGATCACGAGCATCGAGGGGCCGCAGGTGGGCGACCTCAACCTCTGGAACGCGGAGGACCTGTCGGAGCGCTTCTTTTCCGGCAAAACCCGGGCGCTGCACGGCACCCATGTCACCACGGGCGACCGGCTTTGGTCATCCTTCCCGCACCTGCGCCCGATGGCCACGATCACCGCCGACACGCTGGGCTGGTATGGGATCGACGAGCATGGCGGCGGTGTTCATGACGTGATCGGCACGCGCTGCGACCCCTATACCCACCGGCTTCTGGCCGAGGACGATTATCACCACTGTTGCCACTCGAACCTCACCCGTGCCCTCGCCACGGCACGCGGGCTTCCGTTGGCAGAGGCTGAACGACATGTGCACGACGTGCTCAACGTCTTCATGTGCACGGGGTTCACGCGTGATACCGGTCAGTATTTCATGAAGGCCTCGCCGGTCCGCCCCGGTGACTACCTCGAGTTTTTCGCCGAAGTCCGGCTCCTTGGCGCCTTGTCGGCCTGTCCCGGTGGCGACTGCGGCGCCGAACATTCGTCCGACGCCGCCGCCTGTCATCCGCTTCTGGTCGAGGTCTTCGCCTGCGACGAACCCTGGAGCCCGCCCGCGCGAAACCCCTATGACGGCACGCACGGGCTTTGACCCGAGGCCTTACTGTTCGCGGAACGCCCGCTGCATCGAGTCCGCGATCGGCTTGACCAGATACTGCACAAAGGTGCGCTCGGCGGTCTGGATCATCACGAGCACCGGCATCCCGGGCACCGGGGCGAAGCCGGGGATCCGGTCCAGTTCCTCGACCGGGATCTTCACCCGCGCCACATAGACCTCCCGCGGCTGACCCCCTTCGTCGTCCACGATGGCGTCGGCCGAGACATAAAAGACCTCGCCCGTCAGGATCGGGGTCGTGCGCGCATTGAGCGCGGTCAGCCGGACCGAGGCCTGCTGGCCGATCTTCACGCTGTCGATGTCGGTGCGCGCGATCATCGTTTCGATGATGAGCGGCACGTCGGTGGGCAGGATTTCCGCGATGACCTTGCCCGCCTCCACGACGCCGCCGACCCCGGCATAGTTGAGCCGGACGACCGTGCCGGACACCGGCGCGTCGATCACCACCCGGCGCAGCGTCGACTGCGCATCGCGTTCCTGTTCGCGGACGGTATCAAGCTCGATCTGCACGCTTTCAAGCTCGTCGAGCGCGGCCTGACGGTAGGTGTCGATGGCCTGGCGCTTCTGTGCCTCGTATTTCGCACGAAGCTCGATGCTCTCGCTGATCTCCGCGTCGATCCGGCCCAGCTGACCATCGGCCTCCGCCAATGCACGCAGGAGCACGTTGTAGTCAGAGCGCCGGATCAAGGCGCGGTCCAGAAGGATCGCCTTGGCGTCGCGGTCCTCGCTCAGAAGCTCGATCTGCCGCTCCATCGCCTTGCGCTGGATACGGTAGCCTTCTTCCCGGCTGTCGAGCACCGCGATGTTGCGTTCGATCAGGCCGATGTCGTTCTCGAGCTGCGAACGCGCGACCTCGAATGAAAGCGCCTGACTGTCGAGCATGGTAGCGATTTCCGGGTCGCTGCGCGCATCTTCAAGCCATTTCGGAAAGACAAGCTCGGGTTTCGCGTCGTATTCCGAAAGGATCCGCGCCTCGATGGCTTCGAGCCGGACACGCCGCAGGAAAAGTGCCCTCTGATTGGCGAGCGCCGTGGTCTCGTCCAGCCTGAGAAGGGGTGCGCCCGCGCGGACCTTGTCGCCTTCGGCCACATGCATCTCGGCGATGATGCCGCCCTCCAGGTGCTGCACCATCTTGTTGCGACCCGTGGCGACGAAGGAGCCGGGCGCCATGATGGCGGCGGCAAGCGGCGCGGAGAACGCCCAGTAGCCGAAGCCACCGAAAGCCACGGCGATCATCACGATCCCCGCGATCAGGTGCTTGAGGATCGACCGGGGCACGTCGGCCTCCCAGGAGGCCTCCCAGGGGGCGACCGCCCCAGCCGGTTGGTGATCTATGGTGACGGGAAGACGGGCGCTGCTCATGCCGGTGCTCCTTCAAGTGAGGTGTTGGATTGCTGGCCGACGTTCTGTTGCCGGGCCGCGCGCCGGTTCGCGAGTTCCTTGAGGATCTTGTCACGCCAGCCGAACATCGAGATATGCCCGGTATCGAGCACCATGATCTTGTCGACCGAGGTCAGGATGTTGGGCTTCTGCGAGATCACGATGGTCGTGATCTTGTGCTCCTTGGCATGGCCAAGCGCGCGCACAAGGGCTGCGTCACCATGGGTGTCGAGGTTCGAGTTCGGCTCGTCCAGCACGAGGAACTTGGGGTCGCCGAAGAAGGCGCGGGCGAGCCCGATCCGCTGTTTCTGTCCGCCCGACAGCGGCGCGCCATCGGCGGCCACCACCGTTTCATAGCCCTGCGGCAGATCCGCGATCATGTCGTGCACGTCCGCCAGCATCGCGGCGCGGTATATCGCCTCGTCCGAGGCGTCGGACCGCATCCGGGCGATGTTGGCCTTGATCGTGCCGGGAAAGAGCTGCACGTCCTGCGGCAGGTAACCGACGCATTCGCCAAGCTGGCGCGGGTCCCAGTTGCGCAGGTCCATGAGGTCGAGCCGCACCGCGCCCGAGGTGGGCAGGATCGACCCGACGAGCATCTTGCCCAGCGTCGTCTTGCCTGCACCGGAGTTGCCGATGATCGCGAGCCGTTCGCCTGCGCCGATTGAGAAGGTCAGCGCGTTCAGCACGACGCTCTTGGTGCCGGCGGGCACGAAGAGAAGCCGTTCGACGTCGAGCCGACCTTCGGGGTTCGGCAGGCGCAGCTTGTCGTTGTTGCGCGCGGCCCGGCTCATCAGGTTGCCGACCCGGTCATATGCACCGCGGGCGAGGAGATAGCTGTTCCAACCTTCGATCGACCCTTCGATCGGGGCCAGGGCTCGCCCTGCCACGATGGAGGCGGCGATCACCATGCCCCCGGTCATCTGCCCGTCGAGCGCCAGCCATGCACCCCAGCCCAGCATCGCGATCTGTGCCAGAAGCCGGAACATCCGGCTCATAGCGGCGGTCACGATATTGCGGTCCTGCGCCTTGACCTGCGACTTGAGCGAGGCTGCCGTGTCGGCGCCCCAGATGCGCACGGCCTCGGGGATCATCGCCATGGCGTTGATGATCTGGCTGTTGCGCGACATGGATTCCAGGTGAAGGTTGGCCTTCACCTGCGCGACATTGGCATCCTTGAAGCCCTGCGACGTGATCTTTTGGTTAATGAAGGCCATGACGGCCAGCAACAGCGCCGTCACGATCACGATCATCCCCAGATGCGGGTGGATGAGGAAGATGACGAAGATGAAGGCCGGCACGAAGGGCACGTCCAGGAACGACAGGAGCGTGCCGGAGACGAGAAAGCCCCGCAGCGTCTGGAGATCGCCAAGGGTCTGGTATTCGCGTCCGTTGGAATGGAGCGAAGCCTGCGCTGCCGCCGCGAGCACCGGTGCCCCGAGCCGTGCCGCCACATCCACCGCCGTGCGCATGAGGACGAAGCGGCGGACCGCGTCGAGCGCGGCCTGAAGGACGATCGCGCCGGCGATGACCACGGTCAGCATCACAAGCGTGTCGATGGACCGCGATGTCAGCACCCGGTCCGAAATCTGGAACAGATAGAGCGGCACCGCCAGGATGAGCACGTTGGTCGCCATGGTCAGGACGATCACGTAAAGCAGGTTTGACGTGATGCGCCGCTTCACCGCGGACAACACCTGCGCCGGGTCAGCGGCCTTTGTGCGTTTGTGGAAACTGGGCGAAGAGGATCCGTTCACCAACGCGGGTGGCGCGTTGTTTGGTGCGACCGGCCCTTTCGGGGTGTCCCCCTGTCCCTCACCCCTCGCCGGCTCGGGCGCTGTGGACCGGTCGCCCGCCACGTCATCCTCGATTTGGCGCGCGTCTTCCGACGCGCCAAGGATGAGCCGCGGATTGTGTGCGTTTTCACCTGCGCCGGCGTCGACCCCGTCGGCGTTGTCTTCGTTCCTGTCAGCCATGTTTTCCCCCACGCTGTCCTTCTTAAAATGTCTTACCCAATCGTCATGCCACCATGGTGCTCAGGGCATCGAAGGTGCCCGAGCCGCCTCCGGCACCGTCGCCGCCGTAGCCGCAATCCTGCCCGTCGTCGTCGCGATCGTTCAGCAGTCCGTCCGCGAGGAAGGCGACCGCCTCCGAGGCGAGCCCTCCGAGACCGCCGTCGCCGAAGTCGAGGTCGAACATGTCGCCGTCGTGGTCGATCATCCCGGCCTGATAGATCACCGCGTCGGAGTAGACGCCGTTCTGCGCCATGACGTCGCTGTCCAGGCCGTGGAAGGTCAGGTTCGCGATATTGGCGAGCACGTTGTCCCCGGTGGAAACGTCGATCCGACCGAAGCCGAGCGCATCCAGTATGCTCGCGAAGATCTGGATCGTGTCGGCGTCGGTCAGCATGTTGATCTGGACGAGGCTCTGCTGGCTGATGAAATCCCCGCCGATGGTCAGGATCGTCGGGACGTAGAAATCCTGGAACGTGTCGTCCTGATCGAAAACGAAGGGATTGAAATTGCCGGAGGCCAGCCCGTCGAGCGCCGATTGCCCGGTCTCGGACATATCGACGGCGTGATCGACCCCGGACCGGCTGATGTTGGCTTCGTTCCAGAGAAGGTTGCCCGAGGTATGCAGGTTGCCCCCAGTGCCCGGCGCCATGGCGACGAGGTCGTTGTCGAAGAGCAGGTTCATCTGCTGGATCGACGCGATGGTAACCATGTCTCCACCCACGACGATCATGTCGTAACCGTGCTGGAAGCCTTGCAGGACCGCGGCGTTGGACAGCACGTTGTCGCCCATTGTGACGGCGAAGTTGTGGAACACCGTCTCGAAGGTGATCATGTCGTTGTCGGTCATCAGGTTGATCTGGACCGTCGTCGAGGAATAGACGAGATCGCCCGCGATGTTGGCCACCGCGTAGGAGGCCGGCATCCCTTCGTGCGAGGCGGGCACCGGAAAGGTCGGCCCGCTCGCGGCATTGTCCAGCCATTCCATCGTGACCACGTTGTGCGCCGTCGAGGACCCCGCGCCGTGGAGCGCCTCCGGCTCGCCGATGATGTGGTCGCGGTCGGCAAGGATGTTGATCTGTTCGACGATGGTCAGCTCGCGCGCCTCGCCGCCCACGATGAACTTGCTCGCATCGACCGAGACATGGGTCAGGAAGAACTCGTTGAGCAGGAGGTTCTCGCCTGTCGCGATGGTCTGGACCAGTCCGCCCACCCCCGAGGTCGCGCCGGCGCTGTCGCCGGGTTCCAGGTGGACCAAGACGTCGAGCGTTTCGCCTGCTGCGGTGGCGGCATCTCCGAAGCCATCGTCTTCCGGCTCCTCTTCCCCTTCTTCGCTGTCGTGGGGAACATAGCCCGGCTGGTGCTGGTCCAGCACTTTCTCTTCCGCGATCCGGGCGTCGAGCCGCAGGACCAGCGTGTCAGGCACCTCGGCCATCGCCACCCCGTCCATGAGCACCGGACCCCCGTCGCCGATGATCCCGGTCATCGGCGTGCCGATGGCGGTCCCGGCATGAAGCATGTGAACCTGCGCTCCCGGTTGCACGCCGACGCCCGCCTCTCGGTCAGCAAGCGCGTCGAGAACCCGCTCGAGAAGTGCGCCGCTCTCGGCGCCGTCGAGAAGTGCGTTCTTGTGGCTGAAGTCGACCCCCAGAATCGACAGCGCATCGGCCACCTTGGCCAAAGTCACGAAGTCGGCGCCAAGTGCCGCGTCCGACCGCCCGGCGAGGATCTCGTCGCTCAGCTCGAACGGGCGCTGCATCAGCCAGTCGTTGTCGAAGTTCCAGTTCGTCTGGTGGAGAAGCGCGAACCACGCGCCCGGAGGCATGATCTCGAAGGGCATGGGTTTGAAATGAATCGTGCGGCCGGCGTCATCGAAGTCGAACTCCGGGGCGGGCGCATGGGGACCCAATAGTTTCGCGTTAGGAATATCGGGTGACACCCGGAAGGGCGCGCTCGGCGCCGCCATGAAATCGGCGGGCCCCTGATAGAAGACGCCGGGATCGAAGGGATCGAGCGTCATTTCCGAACGGACCGAGATATTCACGTCCAGAAGCGCGTTCGCCTCCTCGATCTTGGCCTTCAGGGCGCGGAGCTCGTCGTATTGCAGGCGCAGGATGGCTTGTTCGATGTCCTGCTGAAAGGCTCCGATAAAGTGCGCGATGATCTCGGTATGGCGGTCAAGCATGGTCCCTGTCCTCTAAGGCCGCCCGTGGTGCGCATACATGGACGAGGGGTCATGGCACATGCGGCAGGCGGTACTAATTCCCGCCTGGTTAATTCCAACAGCCGGCCGCGCGGCGGGACCTGGGGCTGGCGCTACCTAAAAAGTGGGGTCTCTCCTCCCCCTTGGGTCGAGGGGAGGAGAGAAGCCGCTCCGCGGACGTGGGGCGGTCCGAAAGCCGGAGCGGTCAATGACTTGAGAGTCTAAAATCAGATCTCGTCGTCACCGATGGTGTAGGTCGACGTCATGTTGCCGCCGACGACCGTGGTGTCCACGGTGTTGCCCAGAACGTTCGCGCCCATCACGATGTCCTGGTTGAATGCCGACACGTCGAAGACCGCATCCGCCGAGGCGCTGGCCGCACCGTCGGCATAGCCGTCATCGCCGTTGCCCGAACCCCAGTTGCCGACCGAGCCGCCGAGACCATCGTCGTCATCATCGCGACCGCCGCCATATTTGTGGCCACCGTGACCCCAGTCTTTGCCGTCGTCACCGCCAGCCGCAGCACCGGACGCGCTGATCCCGTCACCGGTTTCCGCGCCGCCGCCCGACACCGTTCCGGTGATCGAGAACGAAGCGTCGTTCTTCACCGAAACGTCTTCGAGCGAATCGTTGTCGTAGTTGTTGTTCGCCTGGGCGAACACCTGACCCGAGTCGTTGCCGGCACCGGTGAGGGCTTCGTCGAGAATGTCGTTCAGGTTGATCTCGTTGCCGGGATCATAGCTGAGGTCGCCATCCGCAAACACGATGTCGCCAACTTCGGCGTCATCAATATCGATCGCGTCGTTGTCGTCCGGCTCATAGCCTTCGAGATCGAGATCGACTTCAACGTCGACATCAACGTCCACGTCGGTTTCCGACTTGTTGATGTTTTCGTTGATGTTGCCGTTCAGGTTGGCATTGCCGTTCAGGTTGCCATTGGCATTGAGGTTGCCGTTGCCGTTGGCATTGCCGTTACCGTTGAGGTTCCCGTTGCCATTGCCGTTGGCGTTGCCATTCCCGTTCAGGTTGCCATTGCCGTTGCCGTTCAGGTTGCCGTTGTGGCTCTCGGACGACTGCGCCTGGCCCTGAAGCTGGCCTTGGCCCTGACCCTGAAGCTGGGCCTGAAGCTCAGCCTGAAGCTGGGCCTGGGCTTCGGTTTGCGTCTGTTCCTGATCGTTGTCGTCACCTTTCGACGGATGATGGTTGTAGTTGTTGTGGTTGTTACGGCTTCTTCCACCCATAATAGGTACTCCTGGATTAAGGTGGTCCGGACGCCGTCACTCATCTCGCAAACGGTCGTCGAACCGGTTTCGGTGTTGGGGTCTCCCCCGTTCGGTGTGAGGGAAACCCCCCTCAGGCCTGCGCATCCACACTGGTTCTTGGGACCCGGAGGTCTGTCGAACCGCAACATCACTACCGCGTAACCGGATGTCGCAAGCGCCGACCACGTTGGCCGACAAGCAACAGACTGAGCCGGGGGAGGGCGTTCAAACAGCCGGAATTAGGATTATCAATCTCGAATTTCACCGTAAGATACTGATAATGTTCATGAAATTTCTGCATGATCCGCGAATCGTATCCCGGCGCCCTCCGAAATGCTCGGCGAGCCCGCGAATCGTTGCCCTTTGGTCATGTCCGAAGGGTGTAGATCACCTGCTCTTGCCAGATGTTCTACTTGCGGTTGCGCGTTCGCTTTGCAAAATGCAAATAATGTCGCGACGTTACCCTGTGCTTTTGGCTAGGACGCCGCGCTGCGGATCAAAAAGTCATCCAAATAAAAGACGCGGTCTCAGGCCCTTAGAGGTTTCCTGAAAGAGTTGATGCGAATGTTGCCCAAGAGATGTACATATTGTGGATAGGTTGCTGCACGGGGTGTTAAGGCTAACCTAATCAACATAGCACTATCGGGCGACCGGCTGCCGGTCTCTCATTCATAACATTTCGGTCGTTTTTGTGGGCCGTGGAACGCGCAAGCTTGAGGGGGCTAAGATGCGATTTCCGTTGGGTAATGTCGTAAATGATTTGTCAGTTCCAGTGTCATTGCGCACCGGGTTTAAGGGAGGAAAGGTTGTGGGGGGTAATTTCTTGTTCTGTTTCGTCGGAACAGGACGATTGTTTTCTGACGTCGTGTTGCGGACGATAGAAAATGAGTTCGAGGATGTTCAGGCCGTGCGTATGCCCGACCTGGCGACGTGGGATCTGATCCGTTCGCAGACCGAGGACTACGAAGGGCTGATCCAGAGGGTGCTGATCGTTGACGAGCGGGAGGTGGGTCGCCTTGCGCAGTTCCTCGACCGCGACGCGGCCCTGACCCGTGATGTGCAGATTGCCGTGGCCGTTCGGTCGGACGACAGCGCACGGGCCCTGCTGGCCGACAATTCACACATTCTGTCTTACGAGAACGTCAGTGTTCTTCCCATGAACCTGAACCTCGCATCGTGGATCCAGCTCGTCCGGCTGATCGACTGTGGGACGCGCTATGTGCCGTCGTTCTACATGAAGTCACTGGCGGGCGAGGGAGAGTCCGAACCGCCCTCACGGCCCGAACCGCCGCCGCGCGTCGTCTCCATGCGGGCCGGATCGCGCCCCGTGCAACAGGCGAGCGACGCGGCGCAGGCGGATGAGCCTGTCGCAGAACCTCCGGCGGTTACACGAAAGTCGCTGGACAGTGACGACACGCCCGCCGTGGTGAAGCGCAAGCTCACCCCGCGCGAAACCGAGGTCCTGAAACTCGTGGCCTCCGGTCAGCCCAACAAGGTGATTGCCCGCGATCTGGACGTGTCCTGCCACACGGTGAAGCTGCACATCCACCGGATCATCGCGAAACTGGGGGTGAACAACCGGACCGAAGCGGCGGTCTGGTATCATCAGACACTCCATGGCTAGCACCAGTCAGACGCCTCGAGGCCCGGAACCGGCGCTGCCCAGCGTTCCCCCGGACTTCGACCGGCTGCTGACCCGGATCGGGTATCTCAACTACGCCTGGACCAACACGGAAAGTCTTCTCATCCATGTGCTCGCCGGGCTGCTCGACGCGGCCCGGCCGAGCGCTAAGGAAACCGCAACGATCATCCACTTGACGTTGAACACGACGCGGGCACGGATCGACCTGATCGAACGTCTGGCCAAGCGCGAGGGCAATCCGCTTCCGAAAGAGGCGATCGACCGGATCCTGAAACTGACCCATGACATGAAGCGTCTGTCAGGCATCCGCAACCAGCTCAACCATTCGCTTTATGCGTTCGACGCCAATCAGGGGATCATGCGGTCGATCCAGATGAAGATCGCAGATCGGAAGTCCGGCCTGAAATACGGGCAGGAGAAACCGCTTGGCCGCGAGAGCGTCGAGGAACTCGACGAGGTCCTGTCCCAGATTCGCGCAGCGAACGCGGCGCTCTGGTCCGTGATCTTGGACTACGATCTGCCCGCCTGATCGGGATCGGCTTTTCAGGACAACCTCCGCGCAAGAAAAAAACCCGGGCCGATGGCCCGGGTTCACTGTCCCATGGTGCAAGCTCTCTTGGAACGTTTCGCGAAACGCCGCGTCAGCGCGTTTCACGAAAAGTGCGCAACATTCGTTGGTTGCGCATGTTTCGCCTCCGTCTGACAAGTCAGGTCAGAGGCGAAGCAGTCTTAGTGGAGCTTGGTTTCCACGTCGCCGATCGCCGCGTCGATGAGCTTGTTGCCCTCGGCCGCAGAGATGTTCTTGGCGATGATGTCTTTCGCGGCGGCGATCGCCACGGTGACGGCCTTGTCCTTGACCTCGCGGATCGCGGCGGCTTCCGCCGACTTGATCTGGTCTTCGGCGGCAGCCAGACGGCGCACGATCGAGGCTTTCAGGTCCTCTTTCGCCACTTCGGCAGCCGTCGCGGCTTCGGTCTTCGCGTGCTCGACGATCTGGGCGGCCTGTTCAGCCACTTCCTTCTGCTTGCGCTCGTAAGAGGCAAGGATCGTCTGCGCCTCTTCACGCAGCGCCCGGGCCTCGTCCAGTTCGGCACGGATGCCGGCCGCCCGTTTGTCGAGCAGGCCGCCCACCATGCCGGGCACCTTGAAGTAGATCAGGACCAGCACGAAAAGGATGAAGGCCAGCAGCACGATGAAGTTCGTGTTGTGCAGGCTGAAGAAGGGACCCGTCGCCGCAAGGGCAGGGGTCGCGGCGACCAGAGGCAGGAGGGTGAGAAGCTTTTTCATGTTCTTACCCCTTGATCTGATCTGCCACGGCGGCATCGACGGCTTTGGCATCGGCGGAAAAGCCCATGGAAGCCAGGATTTCGGCAGCGGCGTCTTTTGCAACGGTGGTCGCGCTTTCGACGGCACCGGCGCGGATTTCGGCAATCGCCTTTTCCGACTCGCCGGTCTTGGCGGCGATTTCGGCGTCGGCCTTCGCCTGTGCGGCATCGAGATCGGCCTGAATGTCGGCCTTCGCGGCGGCGACGATCTTGCCGGCCTCCGCCCGTGCATCGGCGAGGGCCTTCTTGTAGGCTTCTTCCGCATCCACGGCTTTTTGCTTGAGCTCTTCGGCAGCGGCCAGATCGTTCGTGATCGTGCCCTGACGTTCGGCCAGCACGCCCGCGATGCGGGGCAGTGCGATGCGCGACATCACGAAGTAGATGATGACCAGCGCGACCACGAGCCAGAAGATCTGGTTCGAGAAGGTCTCGAACGCCAGCTGGGGCATGCCCGGGCCAGCCGCCTCGGGGGGCGTGCCGAGCGCGACTTCCGCAGCGGCTGCTGCTTCGCCGGCGGCGTGTTCGGTTTCAGTTGCCATCGTTTCCTCCAGGAACCTTGTTTACATGGGCGGGACCCAAAGGCCCCGCCCCGCGTAAGGAATATCCGGGTGGATCAGACGGCGAACATCAGCAGAAGCGCGATGAGGAACGAGAAGATCCCCAGAGCTTCCGCGAACGCGATGCCGATGAAGAGCGTCGCGGTCTGGCCACCAGCGGCCGAGGGGTTGCGCAGCGCGCCGGCGAGGAAGTTGCCAGCCACGTGGCCCACGCCGATGGCGGCAGCGCCCGAACCGATGCCGGCAAGGCCAGCGCCGATGAATTGACCCAGTTGTGCGATATCGCCTTCCATTTGATTTCTCCTTACGATGGAATTGGATGATTAGGGTTAGATCGTTCGAACCTGTCCGTAACTTAGTGCGACGGATGCAGCGCGTCCTTCAGGTAGACGCAGGTCAGGATCGTGAACACATAGGCCTGGACACCGGCCACGAGCATTTCGAGCCCGTAGATGGCGGTGATCGACAGAACCGCGAAGGGCGAGATCGCTGCGATGGCAGCGAAGCCCGCGAAAACCTTCATCACCGCGTGACCGGCCATGATGTTGCCGCCCAGACGAATGGAGTGGCTCACCGGGCGCACGAAGTAGGAAATCAGCTCGATGATGGCGAGGATCGGACGCAGTGCGAGCGGCGCGGAGGACACCCAGAAGAGACCGAGGAATTTCGTACCGTTCTTCACGAAGCCGACGATGGTCACGGTCAGGAACACCGCAAGCGCCAGAACCGCTGTCACTGCAATGTGCGAGGTGGTCGCAAAGGACATCGGCAAGAGGCCAAGGTAGTTGGCGAAGAGGATGAACATGAACAGCGTCATGATGTAGGGGAAGAACTTGATCGCGTCCTTGCCGGCCACGTCTTCGACCATCTTGTAGGTGAAGCCGTAGAGGATTTCGCCGATCGACTGGGTGCGCGAGGGCACGATGCCGCGGCCACGGGTGCCGAACACGAAGAGCGCGACGATGGCGAGGACGGCGAGGGCCATCCAGAGCGTCACGTTCGTGATCGTGTACCAGGCTACGGGATCGCCGATCTCACCGAAGAGAGGTTTCACGATGAACTGGTCAAGCGGGTGGAACACCAGGCCGCCGGTTTCTTCACCATGTGCTTCAGTCGCCACGAGCGTCGTCCTTCATCTCGGCAGCTTTCGCCGCCTGTTTTTCCCCAAGCTCCCGGGCCGAGTTCAGCATCACCTTGATGCCTGCCGCCAGACCCAGCAGCGTGAATATCACGAGGAACACGGGAAGCGTTCCGAAGAACCAGTCCAGCCCGTATCCCATGCCGAAGCCGATCCCGAGACCGGCGACGAGTTCGATCACCATGCGCCATGCGAGGTTCGCGAGCGCGTAGTCTTTCTTCTGATGCAGGTCGTCCGCAGGTCTCGCCTTCTTATGGGCGTCGATCCGGTCCTGAAGGGCGCTCAGTCGGTCACTTGGTAGATCGTCCAGTGGTCCTGACAACGCCTTTCGTCCCCGCATGAAGAGTTGGCGCTTTGCTAAGGTTTGAGGGCATCCGAGTCAACTCGGTTTAGCGCTGCCTGATTGCGTCCTAACGCATTGAAATATCGTTCTTTCGTGAGTCTGCTGGCCGGACTGAAGCAGCGCGGTTCGCGTCCGCGACCCGGAATCCTGCCCGTTCCCTATATTCAACCATCTGGTTGACGATATCGTGGTGCGGCTCTAGCGAATGGGCATGGACGACATGCTCTCGCTTTCCTTCGCGGCCCTTGCCGACCCGACGCGCCGCGCGATCCTGACCATGCTGCTCGAGGATGACATGGCAGTGACGGACGTGGCCGAACCCTTCGACATGTCGCTCGCCGCGGTGTCCAAGCACCTGACCATCCTGACCCGGGCCGGCCTTATCTCGCAGGAGAAACGCGGGCGGGTGAAATGGTGCAAGCTCGAACCCTCCGCGCTGAAAGCGCCGTCTGTCTGGATGCAGGGTTTCGGCCAGTTCGATCCCGTCAATCTGGATGACTTCGAGCGTTATCTGGAGACGCTTCTGGGCGAGCCGACCGAGACGGACGAGGCGCACGGTACCGCGCGCTGACGGGGGCGGTCCCGCCCAGCCCCCCGGACTCGACAGATTTCCACCACGCCCGGATTGCACCCGCCGCTGTCCCCGTCCAAAAGGCTGGGGCCAAGTGGTTGGGGCCAAGAGGCTGGGAAGGAAGGACTAAATGCTCGACATACTCATCCTTGCCGTCGCGGGGTTCGCGACCGGCCTGCTCAATGCTGTGGCTGGCGGCGGCACCTTCATCAGCTTTCCGGCCCTGATCTATGTCGGCGTCCCGCCCATCGCGGCCAATGCCTCCGCAACCCTCGCCGCGCTTCCGGGCTATGCCTCGAGCGCTTTTGCCTTTCGCGATGACATCAAGGCCGAAGGCACCCTCGGGTTGCCTGCGACCCTTGCGATCACTGTCATCGGCGCGATCATCGGCGCGCTGCTTCTGATCGTTACCCCGGGTGCGGCCTTTGACGTGGCGGTGCCGGTGCTCCTCGCGCTCGCGACCGTGCTCTTCGCCGCCGGTCCCCGGCTCGTCGCCCGTCTGCGCGCCAGAGGCGGCAGCGGGGCAGGGCCCGTCGCCTCGGCGGCGGCGATGCTGGGCGTGTCGATCTATGGCGGCTATTTCAACGGCGGTCTCGGGATCATGCTGCTCGCCACCTTCGGGCTGATCGGTTACGTCAACCTGCACGGCATGAATGGCTTGAAGAACCTGCTCTCCGCCTTGCTGTCGCTGATCTCCGCGGCCGCCTTCGTCATGGCCGACCTCATCGCCTGGGGCCCGGCGCTTTCGCTCGCCGTGGCGATCACGCTTGGCGGTTACGTCGGCGCCCGCGCGAGCCGGAAGATCAAGCGCACCGACCGGCTGCGCGCCTTCGTGGTGCTCGTGGGCATCGTGATGACCGTGATCTTCACGATCCGGGTCGTTGCTTGATCGAAGCTCTCAGACCTCGAGCTCCGCGCTCGGGATGATCGGAAAGAATGTGTCCTGTGACACGACGCCGAACCAGCGGTCGCCGTCGTGGTCGCGATGTTCGCCAAGATCCACGAGCCGGTAGAAACTCTTGCGGTCGATGAGTGCCTCGAGATTGCGCCTGATCAGCACATAGGGCGAAGGCTCGCCGGTCTCGGGGTCGCGCGCCACCCGGATCGGATGGTCCGGCCCCGCGACCACGCTGTCCTCGACATTGGTGACGAAGCGAAGCCCGCCATCCTCGGCCACGAAATCCACCGCGACGAAGGGCGCGTCCTCCACCGTGATCCCGACTTTCTCGACCGGGGTGACGAGGAAATAGTCGTCTCCGTCCTTGCGCAGAATCGAGGAGAAGAGCTTCACCAGCCCGTGCCGTCCGATGGGCGTGCCCAGATAGAACCACGTCCCGTCCCGCGCGATGTGCATATCGAGATCGCCGCAGAAGGGCGGGTTCCATTTGTCCACAGGCGGCGCACCCTTGGCGCCTGCGGCGCGGGCAGAAGCGGCAAGACTTTCAGCAGAAATCCCCACCTGACCCGTGTTTGTCGTTTTTGTCATTTGTTCTTCACCCGGTTCCGGTCTCTACTGACCAACGACTATTCACAGGAGACGTTCCATGGACAAGACCGAGGATCTGGTGGCCGAGATCGAAGCGCTCGGGCAGAAACTCGACGCGGCCCGCCAAATGGTGGGGCGGCGCATCATCGGACAGACCACGGTCGTGGATCAGGTGATGCAGGCCATGCTGGCGGGCGGACATGCGCTCTTGATCGGGCTCCCGGGGCTTGGCAAGACCCGTCTGGTCGAGACGCTGTCGACCGTGATGGGAATCAGGGGCGGGCGGATCCAGTTCACGCCGGACCTCATGCCCGCCGACATTCTCGGCTCCGAAGTGCTGGAAGAAGGCGCCGACGGCACCCGCGCCTTCCGCTTCATTCCCGGCCCGGTCTTCTGCCAGCTACTCCTTGCGGACGAGATTAACCGCGCCTCGCCGCGCACCCAGTCGGCGCTGCTTCAGGCGATGCAGGAACGCGCGGTCACGGTGGCGGGGCAGGAGTACAAACTCGAACGCCCCTTCCATGTGCTCGCGACCCAGAACCCGCTGGAACAGGAAGGCACCTATCCGCTTCCCGAAGCGCAGCTCGACCGTTTCCTGCTTCAGGTCGACGTGGAATACCCGGACCGCGACGCCGAGCGCGACATCATCCTCGCCACCACCGGCGCGGAAGAGGCCGAGGCCGAAGCCGTCTTCACCACCGAAGACCTCATCGCCGCGCAGGCGCTTCTGCGCCGGATGCCGGTGGGCGAAAACATCGTCGAGCTGATCCTCGACGTGGTCCGCGCCTGCCGCCCTGATGATCCCTCTGCGCCCAAGCCCGTGCAGGACGCTATTGCCTGGGGACCCGGGCCGCGCGCCGCGCAGGCGCTCATGCTTTTGACTCGGGCGCGTGCGTTGATGGATGGAAGGCTTGCGCCCGGGGTCGAGGATGTCATCGCGCTGGCCAAGCCCGTGCTCATCCACCGCATGGCCTTGTCCTATGCGGCGCGGGCCCGGGGCGAGCGCCTTGGCGGGATCATCGACGGTGTGGTCGAGGGGCTGACCCGGCACGAGGCCGCGGCTTGAGTTCGACCCCGATCACCCTGCGCCCGAGAGCCGAGGGGCTGGCGGCCCCGCTTCCGCCGCTCCTCGCCGAAGCCTCGCAGCTTGCGCGCGGCGTGGCGCTTGGCGAACACGGGCGGCGGCGTCCGGGCGTGGGCGATGCCTTCTGGCAGTATCGCGCGGCCCAGCCGGGCGATCCGGCGCGGCTGATCGACTGGCGGCGTTCGGCCCGGTCCGACACGCACTTCGTTGCCGAAAAGGAATGGCAGGCGGCGCAATCGGTCGTCTTCTGGGTCAACCGGGCGCAGTCGATGCAATTCTCCTCCGACCGGAACCTGCCCACCAAAGCCGACCGCGCGGCGCTTCTGTCGCTGGCGGCCTGCGTGCTGCTGGTGTCCGCGGGTGAACGGGTGGGGCTGACGGACATGGGCCTGCGCCCGATGCGCGGCGAGATGCAGTTGGGACGGATCGCGGACCATCTGACCGCCGCGCGGGGGGAAGACTACGGCGTGCCCGACACCAACATTCTGCCGCGCTATTCCCGCGCGGTCTTCGTCAGTGATTTCCTGACCGATCCGGCCCCGGTCGAAGCCGCGCTCGCCACCGCGGCGGATCGTGGCGTCAAGGGTGTGCTTCTTCAGGTGCTCGACCCGGCGGAAGAGGCTTTTCCCTATGACGGGCGGACGGTCTTTCACTCGGTCGGGGGCACCGTCGAATACGAAACCCGCAAGGCTGGCGAACTGCGCGAGCGCTATCTGGCCCGGCTCGCCCGGCGCAAGGAACAGCTCGCCGCCATGGCCGAGCTGACCGGCTGGCGCTATCACACCCATCACACCGGCGACAGCGCGGCCTCGGCGCTCCTGTGGCTGCACACCGCCCTGGAGGGGCGACGCTAGATGTTCACGCTGGGTCCCATCGGTTTCCTGACCCCCTGGCTTCTGGTCGCGCTGGTGGCGCTGCCGGTGCTCTGGATCATCCTGCGCGCGATCCCGCCCGCCCCGATCCGCCGAGCCTTTCCCGGTGTCGCGTTGCTTCTTGGGCTCGAGGACGAAGACAGCGAGGCCGACCGCACGCCCTGGTGGCTCCTGCTGCTGCGGATGCTCGCGGTTGCCGCTATGATCCTTGGCTTCGCGGGTCCCATCCTGAATCCCGACCCGGTGGAAGAGGGCTCCGGTCCGCTTCTGGTCTATGTGGACGACAGCTTCGCCGCCGCGCCCGACTGGCGCGCCCGGATCGACGCAGCCAAGCGGCAGGTCGATGCCGCTGGAGCGGCCGGTCGTCGTGTGGCACTCGTATCGTCAGCCGAGGTTCCGGCCGAGGGCGGGCTGCCGCTGCGCGCTGCTGCCGACGCCCGCGCACGGCTCGAGGGGCTCTTGCCCAAACCACTTGGGGCAGATCACACCGCGACGCTCGCCTGGCTCGAGCGCGTGGACGAAGGGTTCGACACGCTCTGGCTCTCTGACGGACTCGACAGTGGCTCCCGGGCCGACCTTGCCCGCGCCTTCGACGCGCGTGGCGCACTCACGGTGATGCAGCCGCCCGCCCCGCGCCTTGGCCTGCGCCCGGGCCGAATCGAGGACGGCAACGTGACGCTGGTTGCCACCCGTTCGACCGCCGAGGCACCGCAGGACATCGTCGTGACCGGGCAGGGGCCGGACCCCGCCGGGATCGAACGCGAACTGGCCCGGGCCACGCTCGCTTTCGCCGCCGGTGCGACCGAGGCCGAGGTCGAGGTGTCGCTGCCGCCTGAACTGCGCAACCGCATCACGCGCTTTCAGATCGAAGGCGTGCGCAGCGCCGGTGCCGTCACTCTCGCCGACGATTCCTTGCGCCGCCGCAAGGTCGCGCTGATCGGCGGCGACAGCGAAGAGGCGCTCGAACTGCTCTCGCCGCTCCACTACCTGCGCGAGGCGCTTGTGCCGACGGCGGACGTGATGGAAGGCTCGATCGGTGATCTCGTGCAGGCCTCGCCGGACGTCATCATTCTGGCCGATGTCGCGGCGCTCGCCCCCAACGACCGCGCGGCGATCGAGATCTGGGTGGCCGAGGGCGGGCTCCTTCTGCGTTTTGCCGGTCCGCGTCTTGCCGCTGCCGACACCGGGCGCGGCGAAGAGGACGCGCTTCTTCCCGTGCGCCTGCGCGTGGGCGGGCGTGACGTCGGTGGCGCGATGTCCTGGGGCGAGCCGCAGGGTTTGGCCCCCTTCAAGGAATCCTCTCCCTTCTACGGTCTCGCCGTGCCCGAGGACGTGCAGGTGACGAGCCAGGTTCTGGCCGAGCCCGGCCCGCTTCTGGCCGAGCGCACCATCGCGGAACTCGCCGATGGGACACCGCTGGTCACGCGCAAGGAATCGGGCGACGGGCAGGTGGTGCTGATCCATGTGTCGGCCAATGCGGAATGGTCGACGCTGCCCCTGTCCGGGCTTTTCGTGCAGATGCTCGAACGGCTCGCCGTATCGACCCGAACCGGGACGCCGGATGTGGGGGAACTGGCCGGCAGCACTTGGGTGCCGGAGATTCTGCTCGACGGATTCGGCGCGCTCGCGGATGCGGGCGAGCGCCCCGGGGTGCCCGGTGAACGGCTGGTCGAGGGGATCGGTCCCGACCTTCCACCGGGCCTTTATGGCGCCGAAGATCGCCGCGTCGCAGTCAACGTGGTGACCGAGGACAGCGTGCTGTCGCCCGCCGTCTGGCCCGCCCAGGTGGTGCCCGAATGGGAGGGCGAGCGGCAGGAAACCGACCTCTCAGGCTGGCTCCTGCTTGCCGCACTCGGCTTTCTCGCCATCGACGTGATCGCCTCGCTCTTCCTCAGCGGGCGGCTGTCGCGCGGCGGCGGGCGCGCGCGCGGCGTGACGACGGTGGCGGTGATCCTTGTCGCTATGGCGCTGTCTCTTCCGGGAAGCGCCCGCGCGCAAGAGGCCCCTTCCGACGCGACGAGCGACGCGGCCCTCGCGGAACTCATCGACGCGGCAGGAGAGGTGTCGCTCGCCTATGTCGTGACCGGCGACGCGCAGATCGACCGGGTGAGCGAGGCGGGGCTTCTGGGCCTGTCGCAGCAGCTCTTCACCCGCACGAGCGTGGAACCCGTGGACCCGACCGGCGTCGATATCGAACGCGACGAACTTGCGGTCTATCCGCTGCTTTACTGGCCAGTGACCGCCAACCAGCCCGCTCCGTCGGACGAGGCTTACGGGAAGCTCAACGCCTATCTCCGTGGCGGAGGGATGATCGTCTTCGACACGAAGGACGGCGACGTGGCGGGCTTTGGCTCGTCCTCGACGCCCGAGAGCCAGCGGCTTCGGATGCTGGCGCGCCCGCTCGATATTCCGCCGCTGGAGCCGGTGCCGGAGGACCACGTTCTGACGCGAACCTTCTATCTGCTCGCCGATTTCCCGGGGCGGTATGCGGGACAGGCGGTCTGGGTCGAAAGCGCGCCGGCCGATGCCGAGCGTGCCGAGGGGATGCCGTTTCGCAACCTTAATGACGGGGTTACCCCGGTGCTCATCGGCGGCAACGACTGGGCCGGGGCCTGGGCGATCACCGAAACCGGGGCACCGATGTTCCCGGTCGGGCGCGGCTTTGCCGGGGAACGGCAGCGTGAGCTGGCCTATCGCTTCGGGGTGAACCTTGTGATGCATGTGCTCACCGGCAACTACAAAAGCGACCAGGTCCATGTGCCCGCGCTTCTGGAAAGGCTGGGAAATTGAACGCCTCCTCCATCATCTTCAATCCGGCTTTCGCCTGGCCCCTGCTGATCGCGGCTGGGGTGGCGATGGCGCTGCTTCTGGCCTTCGCGCTCTGGCGCGGGCTCAAGGGCTGGGCGCTCAGGGTGCTCGGCGCGGCCGCGCTTCTGCTTGCCCTGGCGGGGCCGTCGCTCCAGATGGAAGAACGCGCTCCGGAAGGGGATATCCTCATCGCCGTGGTGGACGACAGCGCGTCCCAAGGCCTGTCGGACCGTCGCGTCCAGTCGGAAGAGGCGCTCGCGGACCTTCAGGCCCGAGTGGCCGGGGTCGAGGGGCTCGAACTTCGCATCACCCGCATGGGCGACGGCGAGGACAACCGCGGCTCGCTCCTCATGACGACGCTTGCCGAGGCGCTGGCGGAAGTGCCGCGCGACCGGGTGGCCGGGGCGGTGCTGATCTCGGACGGGCGGCTTCACGATCTCGAGGCCGCGCCAGACCTGCCCGCGCCGCTGCATCTTCTCATGACCGGGCGCGAGGACGACTGGGACCGTCGGTTGCAGGTGGTGAACGCCCCGGCCTTCGCCATTCTGGACGAGGAACAGGACATTCGCCTGCGCATCGACGACGAAGGCGCGGCACCCGGCACGACACTCGTCGATCTGGCGGTGTCCATCGACGGGGCGGAGCCCGAGGTCTATCAGGTGCCGGTCAACGAGGAGCTGATCCTGCCCGTCACCCTGACGCACGGCGGGCAGAACGTGATCCAGTTCACCACGCCCACGGCCGAGGGAGAACTGACTGACCGCAACAACGCTGCCGTCGTCACCATGAACGGTGTGCGTGACCGGCTCAGGGTGCTTCTGGTCAGCGGCGAGCCGCATCCCGGCACGCGGACCTGGCGCAACCTGCTCAAGTCAGACAGTTCGGTCGATCTGGTCCACTTCACCATCCTGCGCCCGCCGGAAAAACAGGACGGCGTGCCGGTGAGCGAACTGTCCCTCATCGCCTTTCCGACGCAGGAACTGTTCATGGAGAAGATCGACGAGTTCGATCTGATCATCTTCGACCGCTACAAGCTCCGGGGTATTTTGCCTGCGAGCTATCTCATGAGCGTGCGCAACTATGTCGAAGCGGGTGGTGCGGTGCTGGTCGCCGCCGGTCCCGACCTGGCCGGGGCGCAGAGCCTCGCCCGTTCGCCGCTGGGGGCGATCCTGCCCGGCGAGCCGACGGCGCGCGTCCTGAACGAAGCCTATTCGCCCGAGGTCACAGACCTTGGCCAGCGTCATCCGGTGACACGCGGGCTTGCCGATTTCGCGCCGGAAGGTGGCTGGGGCCGATGGATGCGGCTTATCGAGCTGGACGAGACCTCGGGCAATACGGTGATGTGCGGCGCCGATGGGCGGCCATTGCTGACGCTTGACCGGGTGGGCGAGGGGCGCGTCGCGCTTCTGGCCTCCGACCACGCCTGGCTCTGGAGCCGCGGGTTCGAGGGCGGGGGACCGCAACTCGAGCTACTGAAGCGGCTCGCGCACTGGATGATGAAGGAGCCGGAACTCGAGGAAGAGGCGCTGACCGCGCAATCGTCGGGCGGCGAAGTGACCGTGACGCGCCGGACCATGGCCGAGGGTGCCAAGGAGCTGACCGTGACCCGGCCCGACGGCACCGAAGAAGTCCTGCCGATGGAGGAGGTCGCGCCGGGGCTTTATCAGAGCACCTTTGCGAGTGGCGAGATCGGGCTTTTCCGTCTGGCCGAGGGCGACCAGACGGCCGTCGTGGCCGTGGGCCCGGCGTCGCCCAAAGAGTTCGAGGAGACCATTGCGACCGGCGATCTGGTTGAGCCGGTGATGGCCCCGATGCGCGGTGGCGTTCTCGCGGTCGAGGATGGCGCGCCGCAGCTTCGCGCCGTGAACGAAGGCCGAGCTGCGGCCGGGCGCGGCTGGATCGGCTTCACACCGCGCGGGGCCTATGTGGTCGAAGACATCCGCATCGTGCCGCTCGCGCCGCCTTGGCTGATGCTCCTCCTGGCGGCGGGGCTCGCGGTGGCGGCCTGGCTCGCCGAGGGGCGCGGGCGCCGGGCGCGGAAGGCCTGAGGGGCGTTTTGCCGGAAACGGCGCTCTTGCGCGCGACCCGCAGCGATTTTCATGAACCCATGACGTTCAGGACCTTGGTGGGCGCGGTTAGCGCGCTTACCTAGACGTCCAAAAGGCGGAGGGCGGAGCTTTTGGATCGTCACCGGGAAATAGCGACTTTCGTGCGCGAGGTCTTCGGGGTTCGTGGCACGCTGCGGCTGCATCGTGCCGCCTTCGGCTGGGACTTGTTGCGCGCGCCGGCGAACCTCTTGCTGGCGCCGGTCTTCCTGATCGTGAAACTGCTCGCAGGGCTCGCCCGACTTCTGCGGTTCCCGAGGCACGCTGTCTGGCTCGGGTCGCGGCGGGTGATCCTGGAAACGGCGGTGGCACGGGCGGTGGGGGACAAGGTCGAGGCCTTTCTGGCCCGGCAGATGCCGGAGGCGGATCCAGCCGTCGTGCGCCGGGCCGTCGCGGATTACGTCGGCGTGCGTTCTGCCGTGGCCGAGATCACCACGATGATCGTTCTGGTCGCGCTGGGCCTCGTGTTTTTTCACGCCGTGACACCGGGCGTGATCTCGCTCGCCGGACCTCTGGCCGAGGCGCGGGCCTATGGGCAGGCGGTCGACCGGTTTCCGCTGGGGCCATGGCTCGGGCGCGGGTGGTATGCGCTTTTCCCCGTGAGCCTTGGGTTCTGGCAGGTGGCGGGAACTGCGCTGGTGCTGGCGGTCGGGGCGAGCCTTGTCACGACCTTCGCGGGTGTGATCGCGGATCCGGTGCAGGTGGCGACGGGCACCCATCGGCGGCGGATCGGGCGGCTCATGGCGCGTATCGCACGGGCGGAGGCCGGAGCGGGACTGGCGCGTGAACACCTCGCGGCGCGGGCCGGGGACCTGTCTGATCTCGCGCTGACGCTCTGGCGGAGCCTGCGCTAGCTCAGGTCATCCGCGATCAGCGCCGCGCGGGAATTGGACCGGAACTCGCGCCGCCAGAGCACGACGAAGGTGATGGCGGTCGCGATCATGAGTGCGACGGGGCCCAACAGCCATGCAAGGGCTGCCATGGCAAAGTAGACCGCGCGCAGGCCGCGGTTGTAGCTGCGGGCGGCGTTGATGTTGATCTCGGCCGCCTTGGCAGCGCGGGGCAGCGCCCTCGGATCGTTCGGGTCGTTTGGCACGCTCGCCATGACGATGGCATTGTAGCCGAAAAGCCGATGCGACCAGACGAAGGCGAGAAAGCCCGAGGTCACGAAGACGAGGACGAAGAGAATCTTGATCTCCCAGACGATCTGGGGCGCCTCGGCGGCGATCAGGTCTTCGGCCACGGTATCCAGTCGGTCCGTGTTGCCCAGAAGTGCAAGGCCCGAGCCGATCGCGATCATGCAGGCCGACGCGAAGAAGGTGGTGCCCTGACGCAGTGAGGAGAGCACCGTGGCATCGAAGATACGCGGGCTGCGGGTGACGAATTGCGTCATCCATTCGCGGCGATAGTCTTTCATCACCCGGCCCATCGAGGGGCGATGGTCGGGCGAGTGCTCGATCAGCCAGCGGATTCCGACCCAGGCCAGAAGGATCAGCGCCACGGCGAGCGCATCGAGCCAGGTGAAGCCTGCCAGCACGTCGGAGGCGGCCTCGGCGAGCATCAGAAGGGCTTGGCCACCACCGCCCAGAGGATCGCGATCACCACGAGGACGGAGATTTCGTTGAAGATGCGCAGGAAGCGGTCGGTGTCGGTGAAATGGCCGCGCTGGGCCCGGATGACGAGCCGTCCGGTCCAGACGTAATGCGCGGCGAGCAGGACGACGAGGCTCAGCTTCAGCCAGACCCAGCCGGGAAAGCCCAGGTCCCAGGCCATCCAGAGGCCCGTGATCGCGGCGATGACGCCAAGCCCGGCGGAAAACCGATAGAGCCGGTGGGTCAGATCGCCGATCGGACCCTGGGCCGTGTGCCGGTCCCAGTCGCGTTTCCAGTAGATGATCGCGCGCGGCACGGCGAAGATGGATGTCATCCAGCCCATCACGCAGAGAATATGTATGACTTTGACCCAGATCATGGGGCCAGATGAACCGGAAAGGCATGGGGCCGCAAGAGGGTCGTCGGGCGTTTGGACTGGAAATCCGGCGGTGCGCCCGATAGGAGATTGGCATTCGGGAGGACTTTGCCATGCAGATGCCGGAACCCAGCGAAAACATCCTGGCGAAACGGTCGCGGATCGTCGCGCGGCTGCATGAGGTCCTGCCCGGGGACGCCGTGATCGAGGACGGGATCGAACTCAAGGCCTATGAATGCGACGCGCTGTCGGCCTATCGCTGTCCGCCGCTCTGCGCGGTGCTGCCGGCCTCGACCGAAGAGGTGGCCGCGGTGATGCGCATCTGCCACGAGGAAGGGGTTCCCGTCGTGCCGCGCGGCTCGGGCACGTCCCTGGCCGGCGGCGCTCTGCCCACGGCGGACAGCGTGGTGCTGGGCGTAATGCGGCTGACCGAGGTTCTGGAGGTCGATTATCCGAACCGCTTCATCCGGGTGCAGTCCGGGCGCACGAACCTCGCCGTGACCGGGGCGGTGGAGGCGGACGGGTTCTTTTATGCGCCGGACCCGTCGAGCCAGCTCGCCTGCGCCATCGCGGGCAACATCGCGATGAATTCCGGGGGCGCGCATTGCCTGAAATACGGGGTTACGACGAACAACCTTCTGGGCGTGACGATGGTGATGGCCGACGGCGAGGTGATCGAGATCGGCGGCGCGCATCTGGATGCCGAGGGGCTCGACCTTCTGGGGCTGGTCTGCGGCTCCGAAGGGCAATTGGGCGTGGTGACCGAGGCGACGCTGCGCATCCTCGCCAAGCCCGAGGGCGCGCGTCCGGTGCTGGTCGGGTTTTCGTCCAACGTGGTCGCCGGGGCCTGTGTGTCCGACATCATCAAGTCGGGGATCGTGCCGGTCGCCATCGAGTTCATGGACCGGCCCTGTATCGAGGCGACGGAAGCCTTCACGGGCGCGGGCTATCCCGACTGCGAGGCGCTTCTGATCATTGAGGTCGAAGGCAGCGAGGCGGAAATCGCCGACCAGTTGTCGCGGATCATCGCCATCGCCCGCACCCATGATCCCGTCGAAATCCGCGAAAGCGCCAGCGCAGAGGAAAGCCGGCTGATCTGGCTCGGACGGAAGTCGGCGTTTGGCGCGATGGGGCAGAAGGGCGACTACATCTGCCTCGATGGCACCATTCCGGTGAGCGAGCTGCCCCATGTTCTGCGCCGGATCGGGGAACTGTCCGAGACCTACGGGCTGGGGGTGGGCAATGTGTTTCACGCGGGCGACGGGAACATGCACCCGCTGATCATCTACGATGCCAACAAGGACGGCGATCTGGCCAAGGCCGAAGCGATGGGGGCGGATATCCTGAAGCTCTGCGTCGAGGTGGGCGGTTGTCTGACCGGGGAGCATGGCGTGGGCATCGAGAAGCGTGACCTGATGGACGTGCAATATGCGCCCGACGATCTAGAGGTGCAGATGGCGGTGAAGGATGTGTTCGATCCGGCGTGGATTCTGAACCCGGCCAAGGTGTTTCCCTTGGGGGCATCGGCAGGACGGCGCGAGGCATGAGGTTTCGCCTGTCGCCTGTGCGACAGGCGACCGGGGGGGGGGGGGGGGGGGGGGGGGGGGGGGGGGGGGGGGGGGGGGGGGGGGGGGGGGGGGGGGGGGGGGGGGGGGGGGGGGGGGGGGGGGGGGGGGGGGGGGGGGGGG